>PAPN01000040.1 GCA_002708925.1 Paracoccaceae bacterium
GGCAGCGCGGCGGCGACTCTGGCCGCGCTTCTGGCGCAATTGTCCGGCCAGGCGCAAATCCTGACGCTGCACCAGGGCGAGGATATGGGCCGCCCCAGCGTCATTGGCTTGCAGACAGAAGGAACGGCCGTCACCGTTTCCGGTGCGGCCGTTCTGACAATGCAAGGAGAGCTGGTGCTCTAGCCTTTTCAGGGCGTATCTCAGGCCGTATTTCAGGCCGCGTTCTTGCGCGCCGAGCGTTTCTGCGATGGCCCCTTGCGGCGGCGGAAGGGTTTGCCGCCGGGTTTACCCCCCGCAGCGCCAGCCGGTTTGCCCCCCGGCCCGCCGGGTTTGCCACCGCGGCGCCGGTTACCGCCCTGTTTGCCTGCGGGCTCCATCGGTTCCCACGCCCGCCCCGAGGCCACCGGGATCGACAGTTTCATCACCTTCTGAATGTCTTTCAGCTGGCCCATTTCATCGGGAGCGCAGAAGGCGATCGCCTTGCCGTCCTTACCCGCCCGCGCGGTGCGGCCAATGCGGTGCACATAGTTTTCCGGCACGTTGGGCAGCTCATAGTTATAGACGTGCTTGACGTCCGGAATATCCAGCCCGCGCGCCGCCACATCGGTGGCCACCAGAACCTTTGCCTCGCCCGAGCGGAACGCGGTGATCGCGCGCTGACGCTGGCCCTGGCTTTTGTTGCCATGCACGGATTCAACGGCGAACCCGGCTTTGCCCAACTGACGGGCCAGACGTTCCATCCCGTGTTTGGTGCGGCCGAAAACGACGGTGCGTTCGTCCTTGTGCGCGGCCAGCAGTTCGATCAGCAGGTTGGTCTTTTCCGCCTTGGCGATGAAGTGCACGCATTGATCAATCTTATCGGCGGCCTTGCCCGGAGGGTTCACCTGCACGCGCTGGGGGTTGCTTAGATAGGTCTCGGCGATTTCTGCCATCTGTTTGGGCATGGTGGCCGAGAACAGCATGGTCTGGCGCTGCTCGGGCAGCATCCGCGCGATCTGGCGCAGGGCGTGGATAAAGCCCAGGTCCAGCATCTGGTCGGCCTCGTCCAGTACCAGGAATTTGGTGTCCTCCAGCAGCAGCGCCTTGCGCTCCATCAGGTCAATCAGGCGGCCGGGGGTGGCCACCAGAATATCGGTGCCGCGTTGCAGACGTTTGACCTGCGCACTGATCGAGGCCCCGCCCACAACCAGCCCCACCTTCATCGGGGTGCCTTCGGTGAAATCGCGCAGGCTGTCGCTGATCTGCTTGGCCAGCTCGCGGGTGGGCGCCAGCACCAGGCCACGCACGGTTTTGGGTTCGGGTTTGCCCTGGCCGGACAGCAGTTCGATCAGGGGCAGGCCAAAGGCGGCGGTTTTGCCGGTGCCGGTCTGGGCCAGGCCCATCACGTCCTTGCCCTCCAGCGCCAGAGGAATGGCGCGCGACTGGATCGGGGTAGGCTCGGTCAGGCCCAGCGTCTCGATCCGCGCAGCAAGCTTGGGCGCAAGGCCCATCATTTCGAATTGGTTCACAAACTTGTCTTTCTGGCCCCGCAAAATGCAAAGACCTTTGCCCACGGGCATCGGCCCGTTGGGATCGCAGGTTGCCGTTGGTCGCTGCGGGGGGCCTCGTGCCGTCCCGCCGCCATACGGCCAATCCCACGCGTGATTTTGGGAAATCGGTGTGGCGCCCCGCTGGCTTCGGGCCATTTGCCCGTCTGATGCCCTGCTCACGCGGCAGAGGACGCCTCTGGGCGCAGCACATGGGTTGCCGCAGTGCAAAAGTCAAGGGAATTCGCGATCAGGGCAGCCCGATCCGCATCTCGCGCAGCGCCCGCAGGACGGCTTCGAAGGCGGGGCCCTTGAGGCGCAGCGGCTCTTCACTGCGTCTGGCCAGACCCGGCGCTGCCCCCTGCTGTACCCGGTCGCCATTGAACACATAGGACCATTGCGAGTTATCGCGCACCGACATCCACATCAGCCCCTCGGCCTGCGGATGCGCGCGATACAGATCCTGCGCCAGACGGCGGCAACGGGCGTAGACGCCCGGCCCGATGCCAAAATGATCGGCCGTTTTCAGCCCCATGGCCCCCATGCCAAACGTATCCAGACGGATCATCCGCAGGGGCCGTGTCAGCTCGATCTCTGAGACCGACACCCCCAGCAGATCCGACTCGCGCACGGTGGCCATCGGGTCGTCGGGGTACAGGTCATGCAGGACGGTTTCGGCCAGGGCGGCGCGCAGGCTGTGCCCGGCATAGAGGCTGGGGATACAGCCGCGCTCTTCCAGCGGGGCAAAGCGCGTCTTCTTGCCCATGCAGGGATTGAACTGAACCGCGCCAAAACCACTGTCATGCACGCGAGTCAGCCGCGTCCCTGGGGGCAGCGGCTCTAAAATTGCATCCGCCAGCGTGCCGCGATCAGCCAATGGCCCGCTCTTCCGCCGCCTGAGCCGCCGGTATCAGGCGTGCATCGGCCGAGGCCACCAAATCGCGCGGCACCGCCCCATCCAGCGTGAAATTGCGCTGCGCAAACCAGGCACCGATTTCCCAGGGGCTCCAGGTCTTGGGCAAGGCGCGTAGCAGCGCGGCCATCACCGGATAGGGCTGCCCGTCGTCATCAAACTGGAAGGCCGGGAAATAATCCTGCCCGCTATAGCGCACGGCAAAGACCTTCCCCTGGGTTTTCAGACGCGCCGCCCGCTGAGATTTGTTGGATCCGCGCGCGCCGCCAATACGATGCACATCCGCGCTGGTCAGGCAGGGCACGGTTTGCAGGAACCGCGCGCGAAAATCGGCCCGCGCCTCGCTGAGCAGGGCATCGGCTCGCGCCATGGGCACGAAATCCAAAGCGGCCTCGATATAGCGTTCCATCGCGGCCTCATTGCGCCGTTCCAGCAGATCCTGCCCTTTACTCAGCACGCGCGAGATGACCTCCAGCAGGCGCGGATCGGTGCCGGTATTGGCCAGCAGCATGACCTCGCCCATGATCAGCGGCACATCCGTGCGCGCGCCCCCGTCCAGATGGATCGGCTGCGCGATGGCATCGGGCGACAGGCGCAGCATTTCCAGCCCGCCATCTGCCTGATCCAGATCGGTAATCGAAATCATATTCTCCTTGAGCATCTGACCCTCCTTGGTGCGATGCGTGATATAAGATATATCCGATATTCCTTCTGTCAAGTTAACAGCCACA
The DNA here is from genome assembly GCA_002708925.1 of Paracoccaceae bacterium. Taxonomy (GTDB): domain Bacteria; phylum Pseudomonadota; class Alphaproteobacteria; order Rhodobacterales; family Rhodobacteraceae; genus Thalassobius. Next base: position 3,171 of record PAPN01000040.1, read on the forward strand.
CCCCCGCCGGCAAAACCATCTGGAAAACCCACGCGCGCCCCGGTAAAACTACGGCAAAAAGGACGCACCATGACCGACACGATCACATCCCGATGCGAGGCCATCGGCCTGCGTATGACCGGCCAGCGCCGGATCATTGCGGCTGTGCTGGAAGAATCGGCAGATCACCCGGATGTCGAGGAACTGTATAACCGGGCCTCGGCGCGGGATGCGGGCATATCCCTGGCCACGGTTTATCGCACGGTCAAACTGTTCGAAGAATCGGGCATTCTGGAGAAACTGGAATTCGGGGACGGGCGCGCCCGCTATGAGGACGCCGAGCGCGAGCACCACGATCATCTGATCGACGTCTCGACCGGGCAGGTCATCGAATTCTGCGACCCCGAAATCGAGGCGCTTCAGGAAAAGATCGCCGCCAAGCTGGGTTATCAGTTGAAGGGGCACAAGCTGGAACTTTACGGCGTTCCGCTGAAAAAGGACTGATGCCGTAACATTACGGGGGGCGTTCACGGATGCTTGCCCCGCCCCGTTTGCCGCTCTAAGGCAGGAACAGAGCGACGGGACGAAAACAATGACCAATCTGCGCGGGATTCTGCTGATCCTATTTTCGATGGCGGCTTTTGCGATCGAGGACATGCTGATCAAATCTCTGACCATGGACCTGCCCACGGGGCAGATCCTGTTTCTGCTGGGGCTGGGCGGGGCGCTGGCCTTTGGGCTGGCGGCCTGGCGCCGGGGCCAGCCCCTGTTCCGGCCGCTGCTGGAAAGCCGCACACTGCTGATCCGCACCCTGTCCGAGGGCTTTGCCGCGTTCTTCTTTATCACGGCCCTGTCGCGGGTGGATCTGTCCATTACGGCAGCGGTGTTTCAGGCCACGCCTTTGGCGATCACCCTGGGGGCGGCGCTGTTTCTGGGCGAACATGTCGGCTGGCGGCGCTGGAGCGCGATTCTGCTGGGCTTTGCCGGGGTGCTGCTGATCATCCGTCCGGGGCTGGAGGGGTTCAACCCGTCCTCGCTGCTGGTGCTGGGGGCGGTGGCGGCGATTGCCGTGCGCGACCTGATCGCGCGCAAACTGCCGCCCGAGATGTCCTCGCTTGTGGTCAGTATGCACGGGTTCGGCGCGCTGATCTTTGTTGGCCCGGTGGCGCTGCTGATGCAATCGGACAGGGCGCTGGCCATGGATGGGCCTCAGATCGGCTATATGCTGGGCGCGCTGGTGGTGGGCGTGTCGGGCTATCTGTCTATCGTAATCGCCACGCGCACGGGGGATGCGGCGGTGATCACGCCCTTCCGCTATACCCGCCTGATCTTTGCCATGGCGCTGGGGATGCTGGTTTTCGCAGAGCGCCCAGACCTGCTGACCTATGCCGGATCGGCGCTGATCGTGGCCTCGGGGCTGTATGCGTTCCTGCGCGAACGGCGGCTGGCGCGACAGGTTGCGCCCTCTGCGACGGCATAAATCGTCTCAATCCGGGCGCGTTATCGCAAACGTCGGCCTGAGGGTCTTTTCACCCGAGGTCAGGCGCTCTACAAGCGCGCTCAAACGGCTTTTTCAAAAGGGAACCGACCCAATGAGCATCATTATCGACATTCACGCGCGCGAGATTCTGGACAGCCGCGGCAACCCCACCGTCGAGGTGGACGTGATTCTGGAAGACGGCACCCTGGGCCGCGCCGCCGTGCCTTCGGGCGCCTCGACCGGCGCACACGAGGCCGTGGAAAAACGTGACGGCGACAAATCGCGCTACATGGGCAAGGGCGTGCTGGAAGCCGTCGCTGCCGTGAACGGCGAGATCGCCGAGGCTCTGGTCGGGTTCGACGTGACTGAACAAGTCGCCATCGACGCCGCCATGATCGAGCTGGACGGCACCCCCAACAAAGCCCGCCTGGGCGCCAACGCCATTCTGGGCGTGTCCATGGCCTGCGCCAAGGCCGCAGCCGATTTCACCGCGCAGCCCCTGTTCCGCTATGTCGGCGGCACCTCGGCCCGCGTTCTGCCGGTGCCGATGATGAACATCATCAACGGCGGCGAACATGCCGATAACCCCATCGACATTCAGGAATTCATGATCATGCCGGTCAGCGCCGCGAATATCCGCGAAGCCGTGCGCATGGGCTCCGAAGTGTTCCACACCCTGAAAAAAGAGCTGACCGCCGCCGGCCACAACACCGGCCTGGGCGACGAGGGCGGCTTTGCCCCCAACCTGGAATCGACCCGCGCCGCGCTGGACCTGATCCTGACCTCGATCGAAAAAGCCGGCTATAAGCCCGGTCAGGACATCTATCTGGCGCTGGATTGCGCCTCGACCGAATACTACAAGGACGGCAAGTATGAGATGGTCGGCGAAGGCAAATCGCTGACCTCGGAAGAAAACGCCGACTATCTGGCCTAGCTGTGCGCCGATTACCCGATCATCTCGATCGAAGACGGCATGTCCGAGGACGACTGGGAGGGCTGGAAAATCCTGACCGACAAGATCGGCGACAAGGTGCAGCTGGTCGGCGACGACCTGTTCGTGACCAACCCCGCCCGTCTGGCCGATGGTATCGCGCAGGGCGTGGCGAATTCCATGCTGGTCAAGGTCAACCAGATCGGCAGCCTGACCGAAACGCTGAAGGCCGTCGATATGGCCCACCGCGCGCGGTATACCAATGTGATGTCGCACCGCTCGGGCGAAACCGAGGATGCCACCATCGCCGACCTGGCCGTGGCCACCAATTGCGGCCAGATCAAGACCGGCAGCCTGGCGCGCTCGGACCGGCTGGCGAAATACAACCAGCTGATCCGTATCGAAGAGCAGCTGGGCGAAACCGCCGAATATGCCGGGACATCCATCCTGAAATAATCGGGTCGATTCGGCCCCAAATCAGAACGGCTCGCCCTTGGCGGGCCGTTTTTTGTTGGAAAACCGCCGGCAACCCGCCGGAATTCCTGCGAATGTTTCCCCTACGTCACCAATAAGGCCGAAACAAACCTGACTCTGCGCCGATCTTTTTTCGGCCACAAAGCGATGCTACCCTGAGGCTGCACACAACTTCTTTGATCCACCAAAACCAGAAAGGGCGCCCCCATGCGGGCGCTGGCCGGTGACGCTATGGCTCATGGTTGGGCATCACGTCTCTATCGTTTTATCCGGTGCGGTCTGTGCCTGTCCGTGGTCTGCGCCCTGCTGACGGCCTCGGACGGGCCGGGCCCGCACCAAGCCTGGGCCGCACAGCCCAAGGATCATGTGGTCCTGAACGATCGGGGCGGGCTGGTGTCCGAACGTCTGGCTGAAATGGCCAGGCTGGCGGCCAACAGCACCCCCATCCAGATCCGGGGCCGCCTGTGCCTGTCCAGCTGCACCATGTTTCTGGGGGCGAAAACCGTCTGTGTCATTCCCCAGACCCGGTTCGGGTTTCATGCCCCGACAGACCATGGCCGCCCCCTGCCCCCCAAAGCGTTCGAATACTGGTCACATGTCATCGCGGCGCACTATCCGCACGCTCTGGCCGAGTGGTACCTGAAAACCGGGCGATACTTGCATAAGGGGTATTACTATCTGACCGGCGCACAGCTGATCGCGATGGGCATTCCCGCCTGCTAGGGGCCCGAACCGCAGGGTCGTACGACCAAATGGTCAGAGAGCCCAAAACCCACCCGGCGCAGTCTTACCCGAGGTAAACACGTAAAATCACAGCCATTTCAGCGCATTAACAGATTTTCAAAAAAGTCACCCCCTTTGAGGTCGTATAAACAAAGGTCTCATTCGCAGGGCAACAAACGCCCCCCTATGGTTTCGGCGCGGACCAGAGGCACGTTCAAAACGTGTCTCTTTCGCACCACATTAGGGAGGAAAAACTCATGAATCTCATCAACGCTCTGGCGATCTCTATTGGCGTTCTGGCCGCCGTGGCGACCTGGCTGTGCCTGGGCACGCCCTATGGCCTGTCGGTCTGGGCCCTGTTCATCGGCTGGGGCAGTTTCTACCATACCGGAGGCGGCACCGATGGCGCTGTCAAATCCGCAATCAACCACACCTGGGGCGTAATCGTCGCCGCGCTGGCGCTGTTCATGGTGGCCACGGTCGGAGGCTCGGTCATCGTGACCTCGGGCATTGTCGGTGTGTCGGTCGTCATCCTGGTGCTGGGCGCGCATATCCCCGCGCTGGCGACCATCCCGGCGGCGGTCTATGGCTATGCCTCAACGGCGGCCTTCTGCCTGCTGGCGGGCGTCGCCCTGGCCGAGCTGCCGGCGGTGATCTCGGCCGCGGCCATGGTGCTGCTGTCGCTGGTGCTGGGCAACGCGTTTGGCTTTGTGTCTGAAAAGATCGCCGGCGCTCTGACCGGCACGGCTGCCGAACCCGCCGAATAAGGCGGCGCAGCCACAGGCAAGAGGCCTCCCGCAGGGGCCCCTTGCCTGTTCCCGCGCGCAGTTCGGAACCGGGATAGACCTTTGCCCTGAAATACGGTTTGCTTGGGCGGCACAGAATTGCACAGCGCTGCACAGGCCAGGCCCATGACACCAGAGCAAATCATCCAAAAGCTGAACCTGCGCCCCCACCCCGAGGGCGGCCATTATCGCCAGACCTGGAGCGCGGACGCAGATCAAGAAAGAGCGGCAGGCACCTGCATCTATTTCCTGCTGTGCGCAGATGAGCGCAGCCACTGGCACACAGTCGATGCCGCCGAGATCTGGCATTTCTATGCCGGCGCGCCCCTGGTTCTGTCCATGGCGCAATCGGATCAAGGCCCCGCACGGGACCATCTGCTGGGCCCCGATCTGCTGGCCGGACACTCTGCGCAGATCATCGTGCCCGCGCATCACTGGCAATCGGCGCGCAGCACCGGCGCATGGACGCTGGCAGGCTGCACGGTCTCGCCGGGATTTCAGTTCGAAGGTTTCACTTTGGCACCATCCGGCTTTGAAATCCCCCGTATGACGTGACGTAAAATCACTTTACGCAAAGCAAATCCACGTGAATCAATTAGCCTGTTCTTGCCTAGTAAATAGGCAACTTGCCGAACCGCATTGGCCGGATCGGCGGCCCTCGGATGGAAAGTATCAGTTCTGGTGTTGCACGTCTTTTCCGTCCGGGGGCCACACAGGACGAGCCTTATCGGTACGGCGAACATATTGATTTCAGGCGTTTTCAGGGTGCCCAATGCACCACAGCCGCATCCAGCAATGCCGCAATCGGAGCCGTCTCGGCGGGCAGGTGCTGCGCTTTCAGAACGGCCTGGCGCTTATCCTGCCCGGTGATCACAACATGCACGGACAGGGCCTGATTCAGCACCCGCGCGCTTAGCGTCAGGCGGGCATCCGGCTGGCTGTCGGGGCGCATCGGCACCAGGATCGGCGCATCCTCGGCCAAGGCCCTGGCCAGATTATCCGCCCCCGGAAACAACGAGGCCGTATGCATATCGCCGCCCATCCCCAACAGCGCCACCGAGATCGGCAGATGCCCGCGGATCACCTGTTCCAATTGCCCAATCGCCAGTTCCGGCTGCGCGGCAGGCGCATAAAGCGGCAACAGATGCGCCCGCGCCGCAGGCCCCACAAACAGCCGTTTGCGCAGCAGCGCCGTGTTCGAGCGCGGGTGATCCTCGGGCACCCAGCGTTCGTCGCTCAGCATCACATCCACGCGCGCCCAGTCCAGATCGGCCGCGCATAGCGCATCGAAAATCGGCCCCGGCGTGGTGCCGCCGGGCACGACCAGCGTGGCGCGGTCTTCATGCTGCAAGGTTGCGGTCAGCTCTCCGGCGAGGATCTGGGCCAGGTCGATTGCCAGCATGTCCCGGTCTGGATATTCGATCAGTTTCATGTCCGGATGTCCCGCCATTTGCGCCCGTCCTGATGCATCAGCGCCAGAGCCTCGTCCGGACCGGCGCTGCCGGATTCATAGGGGATGGGGCGATCGCGCCGCTCTTCCCAGCCCAAGATGATCGGATCGGTCCAGGCCCAGGCGGCCTCGACCTCATCGCCGCGCATGAACAGGGTCTGATTGCCGCGGATCACATCCATGATCAGGCGCTCATAGGCGTCGGGAATATCCTCGCCCTCGGGCCCCAGCGCCTCAGAGAAGGTCATGTCCAGAGGCACATCCACCAGGCGCATCCCCCCCGGTCCCGGCTCCTTGATTGTGACGTCCAGATCAATGCCTTCGTTCGGTTGCAGCCGGATCGTCAGGATATTGCGGTGGCGGCCGCTGTCCTCGGCAAAGATGTTATGCGGGGCCTCTTTGAATACGACCGCGATTTCGCTGGTGCGGGCCTTCAGGCGCTTGCCCGTGCGCAGATAGAACGGCGTGCCCGCCCATCGCCAGTTGCTGATATGCAGCTTCATCGCAATGAAGCTTTCGGTGGTCGAGCCGTGATTTTCGACATGGTCCAGATAGCCGGGCTTGTCCTCCTCGGCCTGGTATTGTCCGCGCACGATCTGATCGGCCGAGACCTGGCCCAATGCTCTGATAACTTTCAGCTTTTCATCGCGCACCGCGTCCGGATCGAATTGCGAGGGCGGCTCCATCGCGATCAGGCACAAAAGCTGCATCAGGTGGTTTTGCACCATGTCCCGCATCGCGCCAGAGCGGTCGTAATAATCCCCGCGCCCGCCGACCCCCACGGTTTCGGCCACGGTGATCTGGATGTGATCCACATACTGGCTGTTCCAAAGCGGTTCGAACAGCATATTGCCAAAGCGGATCGCCATCAGGTTCTGGACGGTTTCCTTGCCCAGGTAATGGTCAATCCGGTAAATCTGGCTTTCGTCGAAGTGATCGGCCAGGGATTTGTTCAGCGCTCTGGCCGTTTCCAGATCGCGGCCAAAGGGTTTTTCCACCACGATCCGTGTGTCGCTATCGGCCATCCCATATTGATGCAGCCTCTGCGCCAGATCTCCGAACAGGCTGGGCCCGACCGAGAAATAAAACGCCCGCACCTGCCCCGGATGCATTTTATCGGCCAGCGCCTGCCAGCCCTGCCCCCCCCGCGCGTCCAGGGTCACATAGGACAGGATTTCCTGGAATTGCTTGATGGTGTCGGGCTCGCAGCTGCGGTGGCCCGCGTTGAACTCGATCAGAGCCTCGGCCACGAAAGCGCGATACTCCACATCGTCCATCTGGGTCCGGGCCGCACCGATGATCCGCGTGCCCTCGGCCATCTGACCGGCGCAAAAACGGCGAAACAACGCCGGCAGAATCTTGCGCCGCGCCAGATCGCCGGTGCCGCCAAAGACAACCAGATCGAAAGCATCCACTGGAATGATGCGTGACACCATGGCCGTTTCCTTTTCGCGTTTCTGTCAGCCTCAGACAGAGGTGTAGCACGTCACCAGTGGTTCACAATGGTGTCAGGCGCAAAAGGCTGCTCTTTCCTGCGGTTGGGCGGCAGGCTAGCTTGGCCTTTGAACAGATCGGGGAAAGTCATGAAAGATCACGCAGTCGAGACAGCCAATGCCGGCAAGTTCCAGAACCCTGCTGTCACCGCAGACGGGCAGACCCGCGCCAGCGTGGCGCTGACCCGCCCCGAAACCCTGTGGTTCAACACCGGCACATTGTGCAACATCACCTGCCTGAACTGCTATATCGACAGCTCTCCGACGAATGACGCGCTGGTCTATATGACCGCGGATGAGGTCTCGGACTATCTGGCGCAGCTGAAAGCCCGCAACTGGCCCGTGCATGAAATCGGCCTGACCGGGGGCGAGCCCTTCATGAACCCCGAAATCATCGAGATAACGCGCCGGGCGCTTGTGGCGGGCTATGCGGTGCTGATCCTGACCAACGCCATGCTGCCGATGATGCGCCCCACCATGCGCGCAGGCATCGCCGAGCTGAACGCCGCCTTCCCCGGCAAGCTGACGCTGCGCATCTCTTTGGATCATTGGGACGAACCCCGCCACGATGCCGAACGCGGCCAGGGAAGCTTTGCCAAAACCCTGAAGGGCATGGATTTTTTGCGCGATACAGGCGTGCCCATGGCCGTGGCAGGCCGCGCCCTGTGGCACGAAAGCGATGCCGCCGCCCGCACAGGATACCGGCACCTGTTCCAGTCACGCTGCTATGATATCGACGCAGACAACCCTGGACAATGCGTGCTATTCCCGGAAATGGACATGACAGCCGAAGTCCCCGAGATCACCACCGCCTGCTGGGACATCCTGAACAAATCCCCCAACGATGTCATGTGCGCCTCGTCCCGTATGGTGGTGAAACGCAAAGGCTCCCAGTCCCCCACCGTGCTGGCCTGTACCCTGCTGGCATATGAGCCCGAATTCGAATTGGGCACCACCCTGGCCGAGGCAGAGCGCGACGTCGCCCTCAACCACCCCCATTGCGCCAAATTCTGCGTACTCGGCGGTGCCAGCTGCTCAGCCTGAATCCCGCCAGATTAAGGGGCAGATGGGGGCGCTGCCCCCACGGCCTGCGGCCTTCCCCCGGAGTATTTACATCAAAAAGAAATCAGAGGCGCGTAAACTGCTTCTTTCTGACAAAAATACTCATAACGCGCCGAGCGCGTCTGCGCGCGCAGGTCAGTAAGATGGGAAAGACAGCTCGCCCCCGCCAACCAATGCCCGCACGCCGGTTGTGGCCGGGCAAGAGGTAGGCAGCCCGCGCTGGACCCGCGCAGCCAGATAGGCGAAGGCCTGGGCTTCGAGCATGTCGCCATCCAGCCCGACTTCTTCCACCGGACGCACGGGGCAATCCAGGCCGGCTTGGAGCATTTCCATCATCACCGGATTGTGACGCCCGCCGCCTGTCACCAGAATCTGATCGGGGGGCGTGGGGCAATGCTCGGTGCCCTGCATCACGGCCGCGGCAGCCATACCCGTCATTGTGGCGGCAGCATCGGCATCGTCCAGTTCGCGGACCAGATCCAGCATGTCGGCAAAGGCATCTCGATCCAGGGATTTGGGCGGCATTTTGCGAAAATAGAGATCCTCCAGGAACAGTTCCAATGCACCGGCCACCACATCCCCTTGCGCCGCCAGCGCACCGTTGCGATCAAAGGCTTCGCCCCGGCGCTGCATCATCAGATCATTCAAAGGCGCATTCGCAGGCCCGGTATCGAAGGCCAGCAAAGCCCCCGGCGTTTCCGGGCCGGGGCGGGACGGATCGACCCAGGTCAGATTGCCCACCCCGCCCAGATTCAGGAAACACAGAGGGGCGCGTGCGCCGATCCATTGCGCACAGGCGAAATGATAGAACGGGGCCAGCGGTGCCCCCTGCCCGCCCATCCGCACATCAGCCGAGCGGAAATCCCAGACCACGGGAATGCGCAATTCCTCGGCCAGGCGCGCGCCATTTCCCACCTGATGGGTGCCGCGCCCGTCGGGGTCATGCGCCAGGGTTTGCCCGTGAAACCCGATCAGAGCCGCCCCGCCGATGCGCCGCAACAGATCCAGATGCGCATCCTCGACCAATTGAGCCGCCAGCGCCGTGCCCTCTTCCATCGGCCATTTGCCCAGGGCGGCGCGCAACACCGCCTGTTCTTCGGGGCTGTAGGGGCGATAGCCGCTTTCGCCGAAATCCAGAATGCGCACGCCATCGGTCAGCACCATGGCCGCATCCACCCCATCCAGAGATGTCCCCGACATCGTGCCCAGCACCCATTGTTCTGATTGCGTTTTCATACCCAAACCCCGCCGAAAACTGGTTTCGCTTGCCCCTAATGCACACTATACAAAGCCGCGCAACGCTCAATAGGAACAGACACGATGACCTACCATCCCAAATCGGACTTCATGACCGTCATGATGCAACGCGGTTTTATCGCCGATTGCACCGATTATCAGGGCCTCGATGAGGCGCTGAGCAAGGGGGTGGTGCCCGCCTATATCGGCTTTGACGCGACGGCAAAGTCGCTGCATGTGGGCAGTCTGATCCAGATCATGATGCTGCGCTGGCTGCAAAAAACCGGCCACCAGCCGATCACCCTGATGGGCGGCGGCACCACCAAGGTGGGCGATCCGTCTTTCCGCGCCGATGAACGCCCCCTGCTGACCGCCGGCCAGATTGATGACAACATCGCGGGCATCAAACAGGTCTTCGCCAAGTATCTGGACTATGACCGCGCCGACACGCCGGCGCTGATGCTGAACAATGCCGAATGGCTGGATGGCCTGAACTACCTGGATTTCCTGCGCGACATCGGGCGGCATTTCTCGGTCAACCGGATGCTGTCGTTTGAATCGGTGAAATCGCGCCTGGACCGCGAACAATCGCTCTCGTTTCTGGAATTCAACTACATGATCCTCCAGGCCTATGACTTCCTGGAACTGAACCGGCGCTATGGCTGCCTGCTGCAAATGGGCGGCTCGGATCAATGGGGCAATATCGTCAACGGGATCGACCTGACCCGCCGCGTTCTGGACCATGAAATCTACGGGCTGACCTCGCCGCTGCTGACCACCTCGGACGGTAAGAAAATGGGCAAATCGGCGGACGGAGCTGTCTGGCTAAACGCCGAAATGCGCTCTCCTTACGAATTCTGGCAGTTCTGGCGCAACACCACCGATGCCGATGTGGGCCGGTTCCTGAAGCTTTACACCGAAATGGACGTACAGGAATGCGACCGCCTGGGCGCCCTTCAAGGTGCCGAAATCAACGAGGCCAAAGCCATCCTCGCCAATGCGGTCACTACCCTGTGCCACGGGGCCGAAGCCGCCGCCGCCGCCGCCAAAACCGCCCGCGAAGTCTTTGAAAAAGGCGGCGTCGGAGACGACCTGCCCACCGTGGAAATCTCCCGCGCCGACCTGGGCGAGGGCCTCTCGATCGTCCAGGCCATCGTCCGCGCAGGCCTGACCAAATCCGGCAAAGAGGCCAAACGCCTGATCGCCGAAGGCGGTGCCAAAATCGACGACCAGCCCCTGACCGACACCGGCCTGATGCTGGACGCAGGCGCCCTGGCCTCCCCGGTCAAACTCTCGGCCGGCAAAAAACGCCACGCCCTGATCAAACTGACCGACTAACCTTGCAGGCAGCCCCACCGGCTGCCTTCTTTTTGATCCAAATACTCCGGGGTCTGGGGCAGCGCCCCAGCCTGCCCTACAGCGGCAGCGCCGTGGTCGACTTGATCTCTTCCATCGACAACAGCGCCGTGACGTTATGCACTTTCACCTCGGCGATCAGCGACTGATAGAACACATCATAGGCCCGCGCGTTTTTCACCCGCACTTTCAGAATATAATCAATGTCGCCGGCCAGCCGGTGCGCCTCTTGCACCTCGGGGCGATCCCGTAATGCTTTCAGGAACTTGGCCTGCCAATCGGCCTCGTGTTCCGAGGTCCGGATCAACACAAAGAAACACGCATCAAACCCCAGTTTCTCGGCATCCAGCACCACGGTCTGCGGCCCCATGATGCCGCCCTCGCGCATCTTGCGGATACGATTCCACACCGGCGTCTTGGACGAGCCGACTTTGCGGGCGATTTCATCCAAAGACTGCCCCGCATCGCGCTGAAGCTCCATAAGGATTTTTCTATCCGTTTCGTCTATCCGAACCGACATTTCCGTCTCTCCATCAAATGCAGAACAAATCACCCGCGCTGCGGCGCAACATGTGACATGCGTCCTTATTTCTTCCCGCATATAGCGCATATTGGGGAATATTTTCTATATTAACCCCCAAGTCAATCGAACAAACGAAACATCTTCCCAAGCCGAAGGATACTTCCGATGCCGCGCGCTTTTACTCCCAAGGTGGTGACCGCCAACGCCCTGCTCGAGGGTGATGTCGTGTACTTTACCCAGGCCGACAGCTGGACCCGGCACATGTCCGAGGCCGAACTGCTCGACGATGAGGCCCACGCTCAGCTGCGCCTGCTGGAGGCCGAGCGCCAGCAAGATCAGATCGTCGGCGCCTATCTGGCTGACGTCACCGCAGGCGACACCGGCCCCGAGCCCACCCATTTTCGCGAGGATTTCCGCCGCACCGGCCCCTCGAACTATTTCCACGGCAAACAGGCGGAGGCCAACTGATGTACAGCTACTCAGATTTCGATCACGATTTCCTGGCAGCCCGCAACGCGCAATTCCGCAAACAGGTCGAACGCCGCATCGCCGGCAACCTGACCGAGGAAGAGTTCCGCCCCCTGCGCCTGATGAATGGCCTGTATCTGCAATTGCACGCCTATATGCTGCGCGTCGCCATCCCCTATGGCACGCTGAACAGCGCTCAGATGCGCCAATTGGCGTTTATTGCGGATAAGTTCGACAAGGGATACGGCCACTTCACCACCCGTCAGAACATCCAGTACAACTGGCCGAAACTGCCCGACGTGCCGGATATTCTGGACGCGCTGGCTCAGGTCAACATGCACGCGCTGCAAACCTCGGGGAACACGATCCGCAACGTGACCTCGGACCATTTTGCCGGTGCCGCCGCGGACGAGGTGGCCGATCCGCGCCCCGTGGCCGAGTTGATCCGCCAGTGGTCCACCGACCACCCCGAATTCCAGTTCCTGCCGCGCAAGTTCAAGATCGCTGTCATCGGGTCGGAAAACGACCGCGCGGTGGTGCGTTCGCATGACATCGGCGTGCAGATCGTGGAACAGAACGGCACCGTCGGCTATCGCATCTTCGTCGGTGGCGGTCTGGGACGCACTCCGGTGATTGGCAAGATTATCAATGACTTCCTGCCTGCGGCTGACCTGCTGCCCTATCTGGAATCCATCGTCCAGGTCTATAACCTGCTGGGTCGCCGCGATAACAAGTACAAGGCGCGGATCAAGATCACCGTCAATGAAAATGGTCTGGACGAATACCGCGCCTTGGTTGACGAGCGTTTCGCGCTGATCCGTCCGCAATTCAGCGGCGTGGATCAGGATCAACTGGCCCAGATCGAAACCCATTTCACCCCGCCTGCCTTCCGCAACGCGCCCGAGGATGCCTATCAAGCCGCCTATGACGCCGACCCTGTGTTCCGGTCCTGGGCCGATACCAACCTGACTGCGCATAAGGCCCCCGGCTATGCCATCGTCACTGTGTCGATCAAGAAACACGGCGACACCCCCGGCGATGCCACCAGCGATCAGATGCGCGCGCTGGCCGATCTGGCCGAAAAATTCGGCCATGACGAGCTGCGCATCAGCCACGAGCAGAACGTGATCCTGCCGCATGTCCACAAATCGGACCTGCCCGCGCTTCACGCCGCTTTGAAATCGGTGGATCTGGCCACCGCCAATGTGGGCCTGATCAGCGACATCATCGCCTGCCCCGGCATGGATTACTGCGCACTGGCCACCGCCCGCTCGATCCCCGTGGCGCAGAAGATCGCCACCCGTTTCGAAGAGCTGAAGCTGGAGCATGAAATCGGCCCGCTAAAGATCAAGATCTCGGGCTGCATCAACGCTTGTGGTCACCACCACGTGGGCCATATCGGCATCCTGGGTCTGGACCGCGCGGGCGTGGAAAACTACCAGATCACCCTGGGCGGCGATGGCACGCAGGATGCAACGATCGGTCAGCGCGCGGGCCCCGGCTTTGCCTATGATCAGGTTGTGGACGCGATCGAGCGGATCATCCGCGCCTATCTGGACCTGCGCGAAGGGACCGAGGAAACCTTCCTGGAAACCTATCGCCGGGTGGGGGCCGATCCGTTCAAGGCCGCGCTCTATCCGGAGGCCGCGAAGAAAAATGCCGCTTGAGCAACCGCTGACCTCGATCCCCGAGCGTGTCGCGCATCTGAACCGGCGCTATCAGCACCATGCCGCCAGCGCGGTGCTGAAACGCGCCATGTCTGATCCGCAGGTGGGGCGCATCGCGATGGTATCCTCGTTCGGGGCGGAATCGGTGGTGCTGCTGCACATGGTGGCGGTGGTGGATCGCACCACCCCGGTGCTGTTCATCGACACGCAGATGCTGTTCCCTGAAACGCTGGAATACCAGCAAGAGGTCGCCGAAAAGCTGGGCCTGACGGATGTGCGCGTAATCCGCGCCGATGCCGCCGAGGTCGAGGCTGAGGATCCTTACGGCGCGCTGAACCTGCGCGACACGGATGCGTGCTGTGACCTGCGCAAAACCCGGCCCCTGGAAAAGGCCTTGTCCGGGTTTGATGCCTGGATCACCGGGCGCAAACGGTTTCAGGCGGGCAGCCGGGCCACGCTGGAGTTCTTCGAAAGCGAAGAGGATCGCCGGATCAAGGTCAACCCGCTGGCGCACTGGGATAAGGGCGACGTTCAGGACTACCTGATCAACAACCGCCTGCCCCGGCACCCGCTGGTGGCCAGGGGATACCCCTCGATCGGGTGCCGCCCCTGCACCTCGCCGGTGAAACCGGGCGAAGACGAACGCGCAGGCCGCTGGCGCGGCAGCAACAAAGAAGAATGCGGCATCCATATCGTGGATGGCAAAATGGTTAGAACAGGAGCAGCGCAATGAGCGTGATCGTGACGGATGCGGGCTTTGGCCCTGATAACTGGACCGCTGGCTTTACCGCCCTGGGCGAGGCCGCAAATGACGTGCTGTCGGTGGATCTGGGCTCGGATGCGGATCCGGCGGATCTGGCGGCGCGTCTGGATAGGCTAGAGATGATCCGCGTGGATTTCCCCAGCTTTGCCGACGGGCGCGGCTTTACCATCGCGCGGCGTTTGCGCCTGATGGGCTATACCGGCCGTTTGCGCGCCAAGGGGCACGTGATTTCCGACCAATACGCCATGGCGCGCCGCGCGGGCTTTGACGAGGTGGAAATCAGCGACGATCTGGCCGCCCGCCAACCCGCCGAGGAATGGCTGTTCCGTGCAGACTGGCAGTCGCATGACTACCAATCCCGCGTCCGCGCGGGCTGAGACCATTCGACCTCTTCCATCTGATATGGATCAAAGATAACTGGAGGATGCTGGTTTAGACCACCAGCGAACGAGACCCATGACCGAGATAAAACCCGTGACCGAAGCGAAAGCTGTCAAAGTTCCCACCCTGCCCGACGCCCAGACCGTAACCGAAGTCAAACACTGGACGGACCGGCTGTTCTCTTTCCGCTGTACGCGTCCGGCGTCGCTGCGGTTCCGCTCGGGAGAGTTTGTGATGATCGGCCTGATGGGCGATCCCGACCCCAAGACCGGCAAGCAAAAACCGCTGCTGCGCGCCTATTCCATTGCCTCGCCCAGCTGGGACGAAGAACTGGAGTTCTACTCGATCAAGGTGCAGGATGGCCCGCTGACCAGCAAATTGCAGCATATCCAGGTCGGGGATGAAATCATCCTGCGCCCCAAGCCCGTCGGCACCCTGGTGCATGACGCGCTGCTGCCCGGCAAACGGATCTGGTTCTTTGCCACCGGCACCGGATTTGCGCCCTTCGCATCCCTGCTGCGCGAGCCGCAAACCTATGAGGATTACGACGAGGTGATCATCACCCACACCTGCCGCGAGGCAGGCGAGCTGACCTATGGTGCCGAGCTGATCGAATCGCTGAAAGAGGACGAGCTGCTGAACGAGCTGATCGGCGAAGGCTTCTGGAAGAAGATCAAATACTACCCCACCACCACTCGCGAACAAAGCCCCAAGATGGGCCGGATCACCGATCTGATGCGCTCGGGCGAGGCATTTGCCGATCTGGGGGTCGAACCGCTGAATCCTGAACATGACCGCGCAATGATCTGCGGCAACCTGGCCTTTAACCTGGAACTGAAAGAGATGTTCGAGGAATACGGGCTGGAGGAAGGCGCGAACTCGAAACCTGCCCATTACGTGGTCGAGAAAGCCTTTCTGGATTGATCCTGGCCCGCTCTGGCCGGGCTTTCGCCGGGTCCATATAAAAACGCCGCGCAGGATAGCGCGGCGTTTTCGTTTTCATGCCCGGTTCACGCCCGGAAGCCCGAATTAGTTCGAGCCCCCCTGAACCGCGTCTTTCAACGCATCGGTCACGGCATCCGTGGCCGACGAGGCAGAGTCTTCGACGGCGCCCTCAACCGCGTCCTTGGCGATATCCTCGGCCGAGTCGGTCGCCGTATCCGTGACGGCTTCTTTGACCTTGTCGGTCACGGACTGAACGGCATCGTCAACCGCGTCCTCAACGGCCTCGACGGCCTGGTCGGCGGTCTCCTTGGCGTCTTCAACGGCCTCTTCGACAGCATCTTTGGCAGCGTCGACAGCCTCTTCGACTTTCTCTTCCACGGCGTCCTCAACGTCGGCCACCGCATCTTCAACGGTGTCCTCGACGGTCTCTTCAGCCGGGGCTTCGACCGGAGCTTCGACCGCGGGCTGGGGCGCTACGGGCGCTTCTGCTTCGGGTTTGATCAGGAAAAAATACCCCGCAATCGCGATGGCTGCGATAACGATGATCCCGATAATGCTTTTCATGATTGGCTTTCCTCTTATGGCGGGCGTTGCGGCACACAACACCCGATGCGTCTAAGTGAATGCTGCTGCGGGTGCAAAGGTACAAGGGGAAAAGCCCGACAAATGCGTCACAAGCAAGGATTTGCCGCTTGAAGAAAGCCCCTCGGACGTCTACGTTACGGCCTCAAATTTCGTTAATTATCGAAGGAACGAACCCATAGCCCGCAGACCTCATAACGCGCCACCCACACGCGACACCGGCCCCCGGACCAATGGCCGTATTCGCGCCCCCGAAATTCGCCTGATCGGCGCGGATGGCGAAAATGTTGGCGTCGTTTCCCCGCAACGGGCCCTGGCCATGGCCGAAGAGGCCGGGCTGGACCTTGTGGAAATCTCGCCCAATGCAACCCCTCCGGTTTGCAAGATCATGGATTACGGTAAGTTCAAATACGAACAGCAAAAACGTGAATCCGAGGCGCGTAAAAAACAGAAAATCATCGAAGTCAAAGAGGTCAAGTTCCGTCCCAACACGGATACGCATGACTATGACGTAAAGATGCGGAACGTGGTGAAATTCCTGGAAAAAGGCGACAAGGTGAAGGTCACCCTGCGCTTCCGGGGCCGTGAAATGGCGCACCAAAACCTGGGCCGAGAGCTGCTGGAACGTGTGGCCGCCGACGTCAAGGAACTGAACCTGGGCAAGGTGGAAAACATGCCCAAGATGGAAGGCCGCCAGATGATCATGATGATCGGA
>PAPN01000041.1 GCA_002708925.1 Paracoccaceae bacterium
AAATACTTCCTGCTGTTCCAGCTGGCCGGCCTGATCCTGCTGGTTGCGATGATCGGGGCGATCCTGCTGACCCTGCGCCACCGCAAGGACATCAAGCGCCAGGACGTGCTGGCCCAGATGTACCGCGATCCGGCAAAAGCCATGGAATTGAAAGACGTGAAACCGGGGCAGGGCCTGTAAGGCCGCCACTGGAAGAATAAGGACCCGAGGGAAAAATGATTGGTATAGAACACTACCTGACAGTGGCCTCTGCGCTGTTTGTCATAGGTATCTTTGGCCTCTTCCTGAACCGGAAGAACGTGATCATCCTCTTGATGTCGATCGAGCTGATGCTGCTGTCGGTCAACATCAACCTTGTCGCCTTCTCCTCGTTCATGGGGGATCTGGTGGGGCAGGTGTTCACGCTGTTCGTGCTGACCGTCGCCGCCGCCGAGGCCGCGATCGGGCTGGCCATTCTTGTCGTCTTCTTCCGGAACCGCGGAACGATCGACGTCGAAGACATCAACGTGATGAAAGGGTAAAGAGATATGGAAACCGTTATCCTCTTTGCTCCGCTGGTTGGGGCGCTGATCGCAGGTTTCGGCTGGCGGCTGATCGGTGAAAAGGGCGCTCAGTTCGTTACCACCGGCCTGCTGTTTCTGGCCTGTGCGCTGTCCTGGGTCACCTTTCTGGGGCTGGACGCCAGCACCGTCAAACACATCCACATTCTGGACTATATCCAGTCCGGCAGCCTGAGCACCGAATGGTCGATCCGTCTGGACCGGCTGACCGCGATCATGCTGATCGTTGTGACCAGCGTGTCGGCTTTGGTGCACCTCTACTCGTTCGGCTACATGGCCCATGACGACAACTGGGGCCATCACGAGCACTATAAGGCGCGTTTCTTCGCCTATCTGTCCTTCTTTACCTTTGCCATGCTGATGCTGGTGACCTCGGATAACCTGGTGCAGATGTTCTTTGGCTGGGAAGGCGTGGGCGTGGCCTCGTACCTGCTGATCGGGTTCTACTATAAGAAACCCTCGGCCAATGCCGCCGCGATCAAGGCCTTCGTCGTCAACCGTGTGGGCGATTTCGGTTTTGCGCTGGGGATTTTCGGCCTGTTCTATCTGACCGACAGCATCAGCTTTGACGTGATCTTTGCCGCCGCCCCGGAGCTGGCGGAAACCGAGCTGCATTTCCTGTGGACCGAATGGAACGCGGCGAACCTGCTGGCCTTCTTGCTGTTCGTGGGTGCCATGGGTAAATCGGCGCAGCTGTTCCTGCACACCTGGCTGCCGGACGCGATGGAGGGCCCGACCCCGGTGTCGGCCCTGATCCACGCGGCCACCATGGTGACGGCGGGGGTGTTCCTGGTCTGCCGCATGTCGCCGCTGATGGAATACGCGCCTGAGGCCATGGGCTTCGTCACCTTCCTGGGGGCCACCACGGCCTTCGTTGCGGCCACCATCGGCCTGGTGCAGAATGACATCAAGCGCGTGATCGCCTATTCCACCATGTCGCAGCTGGGCTATATGTTCGTGGCCGCTGGTGTGGGCGTCTACAGCGTGGCCATGTTCCACCTGTTCACCCACGCATTCTTCAAGGCGATGCTGTTCCTGGGCGCGGGCTCGGTGATCCACGGGATGCACCACGAACAGGACATGCGTAACTATGGCGGTCTGCGTAAAAAGCTGCCCTATACCTTCTGGGCGATGCTGCTGGGCACTCTGGCCATCACCGGCGTTGGTATCCCGCTGACTCATATCGGTTTCGCGGGCTTCCTGTCCAAGGACGCCGTGATCGAAAGCGCCTGGGCCGGCACGCAAGGTGGCTATGCCTTCTGGATGCTGGTTGTCGCGGCTCTGTTCACCTCGTTCTATTCGTGGCGCCTGATGTTCCTGACCTTCTGGGGCAAACCGCGCGGCGATAAACACACGCATGAGCACGCGCATGAATCCCCCATGGTCATGCTGGTGCCGCTGGGCGTTCTGGCGCTGGGGGCCGTGTTCTCGGGGATGATCTGGTATAACAGCTTCTTTGGCGACCATCACAGCGTGAACAAGTTCTTCGGTATCCCCGATCACCACGTTGAGGCCTCGGAAGGGCACGGTGAGGCGCATGACGATCACGCCGCAGCCGATGCCCATGACGATCACGCCGCTGACCATGGCGAGATCCATGCAATGGCTCCGCAGGGCGCGATCTTCATGCACCCCGACAATCACGTCATGGACGAGGCGCACCACGCTCCGACCTGGGTCAAGGTCAGCCCGTTCATCGCGATGATCCTGGGCCTTCTGGTGGCGATCTGGTTCTATATCGTGAACCCGGAAATGCCCAAGAAGCTGGCTGAAATCCAGCGTCCGCTGTACCTGTTCCTGCTGAACAAATGGTACTTTGACGAAATCTATGACTTCATCTTTGTGCGTCCTGCACAGGCAATCGGCCGCTTCTTGTGGAAGCGCGGGGATGGCAATGTCATCGACGGCTCGATCAATGGTGTGGCAATGGGGATCATCCCGTTCTTCACCCGTCTGGCTGGGCGCGCACAGTCCGGTTACATCTTTACCTATGCCTTTGCCATGGTGATCGGCATCGCCGTTCTGATCACCTGGATGACGCTCACCGGAGGGGCGGAATAATGGATAACCTTCTTTCCATCGTCACCTTCATTCCCGCGCTGGCGGCCGCCATTCTGGCGATCTTCCTGCGCGGCGAGGATGCCGCGGCGCAACGCAATGCCAAATATTCGGCGCTGATTGCCACCGGCATCACCTTTCTGGTGTCGCTGTTCATTCTGGCCGAGTTCGATCCCTCGAACACCGGGTTCCAGTATGTCGAGGAACGCGAGTGGCTGCTGGGCCTGAAATACAAGATGGGCGTGGACGGGATCAGCGTTCTGTTCGTCATGCTGACCACGTTCATGATGCCGCTGGTGATCTGGGCCAGCTGGGGCGTTCAGACGCGCGTGAAGGAATACATGATTGCCTTCTTGCTGCTGGAAACGCTGATGCTGGGCGTGTTCATGGCGCTGGATCTGGTGCTGTTCTACCTGTTCTTCGAGGCCGGTCTGATCCCGATGTTCCTGATCATCGGCATCTGGGGCGGCAAGAACCGCATCTATGCTTCGTTCAAGTTCTTCCTCTATACCTTCCTGGGCTCTGTCCTGATGCTGGTGGCGATGGTGGCGATGTATGCGGATGCGGGCACCACCGATATTCCGACGCTGATGAACCACACGTTTGCCTCGGATAGTTTCAGCGTTCTGGGTATTCACATCGTGGGCGGGATGCAGACCATCCTGTTCCTGGCCTTCTTTGCCAGCTTTGCGGTGAAAATGCCGATGTGGCCGGTGCATACCTGGCTGCCGGATGCGCACGTTCAGGCGCCCACCGCCGGGTCCGTGGTTCTGGCCGCGATCCTGCTGAAGATGGGCGGCTATGGCTTCTTGCGCTTTAGTCTGCCGATGTTCCCGGTCGGGGCCGACGTGCTGACGCCGCTGGTTTTCTGGATGTCGGCGATTGCGATTGTCTACACCTCGCTGGTGGCACTGGTGCAGGAGGACATGAAGAAACTGATCGCCTATTCGTCGGTCGCGCATATGGGCTATGTCACCATGGGCATTTTCGCGGCCAACCAGCAGGGGATCGACGGCGCCATCTTCCAGATGATCAGCCACGGGTTTATCTCGGGTGCGCTGTTCCTGTGTGTGGGCGTCATCTATGACCGGATGCACACCCGCGAGATCGACGCCTACGGCGGTCTGGTGAACAAGATGCCGGCCTATGCGCTGATCTTCATGTTCTTTACCATGGCGAATGTTGGTCTGCCGGGCACCTCGGGGTTTGTTGGGGAATTCCTGACGCTGATGGGTGTGTTCCAAGTCAACACCTGGGTGGCGGCGTTCGCAACCTCGGGGGTGATCCTGTCGGCGGCCTATGCGCTGTGGCTGTATCGTCGCGTGGTGCTGGGCGATCTGATCAAGGAAAGCCTGAAGTCGATCACCGACATGACCGGCCGCGAGAAGGCGATCTTTGCGCCGCTGGTCTTTATGACGCTGTTGCTGGGGGTCTACCCGGCGCTGGTCACCGATATCATTGGCCCCTCGGTCGAGGCGCTGGTCCACAACTATGAACTGGCGCTTGCCGATGGTCACTCGGCCACGCAAGTCGCCGCATCGCACTGAAACGGGAGCCCTGAGAGATGATCCAGGCTGATCTGAATATTATCCTGCCGGAAATCCTTCTGTCGGTATACGCGATGCTGGCGCTGGTTCTGGCCGTCTATACCGGCAAGGACCGGCTGGCCGCCATGCTGACCTGGGCAACCGCCATCGTATTGGTGCTGGTTGCCGCGTGGATCGGGCTGGGCGGTTCGGGGGACAATCTGGCCTTTAGCGGCATGTTCCACGATGACGCGTTCTCGCGTTTTGCCAAGGTCACGATGCTGCTGAGCGGCGCCGCCGTTCTGGTCATGAGCCAGGATTACATGTCCCGCAAGGGCCTGCTGCGCTTCGAATATCCGGTGCTGATCGTACTGGCCATCGTTGGCATGATGGTGATGGTGTCCGCGGCGGATCTGATGACCCTGTATATGGGGCTCGAATTGCAATCGCTGTCTTTGTACGTTGTGGCCGCGATGCGCCGCGACAGCGCCAAATCCACCGAGGCCGGCATGAAATACTTTGTGCTGGGTGCGCTTAGTTCGGGCCTGCTGCTGTATGGTTCCTCGCTGGTCTATGGCTTTGCCGGCACCACGCAATTCTCGGGTATCATTCAGGCGGCCACGGATGGGCGGGCCTCGCTGGGGCTGTTGTTCGGCCTGGTGTTTGTGGTGTCCGGTCTGGCGTTCAAGGTCTCGGCCGTGCCCTTCCACATGTGGACCCCGGATGTCTACGAGGGCTCGCCCACGCCGGTCACCGCCTTCTTTGCCACCGCGCCGAAAATGGCGGCGATGGGGCTGTTTGCCCGCGTGTTGCATGATGCCTTTGGCGGGGTTGTCGCCGATTGGCAGCAGATCGTGTCGCTGATGGCGGTGCTGTCGATGTTCCTGGGCGCGGTTGCCGCGATCGGTCAGACCAATATCAAACGTCTGATGGCCTATTCGTCGATTGCGCATATGGGCTATGCGATGATGGGCCTGGCCGCTGGCACCGCGTTCGGGGTGCAGGCGCTGCTGGTTTACATGGTGATCTATGTGGCGATGAATGTCGGCACCTTTGCCTTTATCCTGTCGATGGAAAAAGACGGCCAGCCCGTCACCGACATCAAGGCGCTGAACCAATATGCCAAACGCGAACCCACCAAGGCTCTGGCCGTTCTGGTGCTGATGTTCAGCCTGGCCGGCGTGCCGCCGATGGTGGGCTTTTTCGGTAAGTTCTACGTGCTGAAGGCCGCCTATGACGCCGGTCTGATCTGGCTGGCGGTGCTGGGGGTGATTGCCTCGGTGATCGGGGCCTTCTACTATCTGCGGATCGTCTACTACATGTATTTCGGCGAGGAAGGCGAGGCGCTGGACAAGAACCGCTCGCCCATTTTGTGGGGCTTCCTGATGGCTTCGGCTGCGGTGATGCTGATCGGTGTGGTGAATCTCTTTGGGATCGAAGGCGTGGCCGCCGCCGCTGCCGCAACGCTGGTCAACTGATTGACGCAGGTCTGTAAATCGAAAGGTGACGCGCCCTTGGCGCGTCGCTTTGTTTTTAAGGAGGGCTGCGATCATGTATGATTGGCCCCAGGGCTATGGCCGCCGCGTGTTGGCCACCGTCGATAGCACCAATGCCGAGGCCGCCCGGATCGCCCCCGATCTGACGGGCCCCGAATGGATCTTGGCATTGCAGCAAACTGCCGGGCGCGGGCGCCGGGGGCGTCCCTGGACGGACCCCAAGGGCAATTTCTCGGCCACGCTGGTGATGCGGCCCGCCGAGACCCCGGACCAGATCGCGCTGCGCTCTTTCGTGGCCTCGCTGGCGCTCTATGAGGCCGTGTCTGCCGCCACTGGCCGCTCGGATCTGCTAAGCCTCAAATGGCCCAATGACGTGCTGCTGTCGGGCGGAAAGCTGGCCGGGATCCTGCTGGAAAGCGCGGGTGGGGCGGGCGGCGTCAGCCATATCGCCATCGGGATCGGCGTCAATCTGGCCACCGCGCCGCAGGCCGGGCAGGTGGAACCCGGCGCGCTGCGGCCTGTGTCCGTGTTCGGGGAAACCGGCATCCGCATCCCGCCCGAGGATTTCCTGACCTTGCTGGCCGCCGCCTATGCCCGGCTTGAGACGCAGTTCCGCACCTATGGGTTTGCGCCGATCCGCCAGGCCTGGCTGTCTCATGCGGCCCGCCTGGGCGAGGTGATCACCGCCAGAACCATGCGTCAGGAAACCACGGGCACGTTCGAGACGGTGGACGAGACGGGCAATATTGTCCTATCCACGCCCAAAGGCCGCGAGGTGATCCCGGCGGCTGAAATTTTCTTCTGAAGGAGGCAGGGGATGCTTCTGGCAATTGACTGCGGCAACACCAACACCGTGTTTTCCATCTGGGATGGCAGGAAAATCCGCTGCACCCTGCGGACGGCCACCGATCATCAGCGCACGGCGGACCAGTATTTCGTCTGGCTGGACCGGCTGTTGCAGCACCACGATATCCATGTGGATATTGATACGGTGATCATCAGCTCGACGGTGCCGCGTGTGGTGTTCAATCTGCGCGTTCTGGCGGATCGGTATTTCAACTGTCGCCCGCTGGTGGTGGGCAAGCCCGATTGCCTGTTGCCGGCCATGCCACGGGTGGACGCGGGCACGCAGGTTGGGCCTGACCGGCTGGTCAATACGGCGGGGGCGTATGATCGCTATGGCGGGGATCTGATCGTTGTGGACTTCGGTACGGCAACCACTTTTGACGTGGTGGCCCAGGATGGTGCCTATGTGGGCGGGGTGATTGCGCCGGGGGTGAATCTCAGCCTTCAGGCCTTGCACGAGATGGCCGCCGCGCTGCCGCATGTGGATGTCACCAAACCGAACAAAGTGATCGGCACAAACACCGTCGCCTGTATGCAAAGCGGAATTTTCTGGGGCTATGTCGGTCTGGTGCGCGGCATTTGCGATCACATCAAAGAAGAGTATGATCGCCCAATGCGCGTGATCTCGACCGGCGGTCTGGCACCGCTTTTCGGACAGGGTGAGACCCTGTTCGACGTTTTCGACGAATTCCTGACGATCCATGGCCTGACGGTCATTCACCAATACAATAAGGACCAGGGCAACATATGAGCAGCGAACGATTGATTTATCTCCCACTGGGTGGCGCAGGGGAGATCGGGATGAATTGCTATGTCTACGGCTATGGGGCTGAGGGCAAAGAGCGCCTGATCCTGGTCGATATGGGCGTAACCTTTCCCGATATGGACAGCACGCCGGGCGTGGATCTGATCATGCCTGACATCACCTGGCTGGAAGAGCGTAAATCCCAGCTGGAGGCCGTGTTCATCACCCACGCACACGAAGACCACGTGGGCGCGGTGGGGCATCTGTATGAAAAACTGGGCGCGCCGATCTATGCGCGGGCCTTTACCGCCAATATCGCGCGGCACAAGCTGGCCGAATATGGTGTCTCGGAAAAATCCGTGACCACCGCCTCGGCCTGGCCCGAGACCGTGCAGGCGGGCCCCTTCAGCGTGGGGTTCCTGCCGATCTCGCACTCGATCCCCGAAAGCTCGGCGCTGGTGATCGACAGCCCCGAGGGCCGCGTGATCCACACCGGCGATTTCAAGCTGGACCGCACCCCGATCGTGGGTGAACCGTTCGATCCGGAACTGTGGGCCTCGGTTGCGGCACCGGGGGTCAAGGCGCTGGTCTGCGATTCCACCAATGTGTTCACCCCCGTCGCCGGCCGCTCCGAGGCCAGCATCGCCGATGAGATCACCTCTCTGGTCTCCGAGGCCAAACAGATGGTGGTGGCCACGACCTTTGCCTCGAACGTGGCGCGGGTGAAAACCCTGGCCGAGGCCGGCACGCGGGCAGGGCGCTCGGTCTGTCTGCTGGGCCGCGCCATGCGCCGGATGATCCAGGCCGCCGTGGAAACCGGCGTGCTGACCGATTTCCCCAGCGTGATTGCGCCCGAGGATGCGGTGCAAATGCCCCGCGAAAACGTCATGCTGCTGGTCACCGGCAGCCAGGGCGAACGCCGCGCCGCCAGCGCGCAGCTGGCCAATGGCAAATACAACGGCATCACGCTGAAAGAGGGCGATCTGTTCCTCTTTTCCTCGAAAACCATTCCGGGGAACGAGCGTGGCGTCATCCGCATTATGAACCAGTTCAGCGAAATGGGCGTGGATGTGGTGGATGACACTCAGGGCCGCTATCACGTCTCAGGCCACGCCAACCGCCCGGACCTGACCGAGATGCACAAGCTGGTCTCGCCCCAGATCGTGGTGCCCATGCACGGCGAACACCGTCACCTGCGCGAACATGCCAAGTTGGCTAAAACCAATGGATTCCAATCCATTATCGCCCCGAATGGCGTGATGCTGAACCTGTCGGGCAACAAACCCGGCGTGGCGGGATACGTGGAAACCGGCCGGACTTATCTGGATGGCCGCTGCCTGATCGGCGCGCTGGATGGCATTGTGCGCGATCGGATTCGCATGGCGCTGAACGGCCATGTTCTGGTCACCGTGATCATCGACGAAGACGGCGAACCCCTGGGTGAGCCGTGGTGCGAGCTGAGCGGCCTGCCCGAAATCGGTCGCGGCAATGCGCCTCTTGTCGATGCGCTCGAAGAAGACCTGGACCAGTTCCTGGGCCGCGCCAAGGGCAAAATGCTCAAGGATGACGATAAGCTGGAAACCGAGATCAAACGCCTGGTGCGCAAAACCGCCCTGGATGAGATCGGCAAAAAACCCGAAGTCACCGTGGTGGTCAGCCGCCTGATGTAAAGCGGTGCACGGGCCACAGACGCCAAAGGGGCGCAGCCCCGTCCCCGAGGGACCGGCCAAAGGTCGGTCCCGAGATATCCAGAGCGCGCGTCAGCGCGCCCCTTTGGATCATTGAAAATTACCTGAGATTACCCGGCGCGCCGCTGCTCAAAGCTGAGCGCGATAAAGCTGGGCATGTGATCGCCCATGCCCACCACATCGCGTCCGCCGCGCCCTCCACGCTCCCGCCGGTCCTGACGCTTGGGTTTGGGCTGCTCTTCTGCGGCTTTGGGCGCGTCTTCGGTCGTCTTCTTCGACCGCGAACTTTTCGCGCGGGGCGCTTTCTCTTCGCTATCGGATTTCGTGGCGCGTTTGGCCGGCTTTTCGTCCTTCAGCGGGTTCTCCAGCCGCGGAATTTCCAGCTCGACCAGCTTTTCGATCGCTTCAAAGTTCTTCTCATCGCGCGGAGTGCAGATCATCATCGCGGTGCCCTTGCGCCCGGCGCGGCCGGTCCGGCCGATGCGGTGCACATAGTCTTCGGAATGCGAGGGCACATCGAAATTGAACACATGGCTGACGTTGGGAATATCCAGCCCGCGCGCCGCCACATCCGAGGCCACAAGGAACCGCAGCGTCCCATCGCGGAACCCGTCCAGCGTCTTCATCCGGTGGCTCTGATCCAGGTCGCCATGAATGGCCGCCGCGTCAAACCCATATTTTTTCAGGCTTTTTGCGGTAATATCCACGTCCACTTTGCGGTTGCAGAAGATGATCGCGTTCTTGCAATTCTCGCCCTCAGCCTCGATCAGCGCGCGCAGAACTTTGCGTTTTTCGCTGCCTTCACGGTCCTTGCGCGAGGCCTTGAACATCACCACGCCCTGCGTGATCGTGTCCGAGGTGGTAGCCTGCCGGGCCACCTCGATCCGCTCGGGGGCGGACAGGAAAGTGTTGGTGATCCGCTCGATCTCGGGCGCCATGGTGGCGCTGAAGAACAGGGTCTGGCGCGTGAACGGCGTCAGGCTGAAGATGCGTTCGATGTCGGGGATAAAGCCCATGTCCAGCATCCGGTCGGCCTCGTCCACCACCATGATCTGCACGCCGGTCAGCAGCAGCTTGCCGCGTTCGAAATGGTCCAGCAGGCGGCCGGGGGTGGCGATCAGCACGTCCACGCCGCGATCGATCAGCGCGTCCTGTTCCTTGAAGGAAACACCGCCGATCAGCAGCGCCTTGGTCAGTTTCATGTGCTTGGTATAGGTGTCGAAGTTTTCGGCAACCTGTGCGGCCAGTTCCCGCGTGGGGCACAGCACCAGGCTGCGCGGCATCCGGGCGCGGGCGCGGCCCTTGGCCAGCAGCGTGATCATCGGCAGCGTGAAGCTGGCGGTTTTTCCGGTTCCGGTCTGGGCGATGCCCAGCACGTCGCGCCCCTCCAATGCAGGAGGAATGGCGCCGGCCTGAATGGGGGTCGGCTTTTCATAGCCGGCCTCTTCGATTGCTTTCAGGACTTTCGGATCGAGTTTCAGATCAGAGAATTTTATCATGCGTATCCGTGGTTTACGGACACGTTTCGGCCCGTAGCGTCTGTGGAAGGGTGGGCCCGGCTGGCCCATGTTGAACCCTGTGGCAGTCTTAGGTCTGTCTTCCTGTGCGCGCGGTGTACCCGAAACCGGGGCACGGGTCAATCTATCCATATCTGCCGAGAGGTTACGCTGCGGGAAAGTGGCTTTTGCGCACTGCGTCCAGATTCAGCGCGTGGCTGGACAGCAGGTTTTCGGCGCGCAGCCTGTCCAGCAGCGCAGGCGAGGCGGTGCAGACTTCCTCGTAGAAGGCGCGCAGCCCCTGGGGGCCGGTGTCCTCATGAATCGAGGTAAACAGCTGATGAATCGAGACACCTCCGCTGCCCGGTTTCAGCTCGGCCCGATACGATCCGCGCTCTAGCCGGAACAGAAAGGCCGCATAAAAACTGTCCCAATCCTTGGCGTGCAGATGCAGCAGCTGGGTGCCGGTCAGTTCCTGCTGTCCGGGGTTCATCTGCGCGTCCAGCAGCACGTTATGGATTTTGGCGCGCAGGCCGGGGATGCCGGTGCGATAGATCAGCTTGCCCTGCACATGAGACAGAAACCCCCCGTTCAGATGCTGCCCGAATGTGGGATAGAGCCGGCGCGTCTGGCGCTCTCGTCGTGCCCGATCCAGCGCGAAACGCTTGAAATGGGTCAGCTCCGAGGGGGCGGGGCTGGCCAGGGCCTCGGCCGGGCGGATGCGGGCCACCAGGCAATCGGCGGGCAGGGCGGCCAGCTGCCGGGGCAGAGGCGTTTGCGGCCACAGCAGCTCGTCCACGTCGATATGCGCCAGCCAGTCCACCTGCACCCGCCGCCGATAGGCATGGCGGGCGTTCTGCACCTGCCGGACCTGGTGCTTTTCGGGGCGCCCGTTGCGGCGCTGCCAATAGCGATCATCGCACAGAATCGGGCGGATTTTCGGATGTTCCGAGAGCGGCTGAAACGCGTCGCTATCCGGATCGTCCAGATAGATATACAGCCGGTGCGCCCCCAGCTGCAAATGATGCGCGCAAAAGTTCAGGATCTCCCGCGTGGGGGCCTTGACCGTGCTGACGATGCCCCATTTCGGCTGGCTCATGCGCTGTCCTTATCTGCGGATGCCGCAGGCAGAGGGGGCAGGTGCCGCGCCAGTTTGGCGGGCAAATCCAGCGGGTAGCGCAGCAGCATGTCATGCGATTCCAGTGCTTCGGTCAGGCGGGGCGTGGCCTCGCAGACTTCGGTAAAGAACAGGCGCAGGCCGTCCTCGCCTTCTTCGTCTTGCAGGAAGGTCAGAATATCAAGCAGGCGGAACTTCTTTTCATCCGATTTACGGTAAGAGCCGCGCTGCATCCGGAACTGCATGTGATCGCGGAAAAATTCCCAGCTGGGCGCATGGGCATGGCCCAGATAGCCCCCCGCAAGCCTGACCCGGTTCGAGATCTGCCGCCCGTTTTGCAAACAGGCATGAATGCCCACACGGATGCCCATCAGCCCCGTCCGGACAAAGTTTTTCCCTTCGCGGTGGCTGATGAACCCGCCGGGCAGATGGGCCCCGAAGGTGGGATAGAGGCTCTCTCGTACCGCTTTGGGCTGGCCCGCATAGCTGGGTTGCAGCTTGAACTGTTCCGCGCCGGCTGTGCCCGCCAGCAGCTCGGCCGGCATTATCCGCAGCATGGCGGCATCGTCGGGCACGTCGGCCAGAATGTCGGGCACGGGCCGGGGCGGCAGCAGAAATTCATCCACGTCGATATGCGCCAGCCAGTCCACATCCGCATCCTGATAGGCCTGCGTGGCGACCCAGGATTGCCGCACCTGATGCGCCTTCATGCGTGGCTTTTTCTGGGCCTGCCAGAAATCCGCGTCACAGGCGGTGACCTGGAGTTTCGGATGCCCCGACAGATACTGAACCGTCGCCGGATCGGGGGCGTCCAGATACAGGTAAATACGGTCGGCCCCCAGATCCAGATGATAGGCCACAAAGGCGGCGATCTGGGGCAGCGGAGCCTTGACCAAAGACACGAGTCCCCAGCGGATTTGCTGGGGATCGGTCTTGATCAGATGCGGCGGAATTTCGGCCGCGATTTTGGCCTTGGGGGCAGATTTTTTGCGAATGCCCTTTTCTTTCAGCGCCTTGGCGCGGCGTTCACGCATTTTCAGAAGCCGCCGGAACACCGTTCGGTCATCCTGAACCAGAAGCTGCAACAGCCGTTGCGCCAGGGGGCGGATCAGCGGGTCTTGCTCGGACAATTGCCAAAGAGCGCCCAGCATGTTCACGTCCAACCCGCCCGAGGTCAGCGAAAACGGATCCATCTGCATCGCCAGTTTTTCATTTGACCGGGTCTTCAGATCGAAGGTCTGATCGGGATGCCTGCCGGAATACAGCCGCTCGGTTTCATAAAGCTTCATCATCCCGAACAGCACCGACAAAGAGTGCCCCAACTGCCGCCGAAGCGCCGTTTGCCCGTGATCGCCAAAGGTCGTCACCGCCGAGACCAGCCAGCGCGTATCCAGATTTTCCAGCAGGAATTCGGATTCCTGCGCCCACAGGCGTTCAAACAGCGCGGCGGTCTGCGGCGGCTGGTCCTGACGGCGCATGTTGGCAATCAGCAAACCGTGCAGATGCAGCAGCGCGGGGCGGGCGTCGAACTCTTTGGCCAGATCCCGGTATTTGCTGGCATAGCTGCTGCGCGAGCTGCCCAGCTCGGGCGCGTGCCGCAGCATTGTCCGGGTTTTCAGCGGATCAAGCTCTATATCCAGGGGCGGCAGGGACTCTCCTTCGTGGTAGACCAGCGCGTCCTGACGTTGCTGCATATGCGTGACAATCGCCGGGAACCCCTTCTTATAGGTCTGTTTTTTCTGCTCACTCATGGCGGCAGCATGGCGCGGACCACGTGTCTGAGCAAGAGCCAATCCACGCCCTACGGCAGAGGGACGGGCGCCGTTGGATGCAGCCGGGGCGCATAGCCCGCGCGCAGCACCGCGATCATGGGCGCCGGGGTCAGCACCGTGACGGGCCCCTCCGGACGTCGGACAGGCGCGGCATAGCCCTGCGGGCTATAGGGCAGGGCCGCATCGCCCCACAGCAGCAGCGGCCTCTGACCCAATACAAAGCACCCGTCCGGCAGGGTCCGGGCCTCGGCCTGGTGGCGGATTTGCTGACGATCACGGGAGACACGGGCGGGATGCAGGATCCGGTCAATCTGTTTGGTGGTGGCAGCCGGCCCCAGCGCCCGATCCCAGGCGGCCCGAAACCGTCCGGCATCCGCGTGGCGGCATTGGTGACAGGGGCGATGGCCCGCTGTCAGGGCGACGGCCTCGTCCAGGAAAAACAAAGCCGTCCAGCCGCGATCGGGCATCGGCCCGTGATAGCGCCCGCGAAATTCCAGCGCGCAGCAGACCCAATTGGGGTGCCGCCAGCGGGCGCGGCCCAGACGGCCCTGACGATCGTGCAGAATGCCGCGATTGCCGGTCAGCGTGCCGCGCGCGGGGATGGCAACGATCTCGCCGGTAGGAAGCACCCGGTTTTGCAGCGGCCCTGCCGGCATCAGGGGGCCCACAGCCCGGCCTCGGCCAGGAACGCATCCAGCGCGGCGGTATAGACCGGGTGCAGCCCGATTGCGGCATTGATCGACCGATGCGACAGATCGACAGGCAGCGTGCGCGCCTGACCGCCAAGCGCGCGCATCTGCCCGGCAAACCGTTCGGCCTGCGGGCAGGGCAGCGTTCTGCGCGACGAACACACCAGCAGCATCGGCCGCGCGGTGGGCTGCAATTGCGCCAGAGGCGAGGCTTGTTCCCAATATGACGGGTCTGTCCCGAAGGCATGGGCATACAGCGGCGAGGGGCTCTGGCGCATGATTTCAGCCGGGTCCAGCGCCGCCGAATCCAGCGCCACGGTGGCCAGCCAGTCCTGCGCGCCCTCTTGCCAGGCCATGGCCGGATCGGCGCTCAGCAAGGACACCAGATGCCCGCCCGCCGAATGCCCCATCAGCACCAGCCGCTGCGCCGAGGCCCCCCATTGCGCCGCGCGTCTTTGCACATAGGCCAGCGCTCGGGCGACGTCGCGCGCCTGTTCCAGCGGATGGGCCTGCGGCAGCAGCCGATAGTTCACCGTCACCACCACGATGCCCTGGCCGGTCCAGTGT
Source organism: Paracoccaceae bacterium (assembly GCA_002708925.1). Lineage (GTDB taxonomy): Bacteria > Pseudomonadota > Alphaproteobacteria > Rhodobacterales > Rhodobacteraceae > Thalassobius. The sequence goes on from PAPN01000041.1 coordinate 14,561, forward strand.
TCCACCTTGTTGCGCCAGGCGGGGATTTGCGATTTGTCGCCAAAGCGCCAACCGCCGCCATGCACCATCACGATGACCGGCGCATCCTGTCTGTGCGCGGGCAGGTAGACGTCCAGACGCTGCTTGGGATCGCTGCCATAGGGCAAATCCATCAGGCTGGGCTGCGCGGCGCGGGCGGGCGCGGACAGGCCGGCCGCCATCAGCAGCAGGGCCGCAATCGCTACAAGTCTGATAAGCGCAGAGGTCAAGAATCGGGCCCCGTTCTGGTGATCCGTGTGGTCGAGTTTAGGCCGGAACTTGTGGCGGAACTAGGGCGGCAGGGCGTATTGGGCGGGCCCTGCCTGCGCCTGGCTTAGTCGCCATGCATTTCCTTGGTGGCGGTCAGCTTGATTTCGGGATTGTCGCGCTCCACCCGGTCGATATCCCATTGCAGGCGGGTCAGGTACACGATGTCTCCGTCGTGGTCATGGGCGATGTGCTGCTTGTTGGCCTGCACGAATTTGTCCACGTCGCCCTTGTCGCCGCTGACCCAGCGGGCGCTGGTGAATTGTGATTGCTCAAACCGCACGGGCAAGCCGTATTCCAGTTCAATCCGGCTGGCCAGAACCTCGAATTGCAGCGCGCCCACGCCCCCGACGATAAAGCCCGAGCCGATATTGGGTTTGAACACTTTGGCCGCGCCTTCCTCGGCGAATTGCATCAGCGCCTTTTCCAGGTGCTTGGCCTTCATCGGATCGCCCGGCCGCACGGTTTGCAGCAATTCGGGCGCAAACGAGGGAATGCCGGTGGCGCGGATCATCTCGCCCTCGGTCAGCGTGTCACCGATGCGCAGCTGGCCGTGGTTGGGGATGCCGATGATGTCACCGCCCCAGGCCTCTTCGGCCAGTTCACGGTCAGACGCCAGGAACAGCACGGGGTTGGAAATCGCCATGGGTTTTTTCGTGCGCACATGGGTCAGTTTCATGCCGCGTTTGAAATGCCCCGAGGCCAGACGCACAAAGGCCACCCGGTCGCGGTGCTTGGGGTCCATGTTGGCCTGCACCTTGAAAACAAAGCCGGCGACTTTCTTTTCCTCGGGGGCGATGGCGCGGGGGTCGGCCTGTTGCGGCTGCGGCTGGGGGCCGTATTCGGCGATGCCGTCCATCAGTTCCTTGACGCCGAACGAGTTGATCGCCGAGCCGAACCAGATCGGGGTCATGTGGCCTTCGAGAACCGCTTGCGGGTCCAAAGCGGGCAGCAACTCGCGCGCCATCTCGACCTCTTCGCGCAGCTGGTCGATCAGCTCGGCAGGCACGTGGTTTTCCAGCTCGGGGTCGTCCAAACCTTCGATCTTGATCGACTCGGCCACCTTGTTACGGTCGGCGCGGTCCATCAGCTCCAGCCGGTCGTGCAGCATGTCATAGCAGCCGATGAAATCGCGCCCCACCCCGATGGGCCAGCTGGCGGGCGTGACGTCGATGGCCAGGTTTTCCTGAATTTCGTCAATAATTTCAAAAGTGTCGCGGGATTCGCGGTCCATCTTGTTACAGAAGGTCAGGATCGGCAGGTCGCGCAGGCGGCAGACCTCGAACAGTTTTTGGGTCTGGCTTTCCACACCCTTGGCGCCGTCGATCACCATCACGGCCGCGTCTACCGCCGTCAGCGTCCGGTAGGTATCTTCGGAAAAATCGCTGTGGCCGGGCGTGTCCACCAGATTGAAGCGGAACGTTCCGAAATCGAACGACATGGCCGAGGCGGACACGGAAATGCCGCGATCCTTTTCCATCTGCATGAAGTCCGAGCGCGTGCGCCGTGCCTCGCCCTTGGCGCGCACCTGTCCGGCCATCTGGATCGCGCCACCATACAGCAGGAATTTTTCCGTCAACGTCGTTTTACCGGCGTCCGGGTGCGAGATGATCGCAAAGGTACGGCGCCGCGCGATCTCGGGCGGCAATTCGGGGCGGTTCGAGGCGGTATCCAACATGTCCGCGCATATATTGGCGCGCGCGGGGCTTGGCAATGATTTGCTGCGATTATCCGGTGGTGGCACGCCGCAAAAGAGACACGACATTGGATCGGTCGATCTGTGCCTCGTCTACCTCGATGTCGCTGTGCTGGCGCGGGTCGTGATCCAGATCTTGGGCCCCAAGCCCGTCCAGCAGATCGGCGGGCAGGGCAGGGCGCGTGCGGTCGTCCAGCAGCAGGGTTTCGGCGGCGATGCCCTCGGCATAGATGATCTGGTGACTGTCGAACAGCAGCTGGAAATAATCCACAAAGCCGCCATCCTGCCGGGTGATCGTGGTGCCGTTAACCAGATGCCGCGCGCGGATCAGCAGCTCGGACCGGCCCAGGTTCAGCTGATCGCTGCGCTGATAGATGAACAGGCGGTGTTCGGGGCTGACCAGCAGATCGTGGGTGTTGTGCAAAACGCCTGCCGCAATGCGGATGGGGGCGAAATCGCCCACCGCGCGGGTGGTGGACTGGCCGATCCAGCGGATTTCCTGAGGCCCGTCATCGCGGGTCAGCACGCGGTCGCCGATTTGCAGGGCCTCGATCGGGCGCTGCTCGCCTGTGGCCAGGGTGATATGGGTGCCGCGGGTGAAGGCCACGCAGGCCACCTGCGCCAGTTTCGCCCGTGCGTTCTGCGTGTCGATCCCAACCAGGCTGTAATCGGTTTTCGAGCTAAGCGGCGCCAGCGGCAGCGCATAGAGCCGCGCGATGTGATCGCTCTCCAGCTCGACCAGCACCAGCAGCTCCGAGGTCTTTCCATCCGGCGACATCAGCGTCAGGCAGGCATCCAGCGCCAGCATCGCGCCGGGTGTGCCCTGGGGGCTGTCTTGGGAAATGCTGAAATGCCCGTGATCTTGCGGCACCAGCAGCAGCGGGGCGGGGGTGGCGGCAAACTGCAACTGATACACATCGTCCAGCATCAGATCGTCGGCCACGGACAGCGCATCGCCCATATTGGCCCCGTTCTCGACCCGCAGGGCCGTGGCGGGCAGAACGCTGAGAGTCAGAACAGAGGGCGCATGACGGGTCATTCCGGCGGGGTTCCTGAATAGCAGATCAGCCTTTGACCTACCCTAGGATTGTGGCGGCTTATGGTCAACGCGGCGGAGTTTTCCGGGCCAATTCAATTGCCAAGGCGCAGGGTGCGCCCTAGACCTAAGGGCCAAAGCATAGCAGGAGCAAAACACATGGATCTGGGGATCAAGGGAAAACGCGCGCTGGTTTGTGCCTCCAGCAAGGGGCTGGGCCGGGGCTGCGCCGAGGCGCTGGCCGGGGCCGGTGTGGATCTGGTAATGAACGCCCGCGGGGCCGAGACGCTGGAGGCCACCGCCGCCGAAATTCGCGCCGCATATGGTGTGGACGTGGTGACCGTGGCCGCCGACATCACCACCCCCGAAGGCCGCGCCGCCGTGCTGCAAAAGGCGCAGGACGTGGATATTCTGGTCAATAACGCGGGCGGGCCGCCCCCCGGCATGTGGACAGATTGGGACCGCGAGGACTTCATCAAGGCGCTGGATGCCAACATGCTGGCCCCCATCGCGCTGATCAAGGCGCTGGTGCCGGGCATGATGGACCGGGGCTGGGGCCGGGTGGTCAATATCACCTCGGTTTCGGTCAAGGCACCGATTGCGGTGCTGGGGCTGTCGAACTCGGCGCGGGCGGGGCTGACGGGCTATGTGGCCGGCACCGCGCGTCAGGTGGCGGGCCAAGGCGTGACGATCAACAACCTGCTGCCCGGCCTGCACGCCACCGACCGGATGGTTTCGCTGGATGCCAACACCGCCGCCGCGCAGGGCATCACCCCCGATGAGGCCCGCGCCGCAAAAGAGGCCGCAATCCCCGCCGGCCGCTATGGCACGGCCCAGGAATTCGGCGCGACTTGTGCCTTTATGTGCTCGGTTCATGCCGGGTTCATGGTGGGGCAGAACGTGCTGCTGGATGGCGGTGCCACGAACACGGTGATGTAAGCCATCCTCACAACTGCGTCAGCCGGGGCGATCATGGATTGTCCCGGTTTTCTTTTGCGCTCTATCGTCTGCGGGGAAAGCACAGGTCAGAAAAACATAGGCCAGCAAAGACGGAGAGACCGGGGATGAAACACGAAAACGTACAAGAATATTACGGCAAGGTTCTGCAAGGCAGCGACGATTTGCAGACAAACGCCTGCTGCACCCCCGATGAGATGCCGGACTATGTGAAATCTGTGCTGTCCAATATCCACGATGAGGTGCTGACCCGCTATTACGGCTGCGGGTTGGTGATGCCTCTGGGGCTTCAGGGCGCGCGGGTGCTGGATCTGGGCTGCGGGGCCGGGCGCGATGTCTATGCGCTGGCGCAATTGGTGGGGCCCAAGGGCCGCGTGGTGGGCGTGGACATGACCCCAGAACAGCTAGAAATCGCCCGCAGTCATCAGGCCTGGCACGCGGATCGCTTTGGCTTTGACAATGTAGAGTTCCACCAGGGCTATATCGAAACGCTGGATCAACTGGGGCTGGAGCCGGGCAGCTTTGACGTGATCGTGTCCAATTGCGTGATCAACCTGGCCACCGACAAAGAGGCCGTTCTGCGCGGCGCGCACCATCTGCTCAAACCGGGGGGCGAGATGTATTTCTCGGATGTTTACGCCGACCGCCGGGTGCCTCTGGCCATGGCGCAAGATGAGGTGCTGTATGGCGAATGCCTGTCCGGGGCGCTTTATTGGAACGATTTTCTGACCTTCGCCAAACGCGCCGGGTTTGACGATCCGCGCCTGGTGACGCACCGCCCGCTGACCATCGAAAACCCCGAGCTGGAAAAACGTGTGGCGCCGTTGAAATTCACCTCGGCCACCTATCGGCTGTTCAAACTGGACGGTCTGGAAACCGCCTGCGAGGACTACGGCCAGGCGGTGATCTACAAGGGCCCCGTGGAACATGCCCCCCATGCCTTTGCGCTGGACGATCACCACATTATCGAAACCGGCAAGGTGTTCCCCGTCTGCGGTAATACCTGGAAAATGCTGGCGGACACGCGATTTGCCGATCATTTCGCCTTTATCGGGGATTTTTCCACGCATTACGGCATTTTTGACGGCTGCGGCGGCGAAAGCCCGTTCGAGCGCGCCACCGACGGCGATGCTGCGCCCTGTTGCTAAGACTTGTGTCGCACGGCGCGGCTTGGTATCTGCCTGCAAAGCCCGATAAAATCCATCGGAATAACGCAAGAGGCCAAGCGTCGTGCAACCCGCCCCCAGATTGGAGATTCGCAATCTTGTCCGCAGTTTCGGCGGGCAACGGGTGGTGGATGATGTCTCGCTCAGTGTGATGCCGGGGCAGGTGACCTGCCTGCTGGGCCCCTCGGGCTGCGGTAAATCCACCACGCTGCGGATGATTGCGGGCGTGGAAATGCAGGATACCGGGCAGATTTATGTGGATGGCAGCCTGATCTGCGACACCGTGTTCCGAATCCCGCCCGAGCGCCGCAATATCGGGCTGATGTTTCAGGATTTCGCCCTCTTTCCGCATCTGAGCGTCGGCGATAACGTCGCCTTTGGCCTGCGCGGCCCCAAAGAGGCCAAACGCGCCCGCGTCGAGGAATTGCTCGATAAGGTCGGGCTGAAACGGTTTATCGACAGCTTCCCTTATCTGCTGTCAGGGGGGGAGCAGCAGCGCGTGGCGCTGGCTCGTGCCTTGGCTCCGCGCCCCAAGATCATGCTGATGGACGAGCCCTTCTCGGGTCTCGATAACCGTCTGCGCGACGACATCCGCGATCAGACGCTTGAGCTGCTCAAAGAAGAGGACGCCGCCGTCCTGCTGGTGACGCACGAACCCGAAGAGGCCATGCGCATGGCCGATGAGATTGCCCTGATGCGCAAGGGGCGGATCGTTCAGCAAGGCGCGCCCTACAATATCTACAACGCGCCCGTGGACAAACAGGCCGTGGCATTTTTCAGCGATATCAATGTGATACGCAGCACGGTGCAGGGCGCGCTGACGAATACGCCCTTTGGCCAGTTCCTGGCGCCCGGCGTCTCGGATGGCGGGCAGGTGGATATTGTGATCCGTCCGCAGCACCTGAAGATAGACTTTGATCGCGGGGGTAAGGGCCCTCTGCCGACGCCTCAGGATGGGGTGGCCGCGCGCGGCGAAGTGGTGCGCGCACGCTTTATGGGCTCGGAAAGCCTGGTCGAGATTCGCATGGATTTCGACGGCTCGGTGCTGAAGGCAACGGTGCCGAATGTGTTTTTGCCCAAACCCGGCAAACCGCTGTGGCTGATGTTCCGGCGCGATCGCTGTTTCGTCTTTCCCGTGGCCTGATCGGCCGATTTCCCTGTCGCCCGATTTCAGGGCCTGAGGGGCAGGTTTCTGACACCTATACGAAAAATCCACCGTTGCGGCGCTTTGGTTCTTCCAACGCGGGCCAATCGTTATTAGATACGTAACGTGATTTTCGCAGGGCTTCGCAACGAAAGCCCAACCAAGGGAGAGACAACATGCTTAACAATATCGGCCTGCCCGGCCTTCTGCTGATCGCCGTCGTTGTGCTGGTGCTGTTCGGCCGTGGCAAAATCAGCTCGTTGATGGGCGAAGTGGGCAAGGGCATTACCTCGTTCAAGAAGGGCGTGAACGAAGGCACCAAGGAACTGGAAGAGCAGGCCGCCGCCGAGGCCAAGGACGTGACCCCCGAGTCCGAAAAAGACAAGGTCTAATCCATGTTCGATCTTGGCTGGACCGAGCTGATGGTCATCGGGATCGTCG
>PAPN01000042.1 GCA_002708925.1 Paracoccaceae bacterium
ATGCGTCCCACTCAAACCCAAACCAAAACGCAAAAAATCAACCAATAACGTCCGACTCTCAACATCAGAAATATGAAATATTCCGTTTACTGTCATTGTAACTTTGGTCATTGCATCCTCCCTGAAGCAAATCTTCGTATCAGCCGCCAAAAATCCGTTTCAGCAGACCTTTCTTAGGGGCGGCCTGCTGCACCGTTTCCTCTGCGGCGGCGGCCACTGCCTGGGCCGGAGTGGTTTCCTCGGGGGGGTCGCCCTCAACGGCGGTCTGGAAACGCTCGAAGAACTGATCGGCCATTTTCTTGGCGAAACTGTCGATGATACGGCTGCCCAGCTGGGCCAGTTTACCGCCAACCTTGGCGTCCACCTCATACGTCAAAAGGGTGCCGGTGCCGTTATCGGCCAGCGACACCTGCGCGCCGCCTTTGGCAAAGCCGGCCGCGCCTCCTTTGCCCTCTCCGGACAGGGTCAGGCTTTCGCCTTCGACAATATCCGAAAGGGTCACAGCGCCCTTGAAAGTAGCCTTGACCGGGCCGACCTTCTGCACCACCGTCGCCTCAAACCCGTCGGCGGCCGAGCCGGTCATTTCCTGGCAGCCGGGCACGCATTCTTTCAAGACATCAGCCGAGAGCAAAGCCTGCCACACCGCGGCGCGGGGGGCGGAGATCTCGCGAGTATCCTTAAGTTCCATAGCTATTCTCCTGTTCTTCTGACCAAAAGTAAGGCCCGAAACCAGAGGCAAAGCTATTCGACCAAAGGCCTAGAAAGGTCGCGTCAGCGCAGATCGGGCGGGGTAAAGGTCAGACCATGGTCTGCAAATATCCGGGCAATCCGGCCATCCTGCATGGCCGAATAGATCGCATCATCCACCGCATAGGCCAGCGGGCGATACGCGAAATGCACGCCCACGCCCACCGTCCATTTGCCCACGCCAAAGCCCGGCAACGGCGGGGTATGGATGTCCATCGCCTCGGTCAGGCTGAATTCCAGTTGGGCACGCGGGCCCATCGCGGCCTTTGTCTCGGCCCGGTCCAGCCCACCCATGGCCTGTTCGTAATTGGCATAGCGATAGACATTCGCGGCCAGTTGCCCGCCGGGAAAGGAGGACAGGTAGAAATCAGCGATCGAGTCATTTTCAACCGCGACCTTGTCAAAGCGGAAATAGGCCGGGATCGGTTTCTCATCGGGCTCGGGATAGGCGTCCTTGCGGTAGGCAATCGCGATTTCCTCGACGTGGTATTGCCCGGTAAAGACCACCTGCTCGATCCGGCAGGCAAATTCGCTGTCATAGGGCACGTGCAGCATCACGTTGGCCACCGACCCGCCCACAATCGGCCCTTTCCACAGCCAATTGCGCAGATCGGCATCCAGGGTTTCGCCCGCCGAGACCAGATTGAACCGCGCCTCGACCCCCAGATCGGCCGCGATCAGGCGGCCGATTTCGATGTCCACGCCCTTGATCTGGCCGTTTTGCTCGTAGGACCAGGGGGCGAAATCCTCGTAGGCGGCGAAGGTCATGAAACCGCGTTCGCGGATCGTATCCAGATCCTGCCCCACAATATCGCGCGAGGCATTCTGAGGTTTTGCCTGGGGCACATAGTCCTCACATCTGGCCGAGGCATGGGTCCCGGCGAGGAAGGAGAGACTCGCGAAGAGTCCGAGGGAGAGAGACGTTCTGACCATGTGCCCCCTGCCTTTCCGCTAGTGAGTTGCGGAAAGTCCGATTGTCAGTTGCTCGGCAGCGCCCGCATAATCCGGCGCGTCACCCGAAATCAGGCGCGCGGCGCGATAGGCCACACTGTCGGCCAGCGGTGCGCCCGAGCCGGTTTCGATCTGATCCGCGATCCCCTGCAATTCTGCTTGCAGAGCCTCCCGGTCGCCATCTGCCCCGCCGGCCATCGCGCTCAGCTGATCGCGAATTTCCTTCAGGCGGGGGGTGTATTCATCCAGCTCGCCATCATCGGGGCGGGTTTCGATATAGGTGCGGATGGCCCAGGCCGCCTTCTGGCCCAGTAATTCGCCAAAGGCCGGCATTTTGGTGATCCCGTTCTGGGTATAGCCGGTCACGAAGCGCTCGACATACCATTCATCGCCGAATTCCTCGGCCTCCAGATAGCGCAGATCCGGCGCCAGCCCCCCCGAGACAACGCCCAGCCCGTGGCAGCGCGCGCAGTTCTGGTTATAGCCACTGTCGCCGATTTCGATCGCGGCCTGCCAGACGTCATCGCCCAGACTGCGATAGGGGTTCTCGGTCAGCCACTCCTCGCCTACATCGGGCAGAGCGTCGGTGTTCATGGGCTGCGGGGCCACATCGCCGTGGGCCAGCGCCATGCTGCCCATCGCGATCAGGCCCAGAGCGGTCAGAGTCGTGCGTTTCATCCTTAAGTCCTCACCTTAACTGTGGAATGTGACGGGTCTTAGCCCGTGTTCCTCAGCCAGGGATATTCGACCTTGGTTTAGGTTCTGCGGGAATCCCGACTTTGGTCCTATGGAACGTCCCCTGAAGGTGCCTTTAGGCTGGCCTCATCAGGGAGGATATTTCGTGAAATGCTTGCTACTGGCATTGTTTTTGCTGGCGAATTCCGCTGTCACCGCGACGGCGGATATAGATTTGCGCATTGTCTACCTGCACCATGAACAAGATCGCCCGCCGGTCCTGTCCAACCTGTCCGCCCCCCCCGAAGACCTGGGCCAGGCCGGGGCCGAGCTGGCGATCCGCGACAGCATGACCACCGGGCGGTTTCTGGGGCATAAATATGCGCTGGAGCTGATCACGGTTGCAGCCCAGGCCGACATCCTGCCCGTCGCCCGCGCGGCGCTGGAGCGCTCGCAGATGCTGGTGCTGGACATGCCGGGGGCTGAAATGCAGGCCATCGCGGACCTGCCCGGCGCGCAGAATGCGCTGCTGTTCAACGCCACCGATCCCAGCCCCGCCCTGCGCGATGCGGATTGCCGGGCGAACCTGTTTCACACCCTGCCCAGCCAGACGATGCGGGCCGATGCGCTGATGCAATTCGTCCAGTCCAAACGCTGGAGCAAACTGGCGCTGATCGCGGGCACGCATCCGGGCGATCAGGCCTGGGCCGACGCGCTGGACCGTAGCGCCCGCAAATTCGGACTGAAAATCGGCGCGCAGAAAACCTGGGCCTTTGATGCCGACATGCGCCGCAACGCCGCCCAAGAGGTGCCGCTGTTCACGCAGGATCTGGGCACATACGATCTGCTGCTGGTCGCGGACGAGCTGAATGATTTCGCCCGCTACATCCCGTTTAACACCTGGCTGCCGCGGCCGGTGGCGGGCTCGACCGCGCTGGTGCCGGTGGCCTGGGACCGGGTGGTGGAACAATGGGGCGCGGTGCAGATGCAGAACCGTTTTCACGAACAGAGCGGCCGCGCCATGCAGCCCGAAGACTATGCCGCCTGGGCCGCGATCCGCAGCCTGTCCGAGGCCGCAACCCGTACCGGCAGCTCGGATCCAGCGACCCTGCGCGCCTATCTGCTGTCTGAGACTTTCCAACTGGCCGGTTTCAAGGGCCGGCCCCTGTCCTTCCGTCCATGGAACGGCCAACTGCGCCAGCCCATTGCGCTGGTCAGCGGTCAGGCTCTGGTCGCGCAGGCACCTTTGCCGGGGTTCCTGCACCAGGTCTCAGAGATGGACACGCTGGGGCTGGATCGCCCCGAAACCAAATGTGAGGCTTTCGAATGAAACCATATCTATTGTCTGCCCTTCTGGCCCTGCCCGGCGCGGCCTTCGCCGAAGAAATCTGGGTCACCAATGAAAAGGACGACACGGTCAGCGTGATCGACGTCGCCACGCTCGAAGTGACCCGCACCATCCCCACGGGGGAACGCCCGCGCGGGATCACCTTCAGCCAGGATTATTCGCGCGTGTATATCTGCGCCTCGGACAGCGATACGGTGCAGGTGATGGACCCTGAAACCGGGGAAATCCTGCACAACCTGCCCTCGGGCGAAGACCCGGAACAATTCGTGCTGCACCCCAATGACCGGCACCTCTATATCGCCAACGAAGATGACGCGATCACAACCGTTGTGGACACGCAATCACGCACGGTGATCGCTCAGATCGACGTTGGGATTGAACCCGAGGGCATGGCCGTCAGCCCCGATGGCAAGATCGCCATCACCACCTCGGAAACCACCAATATGGCGCATTGGATCGACACGCAAACGCAGCAGCTGTTCGCCAATACGCTGGTCGATTCGCGCCCCCGCCACGCAGAGTTTGCCGCCCACGGCTCCGAGCTGTGGGTCAGTGCCGAAATCGGCGGCACGGTCAGCGTGTTTGACGTTGCCACCCAGGCCGAGAAGGCCAAGATCCGCTTCAAGGTGCAGGGCGTGCACCCCGACCGCGTGCAGCCCGTGGGCTTTGAATTCACCGGCGATGAGAAAACCGCCTTTGTCGCGCTGGGGCCCTCGAATCATGTGGCCGTGGTGAATGCCGAAACCTATGAGGTCGAAGACTACATTCTGGTGGGCCGCCGCGTGTGGCACATGGCCTTTAACACCGACAAATCGCTGCTGTTCACCACGAACGGCGTGTCCGGCGACGTCACCGTGATCGACGTCGCCAAGCGTAAACCCCTCAAAACCATCAAGGTCGGCCGCTTCCCCTGGGGCGCGGCGCTGCGGCCGTAACCAATTGGGAGCTTTTCAAATGCGTTTCTCTGCAATCGTGGCCGTGATGGCCGCTCTGGCCCTGCCCACCGGCACCCTGGCCGATGACGACGACGATGACATGAAATTCGGCATGGCCGGCATCCTGTCCTCGAAAAACAAACAGGACCTGCCCCCCGTCATCCTGTCCGCCGGAATGCCCCTGGCCGATGCGCCCTGGGTGCTGAAGTCGGGCACCTACTATGAATTCGAAATTCAGGGCGACGGCAGCCAGGAACTGGCGCTGGTGGGCCCTGAGTTTTTCCGCGCCATCTGGGTGGATGAGATCGTGGTCGAAGGGCTGGAGATCCGTCCTCTGGGCGTCGATTCCGTGGAATTCGACGAGGCCGGCGAGATGGAGATCGGCTTTGTCGCGATCAAACCGGGCAGCTATTACCTGAAGGTGCCCGGCTCGACCGGGGAAACCCAGCGGCTGGAGATTACCATTAAGTGAGCGGGCTCAGCGTTCAGGATCTCAGCTTTGCCTACGGGCCGAAACAGGCGTTGAAACAGGTCAGTTTCAGCGTCCGTCCGGGCGAATTCTGCGCGCTTCTGGGGCCGAACGGGGCGGGTAAATCCACGCTGATGAGCCTGCTGACGCGGCTGTTTACCACCCCGCATGGCAAAATCTCTGTCGCGGGCCACGATCTGGCCCGCGATCCGCGTAAAGCGCTGGCCAAAATCGGTGTCGTTTTCCAGCAGAGCACGCTGGATCTGGACCTGACGGTCTATCGAAACCTGTCCTATTTCGCCGCGTTGCACGGGCTCTCGGGGCGCCGGGCCCGCCACCGGATTGACGCCGCTCTGGACCGGCTGGACATGGCCGAGCGCGCCCATGAACGTGCCCGCGATCTGAACGGAGGCCACCGCCGCCGCACCGAAATCGCGCGCTGTCTGCTCCATGATCCGGCGGTTCTGCTGCTGGACGAGCCCACCGTTGGCCTGGATGCCGAGGCCCGGCGCAGCATCACCGATCATGTCCACGATCTGGCGCGCGATCAGGGGCTGACCGTGCTGTGGACAACCCACCTGACCGACGAGGTGCGCGATACCGACCGTCTGATCGTGCTGCATCAGGGCCGGATTCTGGCCGATGGCCACGCCGGAGCCCTGCGCGCCCAGGCTCCTCTGGCCGATTACTTCCTGACCCTGACCGGAGCCCCGGCATGAACGGCTATCTGATTGCCCTGCGCGCGATCATCCTGCGCGAGGCGCTGCGCTTTGTGCGGCAACGCGGGCGGTTCATTGCGGCCCTGGTGCGGCCCATGGTCTGGCTGATCGTCTTTGCCGCCGGGTTCCGGGCTGCCCTGGGCCTGTCGATCATCCCGCCCTATGAAACCTACATCACCTATGACATCTACATCGTGCCCGGCCTGTGCGGGATGATCGTGCTGTTCAACGGGATGCAAAGCAGCCTGAGCCTGGTCTACGACCGCGAGATGGGCTCGATGCGGCTGCTCTTGACCAGCCCCCTGCCCCGATGGTGGCTGCTGCTGTGCCGGCTGATCGCCTCGACGGTGATTTCGGCGGTGCAGGTCTACACGTTCCTGGGGCTGGCCGCGCTCTATGGGATCAGCTTTCCGGCGGTTGGCTATGTGGCCGTCCTGCCCGCGCTGCTGATCGCGGGGCTGATGCTGGGGGCGCTGGGGCTGGCGCTCAGCTCGACCATCTCACAGCTTGAGAATTTCGCCGGGGTGATGAATTTCGTCATCTTCCCGATGTTCTTTCTGTCCTCGGCGCTGTACCCGCTGTGGAAAATGGCCGAAAGCTCCGGGCTGCTGCACGATATCTGCGCGGCCAACCCGTTCACCCACGCGGTCGAACTGATCCGCTTTGCGCTCTATGGTCAGCTGAACCTGCCCGCGCTTGGCTGGACCTGTCTGGCGGGTGCGATTCTGATGGCCCTGGCGCTGTGGGGCTATGATCCGGCGCGCGGGCTGCTGCGACGCAAAAGCTAAGACCAAAGTCTTACGACCACGAGCCCCTACGTCAACGGCGGGTAATCCCGTACACTCGGCCCCAGGAGGATCCGACATGAAACCCTATGTACTGATTGCTGCGCTGGCCTTTGCCGCCCCCGCAACCGCGCAAGAGGATGACCCCGGCGGCACATTGAACCCGATGGATACCGGATTCGGCCGGATCATGCTGAATGTGGATCAGGGGCATCTGGACATGCCCACCTGCGCCACCGGATATTACATCACCAAATCCGGCCGGCATGAACTGGCCCGCAAACTCTTCGAGGCCTGCGCCAAGGCCGGCTATACCGGTGCGATGACCTGGATGAGCCAGTTGGACAATAACGGGCTGGGCGGAGAGTATAACCCCGATGCCGCAGCCGACTGGGATCTTCAGGCCGCCAATGCGGGCGATCCGGTGGGCAAGTTCAACTATGGCCTGGACCTGATGCGCGGCCACGGCGTTGCCAGAAACGAGGCTCTGGGCCGTCAATATGTCGATCAGGCGGCCAGCGAGGGGCTGCAAATCGCCAAACGGCTACAGGGCGCCGATTACGATCTGGACGAGGTAACGCCGGATGCGGACAACTGGAAATACGCGCCGCTGTTCTAAACACCGGCTTTGCCAACCAGTTTTGCTTTCGGCACATTTTCAGCACAAAGGGGCCCGCGCGGCCCCTTTTCTACGACTTTGGTCGTACGACCAAAGTACTATGTAAGCTTTTGCTTTTATTGACCTTTATCAAGATAAGCCACTATTGAACAGGGCTAATCTCGGCGCATCAAAACCCTTCGGAGGATATGATGAGACCCGACCTTCCTGCCCTGACCATGGCCCTTGGCCTGTTCGCCCTGCCTGCATTTGCCAGCGATGCCACCTTTGAGAAAGTCAAAATAGACGCGGGCGAGCAGCTGTTCGCAGCCGAGTGCCGCCGCTGCCATGCCACCGACGCCCAGCACGACAGCTATGGCCCGCCCCTGGAAAACGTGATCGGCCGCGCGGCGGGCAGCTATCCCGACTACGATTACTCGATGGCGCTTGAGGCCTCGGGGATCGTCTGGACAGAACCGGCCCTGCGCGCCTGGATGCAGGATAACCAGGGCTTCATGCCCGGCACGAAAATGCGCCATGTGGGCATTCAGGACGACACCGTTCAGGACTTTATCCTGGCCTATCTGCGCTCGATCACCACGCGGGACGGCAGCGCAATCCGCGAGTGACCTACTCGATCACCAGACGCGGGAGCCAATGGCTGTCCGCGTCTGCCGCGTGCAGATCCTCATCGGAAATCGGGCGCAGATTGCCCGGCGCAGGCGGCGCGGAAAGCACATCCATGTTCATCTCGTGCAGCGTGCCGACGATGCGATCGCCATCCAGCTTCAGGCGATAATACACCCCGTTCCACATGTTGATCCCGTAATCCGTGGCGCCCTTCCACAGGAACAGCAGGTCGTATTCCAGATCCGTCAGATCATCGGCGCGGACCTGGCGCCGGTTTTCATAAGGGTACGGCACATGGCACCAGTATTTCTGCGGCCCCTCGTGACATTTAAACGGCCGCATCGAAAGGAAGTGGTCGGCAAATCTTTCGTCATCCCAGACCAGGGTGTAGCGGCTGAAACCGTCCTGAGAATCAAATCGGATAGCGCCTAAGCTTTGCCTTGCACCACCTTGTTCCTGAACGAAAATATGTTTTTCTCCGCTCAGGGGATCGGCCCCCGCAGCCTGGCCGGCCAGCCCCCCGAAACACAGCGCCAGAGCAGCGCCGATCATTGAGTTTGCTGTCATTTTTTCTCCTCCTGATGGCTGCACATAGGATCGCGCCCGCCCTTGGCCAGAGGTCGTACGACCATTGTGCAATTTCGCCCCCCAAAGCGCGGGTCGATAATGTCCCATGCAGCATACATCGCCAGGCAGTCCGCTTTGGCGCTGCACTGGATCACCCTATAGGGAGGGAACCGATGAACCGGTTTATCATGACAGCCGCCGCAGGCATTCTGGCAGCCACCACTGCCCATGCAGGCGTCACGGAAAGCGATCTGAAAAACGATCAGACAATGACCAACCAAGTGGTCACCAACGGGATGGGACGTCATCTGCAGCGCTATAGCCCGCTGGACACAATCAACAAGGAAAACGTGGACAACCTGGTCCCGGCCTGGGCCTTCAGCATGGGCGGCGAAAAACAGCGCGGTCAGGAAGCGCAGCCCATCGTTTATGATGGCGTGATGTATGTCACCGGCTCTTATTCGCGGATGTATGCCATCGACGTGATGACCGGCAAAGAGCTGTGGCAATACGATGCCCGCCTGCCCGAAGGCATCCTGCCCTGCTGTGACGTGATCAACCGCGGCGCGGCCATCTATGGCGATAACATCTATTTCGGCACGCTGGACGCCCGCATCGTGGCGCTGGACCGTAAAACCGGCAAAGTCGCCTGGCGTAAGAAGATCGCCGACTACAAGGCCGGCTACTCCTACACCGCGGCCCCGCTGATCGTGGATGGCAAGATCATCGTCGGCAACTCGGGCGGTGAATTTGGCATCGTGGGCATGGTCTACGCCTATGACGCCGATAATGGCGATCTGATCTGGACCCGTCCGATGATCGAAGGCCACATGGGCACCTACATGGGCAAAGAAAGCACCATGACCGGCGAGCTGAACGCAACCTGGCCGGGTGACATGTGGAAAACCGGCGGCGGCGCGACCTGGCTGGGGGGCTCTTATGACGCGGACACCGATACGCTGGTGTTTGGCGCGGGCAACCCTGCCCCGTGGAACAGCCACCTGCGCAACGCGGGCACCCCGGTCGATGGCAACAAGGGCGATAACCTCTATGCGGCCAGCCGCGTGGGCATCGACCCCGAAAACGGTGAAATCAAGTGGCACTTCCAGACCACCCCGCGTGAGGGCTGGGACTATGACGGTGTGAACGAGGTTGTCGCCTACACCGATCGCAGCGGCAACAAGCGCTACGCCACCGCCGACCGGAACGGCTATTTCTACGTGCTGAACCGCGAAGATGGCGCCTTTGTCTCGGCCAGCCCCTTCGTCAAGGACATCAGCTGGGCCAGCGGCATTGACGAAACCGGCCGCCCGATCTTTGTCGAGGAAAACCGCCCCGGCAACCCGGCCGCCTCGGCTGACGGTAAAAAGGGCGAAGTGATCTTTGCCTCGCCCTCGTTCCTGGGCGGTAAGAACTGGATGCCGATGGCGTTCAGCCAGAAAACCGGCAACTTCTATGTGCCCAGCAACGAATGGGGCATGGACATCTGGAACGAGCCGATCACCTATAAGAAAGGCGCCGCCTATCTGGGTGCGGGCTTTACCATCAAGCCCAACTACGAAGATCACATCGGCAGCCTGAAGGCGATTGATCCCGAAACCGGCGAATGGAAGTGGGAATTCAAGAACGACGCACCCCTGTGGGGCGGCGTGATGACCACCGCCGGCGGCCTGGTGTTCTTTGGCACCCCCGAGGGCGAGTTCATCGCCCTGGATGACGAAACCGGCGAAAAGCTGTGGTCGTTCCAGACGGGCTCGGGCATCGTGGGTCAGCCCATCACCTGGGAAATGGACGGCGAGCAATATGTCTCGATCGTGTCCGGCTCGGGCGGCGCTGTGCCTCTGTGGGGCGGCGAAGTGGCCAAGAAGGTCAACTATCTGAACCAGGGTGGCATGGTCTGGACATTCAAGGTTCCGCGCCAGATGGCCCAGAACTAAGGCTCTGATCCCATTGAAATCCTGCTGCGCGCGCCCCTGACGGGCGCGCGTTTGCATTATACGACTTTTAGGTACCTAGGATCGCGCCCCCCCCTTTGCTAGCCTTTTCCCAAGAGCACAGAACAAGGCATAATATGGCTATGGACATTCCAGGCGCCCCAAAGGCAAAGACTTTCAGCTCGGCGTTGATCGTGGACGATCACCCCCTGTTCTGTGACGCGCTGTCGATGACGCTGCATTCCAGCGCCGGCATCAGCAAGATCGAAACCGCCGCCACCCTGCAAGAGGGCATCGCCAAGATCGAAGAGCAGGGCTCTCCGGATGTGGTGGTGCTGGATTTGAACCTGCCGGATGTGAACGGGCTGGACGGGCTGGTGCGCATTCGCAATGCCACGCAGGCGCCGATCGTTGTGGTGTCCTCGATGGCCGATAACCGCGTGATCAGCGGCGTGATCCATGCCGGGGCCAACGGGTTCGTGCCCAAACACAGCCAGCGCGAAGTGTTCCAGGCGGCCTTTGACGTGCTGCGCAATGGCGGCATTTTCATTCCGGCCGGCTATATGCTGCTGGATCCCGAAACCGCCCCCAGCCAGAGCGACACGCTGGAACGGCTGGCCTCGTTGACCAACCAACAGGCCCGCATCCTGCAACTGATCTGCGAGGGCAAGCTGAACAAGCAAATCGCCTATGACCTGTCGATTGCCGAAACCACGGTGAAGGCTCATGTCACCGCGATCATGCGCAAACTGGGCGTGCAAAGCCGCACCCAGGCCGTTTTGATCGCCAAGGAAACGAGCTTTAACAACGTGTTGCAAGACCGCGTCTGAGACGCGTACCATCCACAGGTTACGTTTGGGAGGAGAACCTGATGGAGCTAAGCCGCGACCCGCCTGGGGCGCTTGCTGGTGTGTATGACATTGTGCGCTCGGCCTTTGCCGATGCGCGCGATCCTCATGCCGTGCAGCATCTTGCCGATACGCTCTGTCCGCAGGATCTGGATCTGGTGATTCTGTTTGTCTCGCCTGCGGCCGACATCCGTGCGATTGCCGCCATGGCGCACGAACGCTTTGCCCCGGCCCGTGTTGTCGGCTGCTCCTCTGCCGGAGAGCTGTGCAGCCAGGGCTATACCGAAAATCAGATCGTCGCCGTGGGGCTCCCGCGTGAACATTTCTGCACGCGTGTCATGGTGATCGAGGATCTGGACAATTACGACCAGCAGGAACTGATCAGCGAACTGATCCGCGGGCGCAACGATATGGCGCGCGAAACCCCTGACTGGATGTCCGAATGCGCCATGCTGCTGGTGGACGGGCTGACCATGCACGAGGACGAGCTGACCGCGCATTTGTCCATGGGCGTGGGGCCTGTGCCTTTGTTCGGCGGCAGCGCGGGCGATGGGGACAGGTTCGAGCAGACTTATGTGCTCTGGGATGGGGTGGCCCGGCAGAACGCCGCGTTGGTTGTGCAGATGCGCACAGATTGCGAGATCGAGGTCTTCAACACCGACCACCTGCTGCCCACCGAACAGCGCATGGTCGTTACGGGCGCCGATCCGGCCCGCCGCGTGGTGCATGAAATCAACGCCGAGCCTGCGGCGCTGGAATATGCGCGCCTTCTGGGCAAGGACCCCGCGCAGCTGACCACCTTTACCTTTGCCGCTCATCCCGTTGTGGTGCGGATCGGCGGGCAGCATCATGTGCGCTCGATCCAGCGGATGGAGCCGAACGGCGATCTGGTCTTCTTTTCGGCCATCGACGAAGGCGTGGTGCTGACGCTGGCCGAATCCTCGGATATGGTGGCGCATCTGAACAATCACCTGTCCAAACTGACCGCCAAGGGCAAACCCGATGCCGTTCTGGCCTTTGACTGCGTGTTCCGCCGGATGGAGGCCGAACAGATGCAGCTGGCCGGGCAATTGTCGAATATACTGGCGCAATATAACGTCGTCGGCCTGTCCACATATGGCGAGCAAATCAACGCCCGCCATGTGAACCAGACCCTGACCGGCGTGGCGATCTACCCGCCGAAAGGGCGCTGACATGCTGAACGGCCTGATCAACTCTGGCGATAGCCTGGAGAGGCAAAACGAAAAACTGCTGAAGATCGTCTCGACCCTGATGCGCCGGGTCGAGCAGGACACTGACAGCTCGGGCGTGGCCTATGCGCAGTTCCAGCGCGCCGTCATGCTGGAGGAAGAGGTCCGCGCCCGGACCCGCGATCTGGAACGCGCGCTGGACCTGCTGAACGAATCCAACGCCAAACTGGCCATCGCCAACCAGGAAACCGAGGCCGCCCGCGCCGATCTGGCCAATGCGATCGAAACCGTGCAAGAGGGCTTTGCCCTGTTCAATGCGGACGAAGAAATGGTCATGTGTAACAGCCGGTTCGGGATGCATATGGGCGACATCCGCGACCGGCTGAAACCGGGCCTGCTGTTTCGCGACTATGTGCGCCAGGTCTCGCGTTCGCGGTTTTTGTCGCTGCCGCCCTCGGAAACCCCGGAACAATGGGAATCGCGCCGCATGGAGCGGCACAAGGACAGCAGCGTGATCTTCAACGTCCGCCTGACCGGCAAACGCTGGATTCAGGTGTCCGAGCACCGGACGGCCTCGGGCGGGACGGTGATCTTGCAAACGGATGTGACCGACATCGTGCGCCTGGAACGTCAGGAACGCGAGCGCCTGATGGACGATCAGGCCCGCCTGATCCGCGCCACGCTGGAACATCTGAAGCAGGGCGTGTGTATCTTTGACAGTTTCGGCCGGCTGGTGGGGTGGAATCACCGGGTCTCGGAACTGCTGTCGGTGCAGGTGAAACGCTTTCATCTGGGCAGCAAATTCACCACCATGTGCAACCATTTTCGCAACGCCTATACCCTGTCGGACTGGATCACCCTGGACGAGCTGGTCGATTGGGCCGAGGGCAAAATCACCCGCGAGCCGCTGTCCTTTGAAATGCAGCGCGGGCTGGATCTGACGCTGGCGGTGTTCATGCAGGAAATGCCCGATAAGGGCTTTGTGATCAGCTTCACCGACATCACCGCCGAACGCATGGCGATCCGCGCCATGACCGAAACCAAGGAATCGCTGGAACACCGGGTGCTGGAGCGCACGCTGGAACTGGAGGACGCCCTGTCCGAGGCCGAGCGCGCCAATGCCTCGAAATCGCGCTTCGTGGCGGCGGCCAGCCACGATCTGTTGCAGCCCCTGTCGGCGGCCAAACTGTACATGGCCTCGCTGCAAAATGACATGAAGGGCACCGAGCCGGGCAAATTGATGACCAAAGCCAGCGCCGCGCTGCAAAGCGTCGAGAACATCCTGGGCGCGCTGCTGGACATCTCGAAACTGGATTCGGGGCTGGCGAACACCCATCTGTCCACGATTGATCTGGGGCTGATGCTGCGGCAGCTGGGCGACGAGCTGGGCCCCAAGGCGCAGGCCAAGGGGCTGGATTTCCGGCTGGTCCCCACCAGTGCGAAAATTGCCAGCGATGCCACCTATTTGCAGCGCATTTTGCAAAACCTGATGTCCAACGCGGTGCGCTATACCCAATCGGGCAAGGTTCTGGTGGGCGTGCGCAACCTGCCCAACAAGGTCCGGGTCGAGGTCTGGGACACCGGCCCCGGCATCGCCGAGGACGAGCAGGACACGATTTTCGGCGAGTTCCAGCGCCTCAATGCCACGGCCAGCGCGGCCGATGGGATGGGGCTGGGCCTGGCCATCGTGGAACGGGCCTGCGCGCTGTTGCAGCATCCCTTGCATCTGGACTCCGAAGTGGGGCGCGGGACGGTCTTTTCTGTGGAATTGCCGCGCGCGCAGGTCCATGCCGTGCCGGTCCATGCGCCCGTCTATGGTGCCCGTCTGCAAGCCAATGATTTCAGCAATATGGTTGTCCTGCTGGTGGAAAATGACGATGAGCTGCGCAATGCGCTGACCATCACGATGGAACAATGGAGCGTCGATGTGCTGGCCTGCAAAAGCGGCCAGGAGGCGCTGGACCTGCTGGATGAAATTGATCTGAGCCCGGATGTCGTGGTGGCCGATTACCAGCTGGACGAGGGCAAAAACGGTCTGGATGCCGTTGCTCAGGTGCGGGCGCGCTGCGGGGCGGTGCCGGCCTGTATCATCTCGGCCAATCGCTCGACAGAGCTGGTGCAGGCCTGCGCGCGCGCCAGCCTGCCGCTTTTGTACAAACCGATCGAGCCAACGATGCTGCGCGATTTCCTGCGCAACCCCAAATCCGAACCGCCGCCCAAACCGCGGGGCTGGCGGCCGCATGACGCGATCACGCAGTAACGCTTAGCCCACCTGCCGGCCGTGACACCACACGCCCCGGATAACCGGCGTGCCCTGCACCCGTGTGATGCGCACCAGATCGGCGTGCAGCCCCTCGGCAATGCGCCCGCGATCCATCAGCCCCGCTGCGCGGGCGGGCGTGGCCGTCACCGTGGCAATCGCGCGGGGCAGATCGTCCCACAGATCGGCCAGCAAAAACGCCGAGGTCATCAGCGCCGAGGGCACGTAATCCGAGCTGATAATATCCAGCAGGCCTTTTTCAGCCAGCTCATGCGCGGCCACATTGCCCGAATGCGAGCCCCCCCGGATCAGGTTCGGCGCGCCCATCATCACCTTTATTCCATGATCATGACAGGCCTGCGCGGCCTCTACCGTGGTGGGGAATTCGGCCAGCCCGATCCCATGGGCGGCGCTGGTGACAACGTGATCGCGGGTGGTATCGTCATGGCTGGCCAGCACCGCACCATAGCGCGCAGCCTCGGCCACGGCGGCGGCCTCGTGCCGGTCGCCATTTGCCGCACGCAGCGCATAAAGCTGCGCCACATGGGCGTCGAATTCGCTGTCATTCAGGCTTAGCTTGCCCTGGACATACATTTTCAGCTTGGAAATATCGCGAAATTGCCGCTGGCCGGGCGTGTGATCCATCAGGCTGACGATACCGACGCGATCCTGCGGGCCGAACTCGGCCATTTCCTCGATCAGCGTTTCCGAGCAGACCTCGGCCCGCAGATGCAGATAGTGATTGATCCGCAAGGCCCCGGCGGCGCGCAGCTCCCACAGTTCCGATGCCAGGGGGCGGGCGTATTTCACATAGCGCCCCTTGCCATTGGGAATGGATCCCACGCGCATCGCGTCAAACACCGTGGTCACCCCAACCGAGGCCAGTTCCCCATCATGCGCCAGGATCGCGGCGGCATGGGGCCAGTCCACCTTGGGGCGGGGCTGGATGTGGCGTTCAAGGTTATCGGTGTGCAGCTCGATCAGGCCGGGGATGATCAGATCGCCTGCCACATCCACCGCCCCCGCAGGCACCGCCCCGCCGGGGGTGATGGCCGCGATCTTACCATCCCGCATCTCAATCGCGCCGTGCAGCACG
>PAPN01000043.1 GCA_002708925.1 Paracoccaceae bacterium
ATCGGGATCGTCGCTCTGATCGTGGTGGGGCCCAAGGATCTGCCCGGTCTGTTCCGCACGGTTGGACGTTTTGTCGGCAAGGCCAAGGGCATGGCGCGTGAATTCAGTCGCGCCATGGATCAGGCCGCCGATGATGCCGGGGTCAAGGACATCTCGACCACGATCAAGGCCGCCGCCGACCCCAAACAGTTCGGCATGGACAAGGTCAAAGAGGCCACCGACAGCTTCAAGAACTGGGATCCGACCAAAGACACCGATCTGGACGAGGATCGCGCCGCCGTCGCCAAGAAAATCCACGACGCGACCGCCAAGCGCGAGGCCGAACGCCAGGCTGCCGACGCGGCCGAGGCCGAAAACGCCGCCGCCCAGGTCGGAGACAAGGCCGAAGAACCGGCCCCTCAGAAGGCATCCGAACAGGCCAAGGAATAAGGCATGACCGACAGCAACGAGATCGAAGAGAGCAGCGCCCCGCTGATCGAACACCTGGCCGAATTGCGCACGCGTCTGATCCGCTCGGTCATTGCGTTTGTGATCGGGATGGTGATCTGTTTCTCGTTCGGGCGGCACATTCTGGATTTCCTGCTGGGCCCGATCGAGGACACGATGCGCGCGCTGGGCAATCCCAATCCGGTGATGCAATACACCGCGCCGCAGGAATATTTCTTTACCCTGATCCGCATCTCGATGGTGGGCGGGCTGGCGCTGTCCTTTCCGGTGATCGCCAACCAGCTGTGGCGCTTTGTGGCGCCGGGACTGTATAAAAACGAAAAGAACGCCTTTCTGCCCTTTCTGATTGCCTCGCCCGTGCTGTTCCTGATGGGCGGTGCCTTTGCGCATTACGTGGTGATCCCGCTGGCCATGGCGTTTTTCCTGGGGTTTGCGGATTTCCCGTCCTTCGTTTCGGCCATGCTGGTGGGGCAGGATGTGGATGCCTCTTTGACTGCCGCTCAGGAAGGGATCGACATTGTTTTCAACGGTAAGGTCAACGAAAGCCTTGATATTACGCTGAAAATGATCGTGGCCTTTGGCCTGTGTTTCCAACTGCCCGTGCTGCTGACGCTGATGGGCAAGGCCGGGCTGGCCTCGGCCAAGGGGCTGCGCAACACCCGCAAATACGCCGTGGTGGGCATCCTGACGGTGGCCGCTTTGGTGACGCCGCCGGATGTGACGACGCAGCTGATCCTGTTTGTGGTGGTTTACGGGCTCTATGAAATCTCGATCTTCCTGGTGGCCCGCGTGGAAACCAAACGCGAGGCCCGCCTGCGCGCCGAAGGTTATTACGACGACGAAGAAGAGCCCGAAGAAGAGTTCGACGACCCGTTGATGAAAGAATTCGACGAAGAAGAGGACGACCCCGGCATGGTGGATAACAGCGGGTCGAAACCGTGAAAAAGACCATGAAACGTATCGCGGCGGCGCTGGAGCGGATGTCTCCGGCGCCTTTGGCGGCCCCCGATTTCGACGCGGCCGACGCCTTTGTCTGGCATGTAGAGCCCGACCGGCTGGAGCCCGTCCCCAAGGTAAACCGCGTGGATCTGTCGCTGCTGGTGGGGGTGGATCGCAGCCGCGACACGCTGCTGACCAACACGGTGCAATTTGCGCGCGGCCTGCCGGCGAATAACGCCCTGCTGTGGGGTGCGCGCGGGATGGGGAAATCCTCGCTTGTGAAGGCGGTGCACGCGCAGGTTCTGGCGCAGGGGCACGCGCTGAAAATCGTGGAACTGCAACGCGAGGATCTGCCCTCGGTGGCGCGGCTGCTGAACTTGCTGCGCGCCAGCGACGCGCGGTTCGTGCTGTTTTGCGACGATCTGTCCTTCAGCCATGATGATCAGCATTACAAATCGCTCAAGGCCGTGCTGGATGGCGGGATTGAGGGACGCCCCGACAATGTGGTGTTCTATGCCACTTCGAACCGGCGCCACCTGATGCCGCGCGACATGATCGAGAATGAACGCTCTAGCGCGATCAACCCCTCTGAGGCGGTCGAGGAAAAGGTGTCCCTGTCCGATCGCTTCGGGCTGTGGCTGGGCTTTCATCCGTGCACGCAGGATGACTATCTGGCGATGATCCGGGGCTATTGCGATGCCCATGGCGTGCAGATCGAGGACAGCACCCTGCGCGCCGAAGCCATCGAATGGCAGGCCACGCGCGGCGGGCGGTCGGGCCGGGTGGCCTGGCAGTTCTTTACCGATCTGGCCGGGCGCAAGGGCGTTCGGGTCTAAGCTAACCTCTTGAAATAAAAGGCCCGCCAGATCAGCGGGCCTTTGGCATTCTTTCAGGCGGGTTATTTCAGATAGGGCGTCGGATCCACCGCATCAAAGCCCTTGCGGACCTCGAAATGCACGTAGTTCGATTTACCCGAGCGGATTTTCCCGATGCTCTGGCCGCGTTTCACACCATCGCCCTTCTTGACCGAGATCGCATCCACATTGGCATAGACCGTCAGCAGATTATCGGGGTGTTTGATCAGCAGAATCGGGATCTGATCGGCATCGGTGGTGATCGCCGCGACGGTGCCATTGGCCGCCGCGCGGACCGGCGTGCCGGGGGCTGCGGCGATGTCGATCCCGTCGTTTTTACCCTTCTTGTAGTCTCGGACGATGCTGCCGTTCACGGGCATGTCCATCTGGGCCTTGCGGGTCTGGGATTTGCTCAGATCCGGCGCGCCGGTGGGCTGTGTGGCCTGGGCCGCAGGGGTGGTTTTCTGCGCGGGCAGCGCCTGGCTGGCGCTTGGCGGGGTGGGCGTGCTGCTGCCCTGGCCGGGTTTGCTGGTGGTGAAAGGCTGCGCTTTGCGTTGCGGCGCGCTGGTGTCGGGCACGGGGATTAGCAGATACTGGCCCTCGCGGATGGTGAAATCGGGGCCCAGGCCGTTCCATTCGGCCAGCGCCCGAACCGAGACATCATACATCCGCGAAATCGTATAGGCGGTCTCGCCGCGCACCACCTTGTGGCGGATGGGTTCGATGCCCACCTGGACCTTCTCGGCCTTTTGGGCGGGTTTCGCGGTCTCGGTTTTGGGCAGTTCGGTGGTTTCCACCTTCGCGGCCGAGGCCCGGTCAATCGCGCCCCCGGCGATGCTCTCGATGTCCACGGACGAGGGCGGCTGGATCGGGCCGGTGGCCTCGGCGCCAGTGGCGGGCGAGGGTTCGGCGACGCGGCGGGGCAGGGCCAGCACCTCGTCCTTGCGCAGCACATCATCGGGGCGCACGCCGTTGTATTTGGCCAGCTCCTCGGCATCCAGGCCGATCCGGTTGGCCACATCGGCCACCGTATCGCCGCCGCGCGCCACCACGACCTGATAGCCGGGATAGGAAATGATACCGCGATTGTCCGGCGCAGGGCGTTCAGCGGTAGCCTGACGCGCCGCATCCGCAGTGCTAAGCGCATTGCCGAAATTGCCACGCAGATCGAAATCAAATGGTTCGTCACAGGCCGCCAGCAGCGCCAGCGCCGAACCGGCAAGCATCACACGGGCCGAATGGAAACGGCGGGTCTGGGTCATCTCGATGTCCTCTGTCTGCCCCTTGTTGGCCGGGGCTTGATCAACTGATTAACGGGTGTTTGCCCGATTTACTCGTCCCGCGCCAGCCCCTCGACCAAGGGTACAAAGCGGACCGGGCGCAATTCATCATAGTCAAATCCGCCTTCAAGCCGCCGCACGCGGATCAGGCTTTGCACCGTATCCGACTGGCCCACAGGCAGAACCATAATACCCCCGATTTTCAATTGCGCCAAGAGAGGGCCGGGCGGATCCTCGGCCGCAGCGGTCACAAGAATGCGGTCAAAGGGCGCCTGATCGGGCAAACCAAAGCTGCCATCGGCGGTAAAGGCGGTGATATTGGCAAGATCCAGCGCATCGAACACCTCGCGCGCTTCGCGCACCAGGCGGCGGTGACGGTCCACGGTATAGACGCGCCGGGCCAGCTGGCTCAGCACAGCCGCCTGATAGCCCGATCCGGTGCCCACCTCCATGACCTTATCGCGCGGGCTGACCTGCAAGGCCTGCGTCATCAGCCCCACCACCGAAGGCTGGCTGATCGTCTGGCCGCAGGCGATGGGCAGGGGCATATCCTCGTAGGCGCGTTCGGCAAACAGGCCGCGCACGAACAGGCCGCGGTCGATCTTCTCCATCGCGGACAGCACAGCAGCATCCGTCACCCCGCGCGAGCGTAGGGCAAACAGGAATTGCATCTTGCGTGTGGCGTCTGCGGTTTCGTCGATCATTCCAGCTCTTTCAGCTTGGCCAGCAGGGCGTGATCCGTCAGATCGGCGCGCATCGGCGTGACCGAGATATAGCCATCCAGATTGACCGCCGCATCGGTTTCGGGCGCGGTGGGTTTGTGCTGATCGCCGCCCTTGATCCACAGGAATTGCCGCCCCGAGGGCGACAGATGCGGCTGACAGGAAAACCGGGTGTGTTCGCGAAACCCCTGCGGCACGATCTTCACCCCGCGCACCCCCCGCGCGTCAAAGGGCGGAAAGTTGATGTTGTAAAACAGCCGATACCCCGCGGTGTCCTCGGGCCAGCTGGCCAGTAATTTGCGGATCAAAGCCGGGGCATGAACCCGCGCTGCCTCGAACGGATCGTCGGCATGAAAAATCGACGGCCCCATATATTGCGACATCGCGATCGAGGGAATGCGCTGCAACGCCCCCTCCATCGCCCCGCCCAGCGTTCCGGAATACAGCGCATTTTCGGCCGAGTTATTGCCCCGGTTCACCCCCGACAGGATCAGATCGGGCAGGTTTTCCTTCAGAACGTGGTGCAGACCGGCCAGCACACAATCGGCCGGGCTGCCCTCGGCCGCATAGCGCCGCTCGGCCATCTTGGACAGCATCATCGGATGGGTATAGCTGATACAATGGCCCACGCCCGATTGCTCAAAGGCCGGCGCCACAGTCCAGACCTCCCCCTCCGGCCCGGCCAGCTCACTGGCAATCTCATGCATGGCCTCCAGGCCCGGCGCATTGATGCCGTCATCATTGGTGATCAAAATACGCATGATAAACCCGCCCTTACCGCTCTTTCTCCCTTACTAGCCGCCCCCCGAAACCAGAGCAAGCATCATACCCGCCCCAGGGCAAACGCCGCGCGCGCCCTGCTTCTTTGCTCAGCCAATACTCCGGGGGAGACGCCCAAAGGGCGGCGGGGGCAGCGCCCCTTTGCGGCTACGCAACCGCCTCCAGCAACCGTTTCGCCTCATCCTGAGGCCGCGCCAACACGCCCGTGTCCTCTCCCGGGAAAAACCGCGCGCGGGTGGCCGTGGCCATGGGCTCGGGGGTCAGGATATGCACCCTGGGGCCGGTCCGGGCGGTCTCGGCGGCCCAGCTGCGGGCCATGGCGATCTGCGCGGCCTTCGTGGCCCCATAGGCACCAAAGAACTTCTGCCCGGCGCGCGCGTCCTCAAAAAACAGCGCGGTGCCGCTCTCGCCCAGCAAGGGGGCGATATAGGGGATCAGCACCCCGGTCGCCGACACATTGCAGGCCACCGATTTTTCCCAATCCTTCTGATCGACGAAATTCGCGGGTGCCAGCGGGGCCACATGCACCGCCGTATGCGCCCAGACATCCACAGCCCCCCAACGGTCATAGATCGAGCGGCACAGCTGCGCCATCGCGTCCTTGTTGGTGATGTCCATCGGGGCCAGCGTGGCCTGCCCGCCCTTGGCCTGGATTCGGTCGTCCAGTTCCTCCAGCGCGCCGGTGGTCCGGGCGACGGCAACGATATGGTGGGTCTGGCAAAGCGCCTCGGCCAGGCCTGCGCCCAGGCCGCGCGACGCTCCGGTGATCAGGGCGATTTTCTGTGTCATGGTGCCGGGTTTGGGCCGAAATCCGCAGCGGGTCAAGCGGATTCGGGCCGCCGCCCGCGCGCATTCAGTCGCGCATCAGATGCGGGCGAATGTCATCCCCGCAAGCGGCATAGAGATCCAGCAGTTGATCGAAGCTGATCCCGTTTGCCTGCGCCAAGGCCAGCGTGCCGCCCATCGCCACGGCCTGAGGGCGCTGATCGGGGCGGGGAAAGCGCAGGCGCAGCACCTCGGCCTCCAGATCGGGCAGGGGATTGGCCAGCAGCACCTCGGCCTCGGCGGGCAGAGGCGCGGCCGGATCGTCCCAGCTGTTCAAATAGGCATAGAACATGTCGGGCGGAACCTGCGCCCAGGGGGTGATATGCACGGTCTCATCCGCGCCCTGCACAGGCAGGCTGAGCACCACCCGCAGGTATCGCGCCTCTCCGGTGCGGCACAGATCGGGCGACAGCTGATCGGCCCCTTCCTTGACAAAGGGCGCATCCGCGCGCGCGCCATGCGGCCAGTCCGAGGGATGATCGAACCCGATGTCGTAAATCCCCGAAAACCGCCGTCCGCAACAGGGGCAGGCGCGGGTTTCATCGTTAAAACGGCGCCAGCGGGCATCCAGAGACAACAGAGACATATCAGGGCCTTCTTGCAGGGTGGGGGCACAGTAGGGGCGCAGATGCAGAGGCGCAAGCGGCGCTATTCGGGCAGGCTGAGCGTTTTCTGCGCGCCTTTGCGCGTCAGAATGACCCGGCCCTCGGTGATCGCGACCACCTGATGCCCCTGAATACGATCCCCTGTTGAAACCTGCCGGGTGCGTCGGCCCTGGCGCAGCAGCGCGCGGCTGCTTTGCGGGGTGATCAGGGTGCCCAGCAAAGTCAGCCCGCTGGGCAAAGGCATATCGGTTTGGGTCGCGGCCTGCGCGACCTGCGGCGGAGTGGGCGTTGTCATAAGATCCATGTGGCTACGCAGCGCATTGTTGCTGCGTTGCGGCATATGACGAGGGCGGACCCCGGAAAAAAGGCCCATATGCGAAAGAACAGGGCCGATCAGCGGCCAATCGCTGGCCCGTGCCGCCCGTGGGCGCGAAAAATTGCCTGCCTGAAGCGCGCCTGTCTTAAGCGCGCCTGTGCTCAACGCGCCGCTGCCACACGAAAAAGGGGCATCGCGCGCGGCAATGCCCTCGGTCCGGCGGATCAATCGCGGCCTATTCGGCGGCTTTCAGCACAAAGCCCTTCTGGATCATATCCGAGGGTTCAACCGGATATTCCCCCGAGAAACACGCATCGCAATATTGCGGGCAGTCGTTCTTGCGGCCCTCGGCCTCGCCCACGGCGCGGTACAGCCCGTCCAGCGAGATGAACTTCAGACTGTCCACATTCAGATGCTGGCGCATTTCTTCCTCGGTCATGGTGGCGGCCAGCAGCTTTTCGCGCTGGGGCGTGTCCACGCCATAGAAACAGGGCCAGGCCGTGGGGGGCGAGGCAATGCGGAAATGCACCTCGGCGGCGCCAGCGTCCAGGATCATTTCCTTGATCTTGCGGCTGGTCGTGCCGCGCACCACCGAATCGTCCACCAGAATGACCCGCTTGCCCTTGATCAGGGCGCGGTTGACGTTCAGTTTCAGCCGGACGCCCATGTTGCGGATCTGCTCGGTCGGCTCGATGAAAGTCCGGCCCATGTACTGGTTGCGGATGATGCCCTGCCCGAAGGGAATGCCGCTTTCGTGGGCAAAACCGATGGCCGCAGGGGTGCCGCTGTCGGGCACGGGGCAGACCAGATCGGCCTCGACCGGGGCCTCGCGGGCCAGTTCCACACCGATCTGGCGGCGGGTTTCATAGACGGAGCGCCCGTCGATGCTGCTGTCGGGGCGCGAGAAATACACATGTTCGAAGATGCAGAATTTCGAGGGGCGCGGGCGGAAGGGGCGGATGCTCTCGATCCCGTGCTTTTCGCTGATCACGACCATCTCGCCCGGCTCGATCTCGCGCACGTATTCGGCACCGATGATGTCCAGCGCGCAGGTTTCCGAGCTGAGCGCCCAGCCATCGCCGATCTTGCCCAGCACCAGCGGGCGCACGCCCAGCGGATCGCGCACGCCGATCAGCTTGGTGCGGGTCATGGCGACCACGGAAAACGCGCCTTCGACGCGGCGCAGGGCGTCCTCCATCCGTTCGGGAATGGTGCGTTGCAGCGACCGGGCCATCAGATGGATGATACATTCCGAATCCGAAGAAGACTGGAAGATCGAGCCACGCTCGATCAGCTCGCGGCGCAGGGCGTCGGCATTGGTGATATTGCCGTTATGCGCAATCGCGGCCCCGCCCATGGAGAATTCCCCAAAGAACGGCTGCACATCGCGGATCGCCGCGCCCTTGGAGCCGGCGGTGGAATAGCGCACATGCCCGATGGCCAGCGGCCCAGGCAGCGTTTTCATCAGCGATTGCGAGGTAAAGTTATCGCGCACATAGCCGAAACGGCGGGCGCTGTTGAACCCTTCGATGGGATCGTGGCTGACGATCCCGCCGGCCTCTTGGCCGCGGTGTTGCAGCGCATGAAGGCCCAGGGCCACGAAGTTGGCCGCATCGGCAACGCCGACGACGCCGAACACGCCGCACTCCTCTTTCAGCTTGTCATCGTCGAAGGGGTGAGCGGGTGGCATAAGCTTGGACAAGGCTGTGCTCCGAATCCGTTGGCTGGCAGTTTGGCCCCTACATAGGGGTAGAATGCGTGACTGTCACGAAAGGATCATAAAAGAACCGCCCGGCAATTGCACGGGCGGTCTTGGATTTCTTGGGGCGATGCGAATGCGGCGCTTTCACGCAGATCATTTTTCGCAGGCGTTGGTCAGCTGTTCGTATTGGGCGGTGATCCAGCCCAGGGCCTCTTCGGGGTCGCTGCCTTCGATTTTGCCGGTCATTTTGGCGAAGACCCGCGCCGAGCGGCTGTCATCCACCATCGGAATCTGCTGCGAGGTGATCACGGTCTCATAGACAAAGAAGGCAATCGCCACCAGCAAGATACCGCGCAGCACGCCGAACAGGAACCCGATGCCCTGATCCAGCCCCCCCAGAACCGAGCGTTGCACCAGCGAGGAAAACAGCGGCGTAAAGAAGGAGGCAATCACCAGCGCCAGCGCGAACACGGCGGCAAAGGCGGCGATGATGCTTAGCTCGCAACTGTCGGCAATGAAGTCGCCCAGCACCGGGATTTCCTTGACCAGCGGCTGCACCTGCGGCGCAAAGAGATAGGCCAGAATGGCCGCAGCCACCCAGCCGGCGATGGCCAGCGCCTCGCGCACAACCCCGCGCGAATAGGCCAGCAGGGCCGAAAGGATGATGACGACCGCAACAACGCCGTCGATAATGGTGAACCCGTCCATAAGTCCGTCCTTGTTTATCAGCGCTTAGCCCGCGCCGAAGATGTCTCCTACAAAGGCGGTCAGGTCCCCGAATTGCCGAAGTGCCATGCCACCCGTGCCGCCCGCTTTGCCTCCGGACGGCGCGATTGCTGTGGTGAAACCAAGTTTTTGCGCTTCTTTCAACCTGTTTTCGGTCTGACCGACCGGGCGCAGGGCCCCCGACAGGCTGATTTCGCCAAATAAAACCGTGTCTTTGGGCAGGGCGGCGTCCTCGCGGGCAGACAGCAGCGCGGCGGCCACGGCCAGATCGGCGGCCGGTTCGGACACTTTCAGCCCGCCCGCGACGTTCAGATAGACATCGAGGCCCGCAAAGGGGATGCCGCAGCGTGCCTCTAGAACCGCAAGGATCATCGCCAGGCGCGAGCCGTCCCAGCCCACCACCGTGCGGCGGGCCTGGCTGTGCGGCGAGGGCGCGACCAGCGCTTGGAACTCCACCAGAACGGGGCGCGTGCCCTCGACCCCGGCGAAGACCACGGACCCCGGCGAGGGCTCGCCCCGTTCAGACAAAAACAGCGCCGAGGGGTTCAGCACCTCGGACAGACCGCTGCCGGTCATTTCAAAGACGCCGATCTCGTCCGCGGGGCCGAAACGGTTTTTCACCGCGCGCAGGATGCGGAATTGATGGCCGCGCTCGCCCTCGAAATAGAGCACCGTATCCACCATGTGTTCCACCACGCGCGGGCCGGCGATCTGGCCCTCTTTGGTGACGTGGCCCACCAGGATCACCGACATGCCCTTGCGTTTGGCAAAAGTGGTTAGTTCATGCGCGGCGGCGCGGACCTGGCTGACCGATCCCGGCGCGCTTTCGACGTTATCGGCCCACATGGTCTGGATCGAATCGATGATGGCCAGCTGCGGCTTTTCCGTGTCCAGAGTGGTCAGAATATCGCGCAGGTTGGTTTCCGCGCCCAGTTGCACGGGGGCATCTGTCAGCCCCAGCCGCTGCGCGCGCATCCGCACCTGAGCGCTGGCTTCCTCGCCCGAGATATAGATGGTCTTCAGCCCGGCCCCGGCAAAACGCGCGGCGGCCTGTAACAAAAGCGTGGATTTGCCGATCCCAGGATCGCCGCCCACCAGAATGGCGCTGGCCGGAACCAGACCGCCGCCCAATACGCGGTCCAGCTCTTCCAGCCCCGATTGTGTGCGCGGCGGAGGCGTTTCCTGCGTCGCCAGATCGGTCAGCTGGATCGCCGCCCCGCGTTTGTTGCCCAGCGATTTCTTGGATGGGCCGGCGGACAGGGGCGCGTCCTCGATGATGGTGTTCCATTCGCCGCAGGCATCGCAGCGCCCGGACCATTTGTTCGTGCGCGCGCCGCAGGCGGTACAAGAGAAGGATGTCGTTTTAGCCATGGGCGCAGTGATGCCCTAGCGGGCGGTCTCGGTCAAACCCGTTCCTTGCGGGCAGCGATGGAAATCCCCAAAGAGGCCAGGATGCAGCCTGTGAACAGATACAGGCCCCAGGCGGTCTCGATCGTGCCCAGGCCGATGCCCTTAGCGATGGTGATGTAGAGCGCGATCAAAAAGATGTCCGCCATGGCCAGTTTGCCCAGGATATTGAGCGCGGGCAGGGTGCGCCTGTCCAGCAGGTCAAAGTGGATCAGCGCCAGGCCGATGGTTTTGATATAGGGCGCGAAGAGGGCAAATACTGTCACGATGAGCGCCAGGAAGACGTCGCTGCTCCACAGGCTTTGCAGGCCCGAGATGACGCTGATTTCCGACAGGCCGAAGAGCGGCAAAAGCCCGGCGCGCAACAGCGGCGCGAACCAGGCGATGGGAAAGAGGATCAGGAGGGCGAGGTTGAGGTATTTCATGCGGGGGCGTCTCCTTTGGCTATGCAGCTAGGGGGCGCGGGCGGTGTGCGCAAGGGCGGCGGCGGCACCTTGGGTGGGGCAGGGACGCCTTCGGCGAGAGTATTTCTTTCAGAAAGAAGGCGTTAGCGGACGGATTCTATTGGCCCGTCGGCGCGGCCGTGGATGAATTGATCGAGGTAGGGATCGCCCGAGGTGTCCATCTGGCTGACCGGGCCGGTCCATTTGATCACCCCTTCGTGCAGCATGGCGACGTTATCGGCGATGGCGCGCACGCTGCTCATGTCATGGGTGATGGTCATTGCCGTGGCGCCCATTTCGACGACGATTTCACGGATGAGTTCGTTGATGACGCCGGACATGATCGGATCGAGCCCGGTGGTGGGTTCGTCGAAGAAGATGATTTCGGGATTGGCGGCGATGGCGCGGGCCAGGCCCACGCGTTTTTGCATCCCGCCCGACAGTTCCGCCGGGAATTTGTCGGCGACATCGGGTTTCAGGCCGACGCGGCGCAGTTTTTCGATGGCGATTTCGCGGGCTTCGTGTTTGGGGCGTTTCAGCGAGCCGCGCAGCAGGCGGAAGGCGACGTTTTGCCAGACGGGCAGCGAGTCAAACAGCGCGCCGCCCTGAAACAGCATCCCGAAACGGGCGAGAAAGGCGTCTCGGTCGGCTTTGGTGACGTCCTGGCCGTCCAGCGTGATGGTGCCGCTATCGGGGGCGATCAGCCCCAGCACGCATTTCAGCGCCACCGATTTGCCAGTGCCCGAGCCGCCGATGATCACCATGGAGGTGCCCTTGGGGATTGTCAGATCGACCCCGCGCAGCACCTGATGGTTACCGAACCCTTTGTGGACGTTTGTCAGTTCGATCATGCGGAGAAAAACACCTCGGTCAGCAGGTAATTGGCCGCCAGGATCAGGATCGAGGCCGCGACGACCGCCGATTTCGTTGCCCGGCCCACGCCCTGCGCGCCGCGGCCCGAATGCATCCCGTAAAAGCAGCCCATCAGCGCCACGATAAAGCCAAAGGCCGCGCCCTTGATCAGGCCGGACACGATGTCAAATGTTTCAAGGAAATCAACGGTGTTGCTTAGGTAGGCCGCGCCGTTGAACCCCAGTCGGCTGATCCCGACGAAATAGCCGCCCATGATGCCGATCACATCGCCGATGCCAACCAGCACGGGCACGGCAATCGTCGCGGCCAGCACGCGCGGCAGGGTCAGATATTTCATCGGATGGGTGGAGAGCGTGACCAGAGCGTCGATCTGCTCGGTCACTTTCATCGTGCCGATTTCGGCCGCGATCGAGCTGGCCACCCGCGCGGCCACCATCAGCCCGGCCAGCACCGGGCCCAGCTCGCGTACCATGCCGATGGCCACGATCGAGGGCACCACGGCCTCGGCGTTGAAGCGGCTGCCGCCCGCGTAGATCTGTAGCGCCAGCGCGCCCCCGGTAAACAGCGTGGTCAGCCCCACAACGGGCAGGGACAGCCAGCCGATCTGCACCAGAGCGTGCAGAAACTCGCGCCCATAAAACGGCGGCCGGAACAGATGCGAAACGGTCTGAGCCGCAAACAGAGTCCCCCGCCCCCCCAGCGCCAAAGCCGCCAGAACCTGCTGCCCCAGGGCCGCCAAAGGCGCAGCCGGGCTCATGCGCTGGTATAGCGCCGGCGGTACCGCGCGCCCAAAGAAGTCAGGATTTCATACCCAATCGTACCGGCATTCCCGGCCAGCATGTCCACGGTCTGGCTTGCGTTCAGCAGATCCAGCGTCTTGGGCGCTTCGGGCAGATGGGTCACATCGACGCCGATCAGATCCATCGAAATCCGGCCCCGCACCGGACAGGCCACATCGCCCGCATAAAGAGCCGTCCGCGCCCCCATGCTGCGGTGAATCCCGTCGGCATAGCCCGCCGCCACAGTCGCAATCCGAGAGGCCCCCCCAGCGACCCAGCTATTGCCATAGCCCACGCTCTCGCCCGCCTCCACATCGCGGATCTGGATCACCGGCAGGCTGATATGCGCCACCGGGCGCGCCGCCTGAAACGGCAAACCGCCATACATCCCGATCCCCGGCCGCGTCACATCGAAATGATAGTCCGGCCCCAGCAAAATCCCCCCCGTCGCCGACAAGGACCGAGGCACGCCGCACCCATCCGTCATCTGGCGAAACACCTGCAATTGCTGGGCATTCATCGGATGCTCTGGCGCATCCGCGCAGGCCAGATGCGACATGATCAGCTGGATATTCTGCGCCAGGGCAATCTCGCGCAGGGCGGCCCATTCGGCGGGCTCCATCCCCAGACGGTTCATGCCGGTGTCCAGCTGCACGCCAAAGGGATGCCCCGGCAAAGCCTCTACATGGCGCAGCATCTGATCAATCGAGTTCAGCATCGGCACCAGCTGCAAATCATGGATCATATCGGTATCACCCGACATATGCCCCGAGAAAACACAAATCTCAGGCCCAGGCCCCAACGCCTCGCGCACCGCCGCGGCCTCTTCGGCCACCGCCACGAAAAACCGCCGCGCGCCCGCATGAGCCAGGCTGCGCGCCACGCGCCCCGCACCCAACCCATAGCCATTGGCCTTGACCACAGCCGCCGTCTCCACGCCGCTGCCGGTTAAACCATCCAAAGCCCGCCAGTTCGCCACCAGCGCCGCCAAATCAATTGTCAATGTTGCCGTCGTCATAGGGCTGTTTTGACAGAGTGCCCAAAATGGTCAAGCGCAAACGCCCCCCACCGCTCAGGGCCGCTCAAAACGCGCAACCTCCCGCCGCTTTCTTTGCTCTGCCAATACTCCGGGGGGCCACCCGCAGGGGGGCGGGGGCAGAGCCCCCAAAACCCCGGCTTAATATCCCTCGTCCGGCCCCTGCTGCCAGGCCTTGGCCAGGTTGCCAAACCGCGTGAACTGCGCCTCGAACGCCAGCTCGACCGTGCCGATGGGGCCGTGGCGCTGCTTGCCGACAATGACCTCGGCCTTGCCATGCAGACGCTCCATCGCGGCGATCCACTCTTCCATCTTTTCCAGCTCGTGCTCGCCCGGTTTTTCGCGTTCCTTATAATACTCCTCGCGGAACACGAACATCACCACGTCCGCATCCTGTTCGATCGAGCCACTCTCGCGCAGGTCCGACAGCTGCGGGCGTTTGTCGTCCCGGCTTTCCACCTGACGGCTTAGCTGCGACAGCGCGATCACCGGAATGTTCAGCTCTTTCGCAATGGCCTTCATCCCCATCGAGATCTCGGCAATCTCGTTCACCCGGTTATCCGACATGCCCCGGCACAGTTGCAGATAGTCGATGATCAGCAGGTCCAGCCCATGCGTCCGCTTCAGCCGCCGGGCCCGCGCGGCCAATTGGCTGATCGGCAGGGCCGGGGTGTCGTCGATGAACAGCGGGCAGGCTTCCAGTTCCTTGGCGGCCTCGACGAAACGGCGGAACTCTGCCTCGGTCATGTCGCCCTGACGGATCTTATGCGAGGAAATCTCGGAGGCTTCGGCCAGAACCCGGCCCGCCAGCTGCTCGGCGCTCATTTCAAGGCTGAAAAAGCCCACCACGCCGCCGTCCACGGCGCCCTCGGTCCCGTCGGATTTCAGCCCGCGCTTATAGGCCTTGGCCACGTTGAACGCGATATTCGTCGCCAGCGAGGTTTTCCCCATCGAGGGACGCCCCGCCAAAATCAGCAAATCCGACGGGTGTAGCCCGCCCAGCTGTTTGTCCAGATCGGCCAGCCCGGTGGAAATCCCGGCCATGCCGCCGCCGCGCTGATAGGCCTCGTTGGTGACGTTCACCGCCTCGGTCACGGCCTTCAGGAAGGACACGAACCCGCTGTCGGTCTGGCCCTGTTCGGACAGTTTATAGAGCGCCTGTTCGGCGTCGACGATCTGTTCCTTGGGCTCCGAGGCCACGTCCACGCGCTGCGCCTTGGTGGCGATGTTGTTGCCCAGGCCAATCAGCTCGCGGCGGATCGCCATGTCATAGATCATCTGCGCGTAATCGCGCGCCGCATAGGCCGAGATCGCCGCCCCCGCCAGACGCGCCAGATAGGCCGGCCCGCCCAGTTCCTGAAGGCCCGCGTCATCCTCAAGGAAGGCTTTCAACGTCACCGGGCTGGCCAGCGCGTTCTTGGCGATACGCGCGGCGGCCACCTCGTAGATGCGGGCGTGGACCGGGTCATAGAAATGCCCCGCCCCGATGATCGAGGCCACGCGGTCATAGATGTCATTATTGGTCAGGATCGCGCCCAGAAGCTGTTGCTCAGCCTCGATGGAATGCGGCATCGGATCGGTGCCGTCGGTTTGTTCAGCGCTGTCGATCTTGG
Organism: Paracoccaceae bacterium; assembly: GCA_002708925.1. Classification (GTDB taxonomy): domain Bacteria; phylum Pseudomonadota; class Alphaproteobacteria; order Rhodobacterales; family Rhodobacteraceae; genus Thalassobius. Next base: position 15,348 of record PAPN01000043.1, read on the forward strand.
CGATTTCGTTCATCTGTCCCTGTCTCCCGATGGGAGGAGTTCATACAGAATCCGCCTGCGGGCAGGCAAATTGTATGTTTTTGGGGATAAGCTGTTGGCAACTTATCCCCATACCGCATCATGTGGCAAAAAGGCTTGGCGGGTCAATATCTGGGGTGCTCTTAGCCCTTTTTGCGGGCCTCTTGCCAGGGGCGGGGGCTGGTCAGGAAGGCTTCGACCTCTTTGAGGGTGTTCTCATCAAAGGCCTTGGCGGCGCGGGCCTCGGCCAGCACATCCCACCAGGTGCACAGGTGGTGCAGTTTAACGCCATGATCGCCCAAGGTTTTCTCGGTCTCGGGGAAAATGCCGTAGTAGAAGATCACCGCCGTGTGCCCACAGGAGGCCCCGGTTTCGCGAATCGCGTCCACGAAAGACAGTTTGCTGCCGCCATCGGTGGTCAGATCCTCGACCAGCAGCACGCGCTCGCCTTCGGACATGGCGCCCTCGATGCGGGCGTTGCGGCCGTAGCCTTTGGGTTTCTTGCGCACATAGGTCATGGGCAGAGCCATGCGCTCGGCGACCATCGCGGCAAAGGGAATGCCCGCTGTTTCGCCGCCGGCGATGTTATCGAAGGCTTCGAAACCGGCCTCGCGCATGACGGTGACGGTCAGGAAATCCATCAGGGTGCTACGGATGCGCGGGTAAGAGATCAGTTTGCGGCAGTCGATATAGGTGGGGCTGGGCAGGCCCGAGGCCAGGGTAAAGGGTTCGTCCGCGTTGAAATGCACGGCCTTGATTTCCAGCAACATCCGGGCGGTCAGGCGGGCGATTTCCTCTTTGGTGGGGTAGGCGGCGGGGATCATCTGCGGTGTCCTTTTGTTGGAACCGGGGGCGCGCTGGGTGGGTGCGGGCGCCTCCGGCGGGAGTATTTGGCGAGCAAAGAAGGGCTTAGGCGGTGACGTGCCAGTGCACGGGGAAGCCCGGATCAAAGACCGTGACGGGACCGTCATCGGAGTGGATTTTGGCGGGCCACTGGGCGGGGGCGCCTTTGGTGAGGGTGAGGGTGCCGCTATTGGTGGGTTTGCGGTAGAAGGCGGGGCCGTTGAGCGCGGTGAAGGCTTCGAGGGTGTCCAGTGCGTTTTCTTCTTCGAAGACATGGGCCAGCAGGGCCATGGTGTTGGTGGCGGTAAAGCAGCCGGCGCAGCCGCAGCCGGTTTCCTTGGCCGCGTCCACATGCGGGGCGCTGTCGGTGCCCAGGAAGAAGCGTTTGTCGCCCGAGGTGGCGGCGGCGCGCAGGGCCAGGCGGTGGGATTCGCGTTTGGCGACGGGCAGGCAGTAGTAATGCGGTTTGATCCCGCCCACCAGGATGTGGTTGCGGTTGATGATCAGGTGATGGGTGGTGATTGTGGCGCCCAGATCGGTGTCGTTGGCTTTGACATAGTCTACGCCGTCGCTGGTGGTGATATGTTCCATCACCACGCGCAGGCCGGGGGTGGCGCGGCGGATCGGGTCCAGCACGCGGTCGATGAAGACGGCCTCGCGGTCGAAGATGTCGATGTCTGTGTCGGTGACCTCGCCGTGGACGCAGAGGGGCATGCCGATTTCGGCCATTTTTTCCAGCACGGGGCGGACTTTGTCGAAGTTACGCACGCCCGAGGCGGAATTGGTGGTGGCCCCAGCGGGATAGAGTTTCACCGACGCGCACAGCCCGGTTTCGAACGCATGGGCGACGTCGGCGGGATCTGTGTCCTCGGTCAGGTAGAGCGTCATCAGCGGCTCGAATGTCATATCGACGGGCAGCGCGGCCAGGATCCGGTCGCGATAGCTGGCGGCATCGGCGCTGGTGACCACGGGCGGGACCAGGTTCGGCATGATGATGGCGCGGCCAAAATGGCGGGCGGTTTCGGGCAGGACAGCCCGCAGCATTGCGCCATCGCGCAGGTGCAGGTGCCAGTCATCGGGGCGTGTGATGGTGATCGAGGTGCTCATGCCTTTGCGATTACACCGATCCGGGCGCGTGGACCAGTGGGTAGGCGCGCGAAATCGGTGTCAGGCGGCGGGAATCTCGATCTTGCCCTCGGCGGCGGCCTTCTCTAGCGCGTCCAGTCGGCGGCGAATGCGCGGAGCGTGCATCCGCGCCACCACGTTGCGGCACAAGATGGTGGCCAGATAGGGGCGGTCCTGCACATCCAGACGGGTCAGCAGGCCGCGCAGATACGAGGGGTGATTGCGCCGGGCGCGGTAGAGTTCGGCAAAGGCAGCCGCCGAGAAACTGCCGCGTCCGGCCTGGCTGAGAACGGTGAAGAGCAGGTCCATCGTCAACAGCTCGGTTTGTAGCGCGTCGCCCATGTTGGGCATCCGCAGCTTTGTCACATTGGGGCGCGTGAACAGCGCCGCGTGCATGGCGTCCAGATCCTCGTGCGGGTCGTAGAACACATAGGTCTGATCAGCCGCGTCGATCATATCGGGCGCATAGCCATAGCGATCCGAGAAAGAGGTGCGGCGCATTTCGATGAAACGGTCATCCCATTCGGCGATGCGCGGGTCCAGCGTGGCCTGGGGCTGGACGGCCAGCACCGTGGCCCCCGGCGCGGCGACGGAAAAGGCTGCGGCCGCATAGCCGCACGGGCCCGCGCCATAGAACACCACGCGGTCGAATTCCTCGAAGAAACCATCGTCGATCAGCTGATCGAACATGGCATAGACGGCCTCGTCCCGAAACCAGGTGTCCCCATCCGAAATCAGCGCCAGATGCGACCAGCCGTGTTCGCGCGCGACTTCCCATCCCAGGGGCTGCGCGGTTTCCGACAGGGCCTGAATGCCTTGCAGGGATTCGAAGGTGACGATCAGGGTTTCGTCCAGATCCGCGAAGGCCGCGAAATGACGCTTGCCCAGGGGTTCGAAAAAGCCTGTTTCCTCGGAAATTTCCTGCAATTTGCCCAGCCAGGCGGGCTTCTTCAGCCCAGCCAGAGGGGTTTGCAGCAGTTTCTTCAGGTCCGTCATACCACTCATCCTTAACGCCCGCTTTAACGCAGACCATTATCATGGATTTTTTTCTACGGGTCCAATGGGGCGAAAATGCGGAGATTCCTAGGGCTTTCTGCGGGCGCCATCGTGCCGGGCCATTGCGCGCCGGGCGTGATGTGACAGAACGCGCGCCGCCTGCGGCGGAAGCGGCCGCGAGGGGGGCGTCATCATCAGCCGTCCCATCAGGGCGCGGTAGGGTTCGCGTTGCAGCAGCTCATGCAGCCGCGCTTTGCGCCAGGCCACCGCCTGGTCGTGCAGACGCGCCAGTTCGGGATCGGATTTCAGCGCCGCCAGTTCGGCCTGCATCCGCGGGGCGAGGGCCTGAATGGACAGATCCTGCGCCTCGCACCAGTTGCGTTCCACCCAGTAATCCATGCCCAGCATATGATCGGAATGCACAGCGCGGCCGCGATCGGCCTTCAGCAGGTAGCTCTCCATCGCGCCCAGCGGATAGTGATTGAGCTGCGCCAGCGCGTAATTGGCCTGCCCATAGGTGGAAAATATCCGGGTAGAGCGGAATTTGCGATCCAGCTCGCGCCCCTCGCCATCGAACCAGCGGGCATCGGGCAGGCGGTCTGCATCCGGGCGGCGGGGGCGGTGAACCCCCAGCCGCGCATAGGTGCCATCATTGCGATAAAGCGTCTTGAACATGGTGCTGCGCCAGGGCCAGTGCATGATTTCCGGCGCAGCGCGGGTGAACTGGGCGGTGATGGGGCGGTCCTCATAGGCGACCTGACCGCCATTGCCGAACAAGCGCCAGGTCAGCGTGATCGCGGTGGCCTGCGGCAGGGCCGCGGTCAGCGCCTGCACTGTGCGGTCTCCGGTATGGATGTTCACGAACTCATCCACGTCCAGCGGCAGCAGCCAGTCGGCGCGCCGCACGATGGGCAGATCCGAGGCCCGGTTGAGCGCGGTAAACTGGATGCCGCGCGTATCATACGGGCCATTATTGCGTTTATGCACCACCAGCCCCATGTCCTGAAGCCGGTCCAGCATCGCATCCGTCCCGTCTTGGCAATCGTTCGAGAACACCAGAAATTCGCCAAACCCGCAGGCGCGGTGGTGGGCCAGCCATTCCAGCAGGAAAGCCGCCTCGTTGCGCAGGCACGCGATGGCCAGGAACCGCTGGGCCATCTAGCTCTCCATATCCAGGGCCAGGGCCCAGGCGACGCGCTCGGTCTGGTTCAGCTTCAAGGCGCGGGCCTGATCGTAGAGTTCCTGAAATTCGGGCATGGCGTGCAGCTCATCGGCCTTGGCGCGGTGCCAGGCCAGCCCCTTTCGGTGCAGCGCGCTGAGGGTGTCATCGGCCATCAGCCGGTCATATTCGGCCCGCAATCGCAGGATATTGCGCTGAATGGTCAGATCGCGGTGATCGTTCCAGTCCATGCGGATCCAATAATTCAGCCCGATCGAGCGATCCACATGCAGCGCCCGCCCACGCTGGCGCTTGATCAGGAAGCTCTCGGCCGAGCGCAGCGCGTAATGGTTCAGCTGGATCAGGTCATAGCCGATGGATTTTTTGGAACTGCGCCAACCGTTCTTGAGCGCCTCCTGGGTCATGTCCTGCCCCGAGCCGTTCACCCATTTGACCTGCCCGGCCGCGCTTTCGTCCAGCTTGTTGGGGCGGTGGCAGCTTAGCTTTCCATAGGCGCCGGTATTGCGGAACAGCGTTTTGAACCCCCAGACAGTGTGCGGCTTGGGGCAGAATTTCGGGGCGCAGCGGTCGAACTGTTCAATCACGAACCGATCCGCCAGATCGTGCACGCCTGAATGGCCGAACAGCCGCCAGGTCATGGCCACATTGGTGGCATCGGGCACGGCCTTGAAAAACGCGCGCAGCGTGCCATCCCCGCAGCGGATGTTGATAAACTCGTCCACGTCGATATGCGCGATCCAGTCGGCCTGTTGCAGGGCCGGTTCCTTCAGCGCGTTGTCCAGGGCGAATTGCTGAGGCGAATTGCCCGACCAGTCATCGTTATTGCGATGTTGCAGGACGCCCATTTCCTGAAGCCGGTGCAGGATCTGATCGGTCCCGTCGGAACAATCATTGGTGTAGATCAGGAAATTCTTTACCCCGATGGCCCGGTGATACGCGACCCATTCGACGATATAGGGGGCCTCGTTTTTCATGCAGCCCACGATCAGCGTGTTGGTCCCGTCGGGCGCGGGGGGATAGGCGGGGCCGGGGACGTCCTCGTTGATTTTGCCCAGGCGGTTATGCGGCTTGAACGAGGATTTCTGCAATTTGGCAAAGTTCTGCGCGGCCAGCGGCGGCATAATTGCCTGCGTTTCGGGGCTAAGACCGGGGATCGTCCCCTGTGAGGCGCCGGTTTCCTGCACGGCCTCGCGCCGGGCGCGTTTTTCAGACCGGGTGGTGCGGTCGATCCGCCCCATGAAGGCCAGCAGATATTGCGACGCGCGATAGCCCAGCTGCGTGGGGCTTTCCACCCACGGGGCGCTGGGCGTGTCGGGGGTGAAATTCGCAGGCGACAGCGCCGGGTGATCCCGGCACAGCTGCGCATTCGCGGCGGCAAACCCGTCCGAAACGGCGCTTAGGCTGCCGGCGGGAATGGGCGGGGCCTCAAAGGTGACTTCCTCCAGCAGGGATTTCCACAGTTTGCGCGGGATCAGCCGATCCGAGCGCGCCAGCAGCCGCAGCAGCAGCGCATTCATCTGCCGTGCCCGCGCCACCGTGACGGCCGAGGGCTGCGCCGGGGGGCGGGCGCTGTCAGCCCGGCCAATCTGAACGTCCAGATCAAACGATTCGCAGATTTCCCGCGTGACGGTTTCCCCGTAAAACAGCGCCGCGTCATAGGGGCGCAATGTCACCGAATCCGCGCCGAAGACGGTCTCCCATTCGTGCACCAGGCGCGGATAATCCAGCCAGAAGGCGGGGCATTGGGTTTCCTGATACTGGCCTTTGTCGGGGTCAATCACATGCCCGTCCAGCAGCGCATCGTCCCACCAGTCCGCCGATCCGGCCATGTCCAGCTCCAGCTCCAGCGAGGCAGCCCGCCCCTCCATCACCTGAGCGCCGTAATGCCGGGCCAGCAGGCGGGCCTGCTCGTCCACATGGGCGAGAATGCGGATGTCCTGGGACAGGGGTGACAGCAGATCGTGCAGGCGCGCGATTTCGGACGGGCGCGCCAGCGAGGCCCCCAGCTGGCTGGCCGACAGGATCATCGTATGCGGCCGATGGGTGGCGATTTCCTGCGCCAGCCCGCGCGCGACGCTTTCATACAGTCGCTGCTGGTCCTCTGTCTGCGTATAGCCGCGATTGTGGCGCAAAGGATCCACATGATCGGCATCGGTGACGGCCATGAACAGGCGGGTGTGGTTCTTGTTCCCGGCCGAGCGCGGATACAGAATGCCCTTGGTCAGCAATTGTTCGCGCTTGGCGGCCAGCACGTCCTGTAGGCGGCTGGCCCCGACATGTTCCAGACCGATATGAACAAACAGGCGCATCAGACGGTTTCCTTGGGCTTGCGGCGCGGGGCGGTACGGTTTCGGTTGGCCTTGCCCCACCAGGTGATTTCATGTTGCAAAAAGCGCGACAGCTGCGCCCTGGCGTCCCCGGCCTGCACGTCCAGAATCAGAAAGTCCGGGTCATCGGCGAACAGCCGTTCCAGATGGGCATAATGCGCGCAGATCCATTGCACACGCTGAGCCGGATCGTCGCCATAGCCCTGCGGCAGACCGGGGATATGGCCGGCGGGCAGGCGCTCGGTGCCCAGGTTGGACCAGCGCATGATGGAATTCGACAGCGCCTCGGGGGGGCGCCAGGTGGCGACAAAGCGCGTTTGCGGATGATGCGTGCGGATCGCGTCAATCAGCCCCCAGTCCATCTGCGGCCACAGCGAATGCCCCTCGCGCAGGGTGCTGATTTCCGAAAGCGCATCGAAATGATCCAGGGCCTCTAGCGGGTCGCCGGTGCTGAAATAGCTGCGATACATCAGTTCCCCGACAAAGGCATTGTGCAGGCTGCTGTCCGGTGTCTGCCGCTTGCGGATGCGGTAATCGGCCGTCCGCAGCCCCGACACCCGCAGCGCATGGGCCAGGGTGGTCGTGCCCGACTTGGGCAGCCCCAGATTGACGATGCGCTGCCGCTCGCTCATACCGGGATCCCCAGCCTGCTCAGCAGCTCTTGCTCTTCTTGCGGCAGGGCGGGGGCGTTTTGCAAGGCCGCCCGCATATGCGTGAACTCTTCGGTTTGCAGCAGCTGCGCGCAGCGGGCCCGGTGCAGGCGGACGCAATCTGCGTGCAGAGCGGCAAGCTCGGGGTCGGATTTCAGCTCGGTCAGCGCGTCCTGCAAATCCGGCAGATAGCGCTGAATCGAAAGCTCCTCATACCCTGCGTCGTTGCGCTCGCGCCAATAGGTGTCATCAAAGGCGCGGTGTTCGCGGTTCACATCGCCCCGGTCGTTTTTCACCAGATAGCTGTCCATAGACCGCAGGGCATAGTGGTTCAGAGTCGCGAAATCGCGCGCCCCGCGGGCGGGGAATTTGCGGATGCGGCGCGGGTTGGCGGCCACCAGAAAACGGTGCGGCACATCGCGGCCCGATCCGTCCGTCCAGCGCGGCCGTTTGCGCGGCGGCAGCTTCTCGCGGAAAAACGGGCGATGCGCCCCGAAATAACGCAAGGGAAAATCGGCCCGCATCAGGGTTTTCACCTCGATCGCCAGCTCACCGCACCAGATGTCCGGGTTATGGGTACGAGGAAATTGCGCGATGACGGGGCGGTCCTGAAAGGTTTCGACGCCGCCATTGGCAAAGAACTGAAACGTGACCGAGATCGCCTGAGGATCGCCGCAGGCCCTGATCAGGGCCGGGATCGTGTGATCGCCCACATGGATGTTCAGAAATTCGTCCACATCGGCCACCCAGACCCAATCGGCATCGCGCACGACATCCTGTTTAGCGGCGTGGCGCAGGGCCTCCATCTGGTAATTGCGCCCCTGAGCGGGGTTCGGCAGATGCCGGACCATCCCGCGCCGGGCCAAAGCATCCAGCAACAGATCCGTCCCATCCGTGCAATCGTTGGAATAAAACAGGAAATCGGTGACACCGATCAGCCGGTTGAAGGCGATCCATTCCAACAGGAACGGCCCCTCGTCTTTCACACAAGTTACGGCGGTTATCCGCATCGCTGCGCCCCCGTGATGTCTGATTTGATCACACTCATGACTGTACTGCCCATGGTCCGGCTGCGGGTTTGTCCCGTTTTACCCCGGAATTCGTTACCGAAATCATGACAGGTGTCCTGCGGGGCGTCAACATTCGCGGGGGATTTGCGCCTTTGGTGCCACTTGACGGCTGCAATGCGGCCTGCATGGTAAAAAGAGGGAGGACAGGTATGAGCGATATTTCTTCGATTGACGACGTGCAGACGGCGCTGGCAGGGCAGGATTACATATGCGGGCGGGCGCTGGCCACGGTGGCCTTTCTGTCGCTGAAACTGGGCCGTCCGCTGTTTCTGGAGGGCGAGGCCGGCACCGGCAAAACCGAGATCGCCAAGGCCATCGCCGCCGCCCTGGGCCGCCGCCTGATCCGCCTGCAATGCTACGAAGGGCTGGATGCGGCCAGCGCCGTCTACGAATGGAACTTCGCCGCGCAGATGATCGCCATCCGCACCGCCGAGGCCGCAGGCTCCGCCAATTGCGACGCCCTGCAAACCGAGCTTTTCACCCAAGACTACCTGATCGAGCGCCCCCTGCTGCAAGCCATGCGCCCGCAACCCGGCGGTGCTCCCGTCCTGCTCATCGACGAGCTGGACCGCACCGATGAACCCTTCGAGGCCTTCCTGCTCGAAGCCCTCTCCGACTTTCAGGTCACCATCCCCGAGCTGGGCACCATCCACGCGCCCGAACCGCCCATCGTCATCCTCACCTCCAACCGCACGCGCGAGGTTCACGACGCGCTCAAACGCCGCTGCCTCTATCACTGGGTCGATTACCCCGATTTCGACCGCGAACTGGAAATCCTCCAGGCCCGCGCGCCCCAGGCCGCTGCATCCCTCTCGCGCGAGGTCGTCGCCTTCATCCAACGCCTGCGCACCGAGGATCTCTTTAAAAAACCCGGCGTCGCCGAAACCATCGACTGGGCCAAATGCCTGCTCGCCCTCGACGTGCTCTCCCTCTCGCCCGAGGTCATCTCCGACACGATCGGCGCCATCCTCAAATACCAGGACGACATCCAGCGCCTCCAGGGCTCCGAGGCCAAACGCCTGCTGGACGACTCCCGCGCCGCCCTCGCCCCGGCCTGATGTTTCATCTTGCCGCAAATACTCTCGGGGGGTGTGGGGGGCAGACTGCCCCCCACCTGGGCTGCGGGTGTGGGGAGCTATCTGCCCCCCACCGCAACAGGTGACGCCATGGCCCAGCTCCCCGATCTCGACCTGCCGGAAAACCCCAGGCTGACCCATAACATCACCCATTTTGCCCGCGCCCTGCGCCGGGCGGGGTTGCCGGTTGGGCCGGGGCGGGTGATGGATGCGATCCGGGCGGTGCAGGCGGCGGGCTTTACCGATAAACGCGATTTTTACTGGACATTGCACGCCTGTTTCGTGAACCGCCCCGAGCATCGCGCGGTCTTCTCGCAGATATTCCGGCTCTATTGGCGCGATCCGCGCTACCTGGAGCATATGATGGCGATGATGCTGCCGGCCATTCGCGGCGTACAAGAGGAAAAGCCCGCCCAATCGGCCGAAAAACGCGCAGCCCAGGCCCTGCTGGACGGGCAATTGCCGGACCTCCCGCAGCCCGAATCCGATGAGCAGGACACAAAGATCGAGGTGGACGCCTCGCAAACCATGTCGTCCGAGGAACGCCTGAAAACCCTCGATTTCGAACAGATGAGCGCCGAGGAAACCGCCCAGGCCCGCCGGATGCTGGCGCGGCTGAAACTGCCGGTCAAGCCGCTGAAATCGCGCCGCACCCAGACCAGCCTGCGCGGCCACCGGGTGGATTGGCGCGGCACGATGCGCGCCTCTTTGCGGCGGGGGGGCGAGACCTGCGATCTGGTGCTCAAATCCCACAAAACCCGCTATCCGAACCTTGTGGTGCTGTGCGATATTTCCGGCTCCATGAGCCAATACAGCCGGATGGTGCTGCATTTTCTGCACGCGGTGGCAAATGAAAAAGGTGCCGGATGGGCGCAGGTTCATGCCTTCACCTTCGGCACGCGGCTGACCAATATCACCCGGCATCTGGCCACGCGCGACGTGGATCAGGCCCTGAAATCAGCGGGGGCCGAGGCTCAGGATTGGGAAGGAGGAACCAGAATAGGTGAATGTTTACATGCGTTTAACCGCGACTGGTCGCGCCGGGTGATGGGGCAGGGGGCGGTTGTTTTGCTGATCACCGACGGGCTGGACCGGGGCGATGTAGCCGCGCTGGAAAAAGAGACAGAGCGCCTGCACCTGTCCGCGCGCCGCCTGATCTGGCTCAATCCGCTGCTGCGCTGGGATGGGTTCGCGCCCAAAGCCTCGGGGATCAAGGCGATGCTGCCGCATGTGGATGCCTTCCGCGCCGGGCACTCGATTGCCACGCTGGAGCAACTGGCCGCCGCGATCTCGCGCCCTGGCGATGGCGGTGAAAAAGACCGGCTGATGGCCCTGTTGCGCGCGGGCTGAGCCGGTTTGATCTAAATCATTCTGCAAATGGAATGTGAGTACATATAATGATTTCCTGATGTGAAAAATCGAGGGGAAGAAAATGGTACTCAATTGGAAAACGGGGGGGCTCTTGCTGGGGTTCGTCTTCTTTCTGGCGGTGCTGCTGGTCAAACCGATCGGGGTGAGCACGCAATTCGTGATTTTGGACGGAATCATCGGCGATGCGGTGAATACGCAATTGGTGACCCAAACCGAGGACGGCTACACCTCGACCAATGCCTATCTGGCGAAATCGAACGGGAAATACGCCAAATCGGTGTCTAACCCGTTGAACTATAGCTTTGTTTTCGTGCTGGCGATGATGGCGGGGGCCTTTCTGTCCACGCTGCTGAAGGGCGGGCTGAGCCGCGAAGAGCGCACCATGCCCGGCATCTGGCGCGCCAATTTCGGAGACAGCGCGGTCAAGCGTTTCGCCGTGGCCTTTGTCGGTGGGTTTATCGTGCTCTATGGCGCGCGCCTGGCGGGGGGCTGTACCTCGGGGCATATGATGAGCGGGATGATGCAGACTTCGCTGTCGGGCTATATTTTCGCCGCCGGAGCCTTTGCCGCCGCGATCCCTGTGTCGCTGATGATGTATAAGAAAGGGGCCTGAGCCATGACCATTCTGCTTGCAATCGTGATCGGAGCCCTGTTCGGCTTCACTCTGGACCGGATCGGCGCCACCAATCCGGGCTATATCGGCAAGATGCTGAACCTGACCAACCTGCATCTGATGAAAACCATTCTGCTGGCAATCGGCACCGGGTCTATCCTGATGTTCGGCGGGCAGATGCTGGGGCTGGTGGATGTGGGGCATATGTCCGTGAAATCCGCCTATATCGGCGTGTTTATCGGCGGTCTGCTGCTGGGCACCGGCTGGGCGATGTCGGGGTTCTGCCCCGGTACAGGGGTCTGCGCGGCGGCCACCGGGCGCAAGGACGGGCTGGCCTTTATCGCGGGCGGCCTGCTGGGCGCGGCGGCCTATATGGTGACTTACCCGGCGTGGAAATCCAGCGGCCTGTTGGACGCAATCGCCGGGGGTAAGGTGACGCTGGGCACCGTTCCGGCGGCCAAATACGAAGGCCTGACAGCCCTGCCGGGTGACATTCTGGGCATCGTTCTTGGGCTGGCCTTTATCGTCATCGCCTTTGTGCTGCCCGACAGCCTGAATGGCAAAACAGCCGAGCCCGTCCCGGCGCAATAGCCCGTTTGCCAGATTGGCTATGCGATGCGGCTGCCCTTTGGGGCGGCCGTTTTGCGATCTTTTCCTCTAAGACTTTCGTCGTAGGTTGCGGGGGGCAGACAGAGCACTACCCTGTGTTAGAGTGATCGTCACAGGGAGGCTCATCACGTATGGATCGGTTTGACAACATCCCCGAGGTTGCTCTGCGATGGTATCGCGGTGGCAAGGGGGCTGTTCTGGCCACGGTGGTGGAAACCTGGGGCAGCGCGCCGCGCCGGGTGGGCAGTCAGCTGGCCGTGTCGGGCGCGGGCGAGATCCAGGGCTCGGTATCTGGCGGATGCGTCGAAGGCGCGGTGGTCGTCGAAGCGCTGGAGGCATTGGAGGACGGCCAGCCCCGCCTGTTGGAATTCGGGATCAGCGACGGGGATGCCTTTGCTGTCGGGCTGGCTTGCGGCGGGACAATCCGCGTGCTGGTCGAACCCGTGGGCGCGGTGTTGCCTGCCGATTTGCTGGAACAATTGGTGGCGGCCCGCACCGCCCGCCGCGCGGTGGCCGTCGTGGCCGATCTGGTTGAGGGCGACCGCTGGCTGACGCAGCATGGCCATGCGGATCGGTTTCGGCTGGACCGCTCGGGGTTTGAAGAGGACGGGCGCTTTTTCGTCACCATTCACAACCCGCCTTTGCGGATGATCATCGTGGGTGCCGTGCATATCGCTCAGGCGCTGGTGCCGATGGCGCGGCTGGCGGGCTATGATCCGGTGCTGGTGGACCCGCGCGAGGCATTTGGCTCGGACGCACGTTTCCCCGGCGAGCGAATCCTGAACGACTGGCCCGATGACGCGATCAAGACGCTGGGTCTGGACCCGCGTACCGCGCTTGTGCTGCTCTCGCATGATCCGAAAATCGACGATCCCGCGCTGGAACAGGCGCTGACGGCGGATGTGTTCTATATTGGGGCTCTGGGCTCGAAACGGACCCATGCCAAACGCGTGGACCGTCTGACAGAGGCAGGGTTTCCCCCCGATCAGATTGCCCGCATTCACGGCCCTGTGGGTCTGGATATCGGTGCGGCCAGCCCGGCTGAAATCGCCGTCTCCATCCTGGCCGAATGCACTCGGGTGCTGAGGCAGGGATGAAGTTCGGTCCCGTTCCTCCGGCCCGGATCGCGGGCGCCATTCTGGCCCACTCGCTGACGGTGAACGGGCAGAAGCTGCGCAAGGGGATCAGACTGACCGAGCAGCACGCCCGCCTGCTAAGCGATGCCGGGCTGAAGCAGGTGATCGTCGCGCAGCTGGACCCCGAGGATCTGCACGAAGACGCCGCCGCGCAGCAACTGGCTGCCGCGCTGGCCCCCGATCTTCGGGGCCTGCGCCTGACCGCGCCTTTCACCGGGCGGGTGAACATCCTGGCCCGCGGGCCGGGGCTGGCCCTGCTGGACGAGGCCCGCCTGATCGCCGCCAATGAGGTTCACCCGATGATCACCGTCGCCACGGTGCCGCCCCATCAGCAGATGGCCGCGCGCGGGATGGTGGCCACGGTCAAGATCATCTCTTACGGTGTCCCGCGCGCCGATCTGGAGCGCGCCTGTCACCTGGCGCATCGGGCGATCCGCTTTGCGCCGCCGCAATTGCGCACGGCCTCTTTGCTGATCACGCAAATCCCCGGTGGGGCGGGCGAAAAAGGCCTGCCCGCGATCGAGGCCCGCCTGAACGCGCTGAACATCGCCCTGACCGAGGTGATCACCGTTCCGCATCAAGAGCAGCCGCTGAGCGCCGCTCTGGCCGGGGTCTCCAGCGATCTGACGCTGATCCTGACCGGCTCGGCCACCTCAGATCCGCTGGATGTGGCCCCTCAGGCGGTGCGGCTGGCCGGCGGGCGGGTCGAGCGGTTCGGTATGCCCGTGGACCCCGGCAACCTGCTGTTTCTGGCCGACATCTCCGGGCGTCCCGTGATCGGCCTGCCCGGCTGTGCCCGCTCGCCTGCGCTGAATGGGGCCGATTGGGTGCTGGGCCGTGTGGCCTGCGCCCTGCCTGTCACGGGGCGGGATATCGCGCGTATGGGCGTGGGCGGGCTGCTAAAGGAAATCCCGACCCGGCCCATGCCGCGTCAGGGGCACAAACCAGCGCCCGCGCAAGCGCCCGATCGGAAAGATACATCTATTGAAGTCCCCGGATAATGGCCTGCGCGGCCCGTCCGGTATGAATTTGTACACTGATGTCGCAGGGAGGAAATGAGATGCGGATAGGTATGACAGTAAACGGAATATTTCATATTTCTGATGTTGAGAGTCGGACGTTATTGGTTGATTTTTTGCGTTTTGGTTTGGGTTTGAGTGGGACGCATGTTGGGTGTGACACGTCGCAATGTGGGGCCTGTGTTGTGCATGTTGACGGTGTTGCGATCAAAAGCTGCACGATGCTTGCGGTTGAGGCGGATGGGTCAGAAGTTTCGACGATTGAGGGCCAGGCGTCTGCGGACGGAACGCTGAGCGTTTTGCAGCAGGCGTTTCAGGATCATCACGGTTTGCAATGCGGGTTCTGCACGCCTGGGATGGTGATGTCTGCGGCGGCGTTGCTGAAGGACAACCCCAAGCCCACTGAGGCCGAGATCCGGCATCATCTGGAGGGCAACATCTGCCGCTGCACGGGCTATCACAACATCGTCAAGGCGATCATGGCGGCGTCCGGTCAGGACGTGGGTGCCGTGGCGGCAGAATGAAGAGCGCAGCATAAATCACTGATTACAGGACGATTTTCTCAGGGAGGAGAGATCATGCCCAAAGACATGCCCAAGGACATGCCCAAGGCGGGCGGCATCGGCGACAGCACGAAACGGCGCGAGGACGTCCGTTTCCTGACGGGGGCCGGCAATTACACCGATGACATCAACATTCACGGCCAGACCCACGCGTATTTCCTGCGCTCGGATGTGGCGCATGGGCGGATCGCGCGGCTGGACACGGCCGCGGCGTCGGCGCTGGAGGGGGTGGTGAAGATCTTTACCGCTGCCGATTTTGCGGCGGCGGGCGGCATCCCGTGCGGCTGGCAGGTGACGGACCGCCATGGCCAGCCGATGCAGGAACCCAAACACCCGATTCTGGCCGAGGGCAAGGTGCGCCATGTGGGCGATCCCATCGCGGTTGTGGTGGCCGAAACCCTGGAACAGGCGCGCGACGCGGCCGAGGCGATCGAGCTGGAGATCGAAGAGCTGGAGCCGGTGCTGAACATGAAGGAGGCGCTGAAGGACGGGGCCACCAAGGTGCATGAGGATCTGAGCTCAAACCTTTGTTATGACTGGGGATTTGTCGAAGAAAACCGCGAGGCCGTGGACGCGGCCATCAAGTCGGCCCATCACGTCACCACGCTGGAGCTGGTCAACAACCGCCTGGTTCCCAACCCGATGGAGCCGCGCGTGGCCGTGGGCCATTATGCGCGCGCCAATGACGAATATACGCTCTACACCACCAGCCAGAATCCGCATGTGATCCGGCTGCTGATGGGGGCCTTTGTGCTGTCCATTCCGGAACATAAACTGCGGGTCGTGGCGCCCGATGTGGGCGGGGGGTTTGGCTCGAAGATTTACCACTATGCCGAAGAGGCCTTTGTGACCTACGCGTCCAAAGTGGTGAACCGGCCGGTCAAATGGACCTGCTCGCGCTCCGAGGCGTTCATCTCGGATGCGCATGGGCGCGATCACGTCACCAAGATCGAACTGGCGATGGATGAGAACCACAAGTTCACCGCCGTGCGCACCGATACCTATGCCAATATGGGCGCGTATCTAAGCACCTTTGCGCCGTCGATTCCCACCTGGCTGCATGGCACGCTGATGGCGGGCAATTACACCACGCCGCTGATCTATGTGAACGTAAAGGCGGTGTTCACCAACACGGTGCCGGTGGATGCCTATCGCGGGGCCGGGCGCCCCGAGGCGACCTATCAGCTGGAACGCGTCATCGACAAGGCCGCGCGCGAGATCGGCATGGACCCGGCCGAGCTGCGCCGTCTGAACTTCATCAAGCCCGAGCAGTTCCCCTATGACACGCCCGTGGCGGTGACCTATGACACCGGCAATTACCACGCGACCTTGGATAAGGCGCTGGAGATGACGGATTATGCGGGGTTTGACGCGCGCGCAGCCGAATCCAAAGCGCGCGGTAAGCTGCGCGGTTACGGCCTGGCGCATTTTATCGAGGCTTGCGGGATTGCGCCGTCCAATCTGGTGGGCCAGCTGGGCGCGCGGGCGGGGCTGTATGAATCCGCCACCGTGCGGGTGAATGCGACCGGCTCCATCAGCGTCTTTACCGGGTCCCACAGCCACGGGCAGGGGCACGAGACGACCTTTGCGCAGGTCGTGTCGGAAATGATCGGGATTGATGTCAGCCAGATCGACATCGTGCATGGCGATACCTCGAAAACACCAATGGGTATGGGGACTTACGGGTCTCGTTCCATCGCGGTGGGGGGCTCGGCCATGGTGCGCGCGACCGAGAAGATCATCAACAAGGCCAAGACCATCGCCGCGCATCTGCTGGAGGCCTCGGAGGCGGATATCGAGCTGAAAGACGGCCAGTTCAGCGTGGCGGGCACGGATAAATCCGTGGCCTGGGGCGATGTGACCCTGGCGGCCTATGTGCCGCATAACTACCCGCTGGAGAACCTGGAGCCGGGGCTGGAGGAGACGGCGTTTTACGATCCCAGCAACTTCACCTATCCCTCGGGGGCCTATGTCTGCGAGGTCGAGGTGGACCCCGAGACCGGCAAGGTGGACATCCTGGCCTTCACCGCGGCGGATGATTTTGGCAATGTGATCAACCCGATGATCGTGGCGGGGCAGGTGCATGGCGGCGTGGCGCAGGGCATCGGCCAGGCGCTGCTGGAAAACACCGTCTATGATGAGAACGGCCAGCTGCTGACCGGATCCTTCATGGATTACGCGATGCCGCGGGCCTCGGATGTGCCGTTTTACGATGTGGATCATTCGTGCCAGACGCCGTGCACGCATAACCCGCTGGGGGTGAAGGGCTGCGGCGAGGCCGGGGCGATCGGCAGCCCGCCGGCGGTGGTGAATGCGGTGATCGATGCGTTGCAGCGCGGGGGGTACCGGGTGGATCACATCGACATGCCGGTCAGCCCGTCGCGGGTCTGGGAAGCGATGCAGGGGGGCTGAGGCTTTGTTTTGGGGCGGCGCGGCGGGTGCGGCGCCGCCGCAATGAGTATTTATGGAACAAAGAAGCGGGTTGGGCTGTGGCTCTGGGCGCTTTGGGAGGAGAAACGAGATGTATAATTTTGACTTTGTGGCGCCCGGATCGGTGGCCGAGGCTGTGGAGGCTTTGAAGGGTGAGGAGGCGCTGGCGCTGGGGGGTGGGCAGACCCTGCTGCCGACGATGAAGCAGCGGCTGGCGATGCCTTCGGCGCTGGTGCGTCTGGCGGGGATTGCCGAGATGCAGGGGGTGACCTCTGCGGACGGTGTGCTGCGCGTGGGGGGCGCGAGCACTCATGCGACTGTGGCGGCTGAGGCGGGGGCCTATCCGGCGCTGGCCGCGCTGGCGGGGGGGATCGGCGATCCGGCGGTGCGCAATCGCGGTACGATTGGCGGGTCTGTGGCGAATAACGATCCGGCGGCGTGTTATCCTTCGGCGGTTCTGGCCTCGGGGGCGGTGGTGGTGACCTCTGCGCGTGAGATCGCTGCGGATGCGTATTTTGACGGGCTGTTCGGCACCGTGCTGGAGGAGGGCGAGATCATCACCGCGGTGCGCTTTCCGATCCCGCAGGCGGCCAGCTATCAGAAGTTCGAGCAGCCGGCCTCGCGGTTTGCGCTATGCGGTGTCTTCGTGGCGAAGTTTGCCGATGGCGTGCGCGTGGCGGTGACCGGGGCGGGCAATGACGGCGTGTTCCGCTGGACCGAGGCCGAAGCGGCGCTGAGCGCCGACTTCAGCGCAGGCGCAATCGACCCGCTGAACCTGCCCGGAGAAGAGATGATCGCAGATCTGCACGGATCGGGAAAATACCGCGCCCATCTGGCAAAAATACTCACAATACGCGCCGTAAAAGCATGCTGAAGGAAAATGAAAAGGGTCCATTGGGGCCCTTTTATATCCGTTGCGTCTGCCCCTGTGAATCCATCAGGTGAAGGCGCATGGTGGGGTGCAATCGCACCCGTGCGATCAGGATGTCCGGCAGGGACATCAGCATGAACGCGGTCGAGGCCGCATCGGCCAGCGCGGCGCTGTCGGCGATCACGCTGACAGTGGACCAGCGAGGAGAGCGGGCGCCGGATGGGTCCAGAATATGGCTCTGTCCGCCGACCATCGTGGCCATGCCGCTGGAGGTGGCAATTGCGCGGTCGGTAAGTTGCACCCGCTCTTGCAACCCGTGTTCCGGGTCTGCGATTCCCAGCGTCCATGGTCCGCCAATGGCGGAGAATTCTCCGATATTTACCAATACGTTACGCAATCCGATTGCGCGCAGCCTGTGGGCAATCTGGTCGGTGACAAACCCCTGCGCGATGCCGTTCAGGGTAAGGGCTTGCCCAGGGGCAAGCTCTACCCGGTCGGGGGTGATCCGGACGCGGTTCCAGCCGATCAGGGCGATTGCACGAGAGGTGCCCCGGCGCTCTGACAGGGCCTGCCAGAGCGTTTGTACCGTGGGGTCGAAGGCTCCGCCTGTGGCGTGATGAACGCGGTCTGACAGATCCATCAGAGACAGAAAATCTGGGTGCGGCGCGGTCAGAACCCCAGTGCGGTTCAACTGACGGAGTGCAGAGTCCGGACGGTAAAGGCTGAATTGCGCCTCGGCATGGGCCAGCGTGCGCTCGACGATTGAAATCGCGCGGGCTGCCAGCGGGGCAGGGGCGTCAATCGTCAGGCTGGCCTGCGCGCCCAGGGCCTGGCCGTGCCAGCGTACAGGTGCGCGCGCCGCAGCCGGCGCAGCCGCAGCCGCAGCGGAAATGGTCAGGAAGCGGCGGCGGGAAATCATGCGGGGCTCCGGGTTTTTTGGGCCTTGCGGGCGGCCAGAATCAGGGGCACGCACCGGGCCGTGTCATCATGGATGGAAACGCAATCAAGGCATTGAAAACATTCAGAGTATTGGATTTTTCCTGCGTCCGATATTGCCTGATACTGGCATTTGACGCGGCACAGTTGGCAGGGCGAGCCGCACTCTGCGCGCCGGGCGATCCAATCGCGTCCGCGCAGCAGGCCTCCGATGGCCATGAGCGCGCCCAGCGGGCAGACATAGCGGCAGAACCCCTTGAACAGGATCATCCCGGCCAACAGCCAGAAGACAGCATAGGCGACATAGTACCATTCGCGGATAAAGAATGTGGTCACGGCAGTTTTGAAGGGTTCGATCTCGGCGGCTTTGTCGATCTGATCGGGGGCCCAGACGGTAACGCCGACCAGCCCGGCCAGCACGACGTATTTCAGCTGTTTCAGCGCTGCATCCCAGCGTCTGGACAGCCGGATTTGCGGCAGGCGCAGCCCGCGCCCCAGGTGATGCGCGAATTCCTGCATCGCGCCAAAAGGGCACAGCCAGCCGCAGAACAGCCCGCGCCCCCACAGCACGAACCCAAGGATCGCAACGGCCCAGATCAGCAACGAGAACGGATCATACAGAAGAAACGCAAAGCTGCCCCCGTCCAGTCCGCTGCGCAGCGCGGCCAAGGCCGTCACGATGGACAATTGCCCCTGGCCCCACCAGCCGACAAAGCCGATGACCGCCGCCAATATCCCCAGCCTGAACGGGGTAAGCCGTCTGGGGCGGGCCAGCGGCTTTTGCCCAAGCAACAGCGTCAGAACCAGCAAGCTCAGGCCGCTGGCCAGCACGATCAAATCGGCGGCGCGATTGCGCAGGGCCTCCTGCCAGGGGGGAATTTGGCGGGGCGGCTGCGGACGGGTGAAAAAACGCGGCTGGGGCGTGACCGGCACCTCCAGCGTGACCGTGCCGGTTTCGGGCTGAAAAATCCCGTGTTCGCGCACGGCGCTGACCTGCAAAACCCACTCGGAGGCCGGATCGAACCCCAGGCGCCGGTCGGTGCGCAGGATCAGCGCGCTGCCCTCGGGTACCTCTGGGCGCAGGTCGATCAACAGATCGGAATCGCGCAGCGCAACCGGAAAACCACCCTGCTGCGCGCTTAGCCAGTTGGGCGAGGTGTTGCGCACGAAATCAGGGCTGACCAGCCCATGCCGGGCGGTCTCGATCAGCAGGATGGGTTCGTCCGTTGTGGCGATGGACAGGAAATCTTGCAGCTCTTGCATCCCGCTGTCCGTCAGCACCGCCCGCGCAACCGAGGGCGGCCCCAGATCCACCAGCCACAGATCCAGATAGGGGGCGTCGGGGGTGGTCTGGGCCTCGGGGTCGTCATCCTCCCAGATGGTGCCGGCGAACAGCGCCTGCACCTGAGCATTGCTGACAACGTGATGCGTGGCGATGCCCTGGGCAACCAGATCGTCCCAGCGCAGGGTTTCCTGCACGGCCGGATCGGGATGCGCGGGCGGTTGCAGCGACAGCCCCTGCATTTTTTCGCGCGCGACGGCCAAAGAGGCGGCCATGATCGATTCATGCGCGATCCGGACGCTGGCCGTGGCTTTGGTGACCCCATCCAGATAGATCAGCGAAGACCCGCCCCCGCCGTCACCATAGGGCGTGCCCACCACCATCGAATCCGCGATGGAATGGCCGCGATATTGCTCCATGAACTGATGAAAGGGTGCCTGACCCAGACCCGAGACAAAGATCGGCTCGTTATGATCAATCAGGCGGACATCCAGAAACTTGCCCTCAAGATCCAGAATGACCAGCATGTTGATCGGCGTTCCGGAAAACCCCGGAAGCGGTGATAAAGGTTCCGTTTCAAAGACATACCCGGCCTCGGCCCCGCCTGAATTCAGCAGGCTGTAGACCCCTTTGTCATTCAGCGGCTCGCCCAGGGAAAAGGGCGGGACGATCATCTGGGCCAGGTCTGCGCGCGGCATGGGGGCCGCAAGGGCGGCCACGGCGGAGAACAATACCCAGCAGAAAGTGAATAAAACGCGCATGGCGAAAAGCTGGGCCAATTCCCCCGCAGCGCCTATGCGACATTGGTCTAAGCCGGGGCCGGGGGGCGGGGTCTTACGACCAAAGGAGCATTTCAGCCCGCCCGCCTGCGCGGCTAGTCTGGGCAGACATAAATCCAGTACCCGGAGGAGAAACGAATGGCCTGGACTGCACCCAAAATCAAAGAAGTGAACTGCGGCATGGAAATCAACATGTACGCACCTTCGCAAGACGAAGGCGGCCGCGGCCACGAGCCCGACCTGTTCTAATCCCTGTCCGGCAAGCGGAGCCTGCTATGAAGTTTCTTGTACTGGGTGCCGCGGCCGGGGGTGGGCTGCCGCAATGGAATTGCGGCTGTGCCAACTGCAACGATGCCCGCGCCGGACGGATCCCGGCGTCGGGGCAGTCATCTCTGGCGGTGTCACTGGATGGCGCGGTGTGGGCTGTGCTGAACGCCTCGCCCGACATACGTCAGCAGATGTTATCGAGCCTGCGGATGCATCCCCGTGCCCTGCGGGATACGCCCGTGGGCTCGGTTCTTTTGACGAATGGCGATATTGATCACATCGCGGGGCTGCTGTCCTTGCGTGAACAAACGCCCTTCACGCTGTTCGCCACGGGCGAAATTCACAAGGTTCTGGCCGAAAACGCGATTTTCAATGCGGTGAACCGGGATGTGGTGCCGCGCGCAACCATCGCTCTGGATCAGCCGTTCACGCTGCTGCCTGGCCTGACGGCAACCCTGTTCGCGGTGCCGGGCAAAGTGCCCCTGTTCATGGAGGGCGCCCAGGTCCGGACCGATCTGGAGGGCGAGCAAACCGTCGGCGTGCGCCTGCATGACGGCACGAAAACCGCCTATTACATCCCCGGATGCGCGGCTGTGACGGATAAGCTTCTGTCCCAGATCGCCGATGCCGATGCGCTCTTCTTTGACGGCACGCTTTGGGATGACGATGAGATGATCCGCACCGGCACCGGGGTCAAAACCGGCCGCCGTATGGGGCATGTGCCGATCAGCGGGCCGGAGGGCTCGATTGCTGGGCTGGCGGGGCTGAAGGCGGCTAAGACCTTCATCCATATCAATAATACCAATCCGATCTGGCAACCGGACAGCCCTGAACGGGCCTTTGTCACCGGCAGTGGCTGGCAGATCGCGGCCGACGGGCAGGAGACGCAGATATGAGCCGCGACAGCCTGGAGGCCCGCCTGCGCGCCATTGGCGCGGAACGCTACCACGACAAACATCCCTTTCATCACCGGCTGCACAATGGCGAGTGCACCCCCGATCAGGTCCGCGCCTGGGTGATCAACCGCTGGGCCTATCAGGCGGCAATCCCGATGAAGGACGCGGCGTTTATGTCGCGCGTCTATGACCCGGCGGTGCGGCGCGAATGGCGCTCCAGGATCGAGGATCACGACGGTGGCCTGACCGAGGGCGGCGGCATCCGGCGCTGGCTGAAACTGGCGCAGGCCGTGGGGCTGGATCCGGACTATGTGGCCTCGGGGCGCGGCGTCCTGCCCGCCACGCAATTCGCCGTGGATGCCTATATCCGCTATGTGCGTGACATGCCGCTGTTGCAGGCGGTGGCGTCCTCGCTGACGGAACTGTTTGCCCCCAAAATCCACGAACGCCGGATCGAGGGCCTGCTGGAACATTACGATTTCGCCAACACCGACTCGCTGTCCTATTTCCGCAACCGCCTGACCGAGGCCCCCAAGGACGTGGCCTATGGTCTGGACTGGGTGCTGACCCATGCGGACACCCCGGAAAAAGAGGATATGGCCTGCGATGCGCTGATCTTTAAAACCAACGTGCTTTGGGCGCAGTTGGACGCGCTGTGGGGCGCCTATGTGGAACCGGGGCGCATTCCTCCGGGCGCGTGGCAGCCGGGCGAGGGAATGCTATGAGCCTGACCATCGCCCCGCATGAACGCCCCTATCTGCCGCGCGGCGTGCGGCTGGCGCGAGACCGGGTGCGCGATCAGACCGTGCTGCTGGCCCCCGAAAAGGCCGTGGCGCTGGACATGGTGGGCGAGGCGATCCTGACACGCGTCAATGGCACGGATACCTTGGATCAGATCATCACCGATCTGGCCGCGACGTTTCAGGCTCCGCGCGGGCAGATCGCAGGCGATGTGCAGACCTTTCTGCAAGCCCTGCGCGCCCGTGTCTTTCTTAGGGTGCACCCATGACCACGCCGCCGCCCATCGCCATGCTGGCCGAGCTGACGCATCGCTGCCCGCTGGCCTGTCCTTATTGTTCCAACCCCACGGAATTGCTGAGCAAAGACACCGAGCTGGACACGCAGACCTGGGCGGATGCCTTCCGTCAGGCGGCCGATCTGGGCGTGTTGCAGTTGCATCTCAGCGGCGGAGAGCCTGCCTCGCGCCCCGATCTGGTGGAGCTCACGCAGGCCGCCCATGACGCGGGGCTGTACACCAATCTGATCACCAGCGGCATCGGCCTGACCCCGCGCCGCCTGGACGCGCTGGAGGCCGCGGGGCTGGACCATGTGCAGCTGTCCATGCAGGGCACCACGGCCGATCTGGCCGATTGGGTGGGCGGCTACAAAGGCGGGTTCGATCGCAAACTGAAGGTGGCCGAGGAACTGAAACAGCGCGGCATTCCTCTGACCCTGAACGCCGTGATGCACCGCCACAACCTGGACGATCTGGACCGCACGATTGACATGGCGGTTGATCTGGGCGCCCGCCGGCTGGAGGTCGCCTGCGTGCAATTCCACGGCTGGGCCACGCAGAATCGCGGCATGTTGCTGCCCACCCGCGAACAGACCGAGATCACCAAGCAGAAGGTGGCCGAGGCCTCGGAGCGGCTGAAGGGCATTCTGGCCTTTGATTTCGTGCCGCCCGATTATTATGCCGATTACCCCAAGGCCTGTATGGGAGGCTGGGGCAGCGCGGGGCTGAACATCGCGCCCGATGGCAGCGTTCTGCCCTGTCACGCTGCGCAGCAGATTCCGCATCTGACGTTTGATAACGTGGCCGACAGGCCCCTGGCGGACATCTGGTACAACAGCGCAGCCTTCAACGCCTATCGTGGGACGGACTGGATGCCCGAGACCTGCAAATCCTGCGACCGTAAGGAAATCGACTTTGGCGGTTGCCGATGTCAGGCACTGATGATCGCGGGGGATGCCAGCGCGGTTGATCCGGTCTGCGGAAAATCCCCGCATCATGCCCGCGTGACCGAGCTGCTTGAGACCGCGATGCAGGGTGCGCAGACGGATTTCATATATCGCCGGATAGCGCGCGGCTGATCAGCCCTTGGGGGTGACGGCCAGGGCGAACACATAGCCCGCGCCATAGACGGTTCGGATGATCTCGGGTGATTTTGTGTTATCTCTCAGCTTCTTACGCAGGCGGCTGATGCGTGCATCCATGCTGCGATCGAAGGGCTCGTCCGAGCGGCCGGTCGTGGCATCCAGCAGTTGCGAGCGGCTCAGAACCCGTCCGGGTGCACTGACCAGCGCGTGCAGAAGACTGGCCTCGGACGAGCTCATCTGCACCACTTCGCCATCCGCATGGGACAGGGTGCAGCCGTCGAAATCCGCGCTCCAGTCGCCAAAGCAGACCAGTGGCTTGGCCGGGGTGGGGCCTTCGGGCGTTTGCCGGACACGGCGCAGAACGGCCCGGATCCGCGCCACCAGTTCGCGCGGTTCAAACGGTTTGACGATATAGTCATCGGCCCCCACCTCCAGCCCGACAACGCGATCGGTGATATTGCCGCGCCCGGTGACGATCACCTTGGGCACCGAGGCCGGCAATAGCGAATCGCGCACCACCGACAGCCCGTCGCCGTCAGGCAGGCTGAGATCGATCAGGCACAGGTCCGGCATGGTGCGCCGGATCTCGCGCTGGAATTCGGACAGGCGGCGAAAGGCCTGCACATCAATGCCCTGCTGCGTCAGCGTGCGCACGATCAGGCGCGAAATGTCAGGGTCGTCTTCCAAAAGGTAAACCAGGGTTTTCATGGGGTCGCCTTTCGATTGCGGGGACGCAGATGTATCAGCAGATCCGCGTCAGTGAAAGGTTTACGCAACAGGGGCGTGTCGGCCTGCCCGTCCGGGGGCTGCACGTTCTGGCCGCTCATCAGCACCAGATCAATATGGGGAAACTTGGCCTGAACGCGCGCGGCCAGCCCAAAGCCGTTCATCGTGCCGGGCATGTCCACATCGGACAGAACCATCCGCACCTCTTTAAGCTGCTCCAGCAGGATCATCGCCTCATCTGCATTTTCCGCCTCGACCACCGGATGCCCAAAGCCCGAGACCTGCCGGCGGATGGTGCGGCGCACATCCGGGTCGTCCTCGACCAGCAGCACGATGCGCGATTCCTGCGAGATCGGGGCCGGGCCGGGCGGCAAGGGCGCAGGCGGATCGTCCGGCGGCGCTGCGACCTCGGGCAGAAGGATGGTAAAGCTTGTCCCGCGCCCCGGCGCACTCTCGACGGTGATCGCACCGTTCGATTGCTGCACAAACCCATAGACCATGGACAGGCCCAGCCCCGATCCCGACCCGGCCACCTTAGAGGTAAAGAACGGCTCGAATATTTTTTCGACCAGGGCCGCCTCCATTCCGCAGCCATCATCGGAAAAGCGGATGCCAATATAGTTTCCGGCAGGAATGCGGAACAGCTCGGCCTCTTCCTGAGACAGCCTGCGGGCTGCGGTGTCGATGGTGATCGTGCCTTTGCCCTGGGTGGCGTCGCGCGCATTCAGCGCCAGGTTCAGGATGGCCATTTCC
>PAPN01000044.1 GCA_002708925.1 Paracoccaceae bacterium
CGCGCAGTCCTGCTCGGGTTTCACAATGCAGTTGTCCCAGTTATCCGAGCCCCCCCAAGGGGTTTCCCAGGGCAGTTTGATCATGCTGTATTTGCCGATCATCGAGGTGGGCGACCAGTAGTAGCCGAACCACGGCTCGCCGCGTTCCACGGCCTTGGCCATCGACCCGTCCAGACCCGCAGCCGAGCCCGGATCGACCAGCACCCAGCCCTTGGCCTCCATATCGAAGGCGCGGAACAGGTTGGCGTTGGACAGCTGACAGCCCCAGCCTGCGGGGCAACCGACAAAGGCGCCCTTGCTGGCGTCTTCGGGATGGGGGAACAGATCGGGGCGTTCCAGCACCTTTTCCACGGTGTTCAGCTCGGGGTGGGCTGCGGCAAAAGCGGGGGTGATCCACCAGCCCTCGCCCAGATCGGTGATCGGGCCGCCGTTCAGCGACAGCATCGAGCCCTCCTCGATCGCGGCGGTCAGCGGCACGCGCACGGCGTTGATCCACAGTTCGGGCGCGACATCGGGCTGGCCCTTTTCGGACATCGAGGCAAAGGTGGTCTGAGTTGCACCCGGCACCAGTTCCACATCGCAGCCATAGCCCTCTTCCAGAATGATGGCGTCCACATTGGCCATCATCTCGGCCGAGGCCCAGTTCATTTCTGCGATCGAAACCGACCCGCAGTCCGCAGCCATGGCCTGGCCACCGGCCAATGCAACAACGCTGGCGCCCAGGGCGCATTTCAGTTTGGTATTCATCAGAGGATTTCCTCCCAGATCTTTTCGACTTTTCGGGCCGCGGATCTCCGGGTTCACGGCCAGTCACCAACCCTCGCGGTTGATTTCCCAGATCTATTCACCCGAGTGGGGGCGTAAATGCTCCAGGCTGCGGGCTAAGCTCAACATGTGGGGGAAGGTTTGTAAAGGGTCACAAAAGGTTAGGTTGGGGCGCTAGGGGCTATCGGCGGGGGTAACCTTACGGAAGGCACAAGCGGATCCGAACGGTGATTTGCACGCCATCGAGGATGGCCGATCAGCCAAACGCCTGGGACACAAGCGCAAAAACCCTGCCCTTGGCCTGCGGACGCGGACGCGCCTGACGGACCATCGCGGTGCCGCCCCCGGCCAGGTCCATCCCCAGCAACAGAGCCAGATCGCCAAGCGCCGGGCACCCGGTATCCAGCCGCAAAAACCCGCCATCGGCCTGCTGTGCCGCGCCAGACAGCAGGGCGCGGGCCGTCGGCAGATCGGGCGCAACAATCGGCCCGACAACCTGCCCGCGCCCGAACCTGCGGATCATGGCAAAGCCCTCTTCGGTGCGCAGAACCGTCCCCTGCGAGGCAATCGCGCGCAGCAGATCGCCGCGCGCCATCCCCGATGCCGCAGCATCCATCCGCAGCAGATCCGCCAGATCACCCGCCCCGGCAGACACCGGGATTTCTGGCTCTGCGCCTTTCACAATGCCTTGAAATTGTTGGATATGACCGGCCCGCTCGAACCCCATTTTCTGATACAGCGGCAGCCCCTGCGCGGTGGCGACAAGCCGCAGCTCGCGATCTGCGGCGCCAGGAATGACCGCGTTCATCAGCTGCCGTCCCAGCCCGCGCCCACGCATTGCGGCCTCGACCAGGATCATGTTCAGCGTCGCGACCGGCCCAAACAAAGAGACCAGCGCAGTGCCGACCACCCGGCCATTCTCAAGCGCGACAACCCCCTTGGAATGGGCCAGCGCCATCGCCCAGTCCTGGGGGCGGTGCGGCCAGGACACCTGCTGGCTCAGCCGAACCGCCTGAGGCAGATATTCGGGGGTAAAGGGCGCAAGTTGCCATAAGCAGGACGTCATCGGCGGGCCTCGTGGTGGTTTGCCTTCGTCGCGAAGGATCAGACAGAACGCAGCGTCTCTTGTGGCACAGGCCCCGCCCCGGCAGACAGGCTGCGACCCAGGCGCAGCACCATCTGACGGGCGGCCTCCAGCTCGTCGCGCAGCAGGTATTCCTCGGGTTTGTGCGCGCGCGCCATATCGCCGGGGCCGCACAGAACCGAGGGGATGCCGGCCTGCTGAAACAGCCCCGCCTCGGTGCCGAAACTGACAGCCGGAGCGGCGGGATGGCCCGAAATCTGCTGTGCCAGCTGCGCTAGATCTGCGCCGGGTGCCAGCGCCAGAGGCGGATAGGTCGAGAGCCACTCAGCCTGCACATCCGGGCCCAGACTGTCCAGAACCGGCCGGAGCAACGCACGCGGATCCTGGCCCGCGATGGCGCGCGCCTCGATCCGGGCCTGGGCGTGTTCGGGAATGATATTGAGCGCCCGCCCCCCGTCAATCGTGCCGATCTGCACAGTCGAATAGGGCGGCTGGAAACGTGCGTCCTGCGGCCCCTTTTGCAGCGCTGCCGCCTGTTCGGCGGTCGCCGTCAGAACCGGCAGCAAAGCGTGAATCGCGTTCTGCCCCAGATCGGGGCGCGCGCTGTGGCCGGGGATGCCTTTGGCCGTCAGGTGCAGCGCGGCCTTTCCCTTATGCGCCAGCACCGGATGCAGGCCCGTCGGCTCTCCTACGATGCAGCCCAGTGGCGTGGCGCACAGTTCCGGCAGGGCTGCAATCAGATGGGGCACGCCCTTGCATCCGGCCTCTTCGTCATAGGACAGGGCAATATGAATCGGCGCGGCCAGATCCATGGCCAACAGGTCAGGAACCGCCGCCAGAACCGCCGCGTCAAAGCCCTTCATGTCACAGGCCCCGCGCCCGATCAGCCGCGCCCCCTCGCACCGCAGCACGAAAGGATCGCCCAGCCATTCGGGCTCGTCTGCGGGGACAACATCCACATGGCCGGAAAGAATATAGCCCGGCACCGCCGGATCGCCGATCGTGGCAAACAGGTTTTGCCGATCGCCCTCGGGGCCCGTCAGCCGGTGGCACGGAACGCCCAGATCCGCCAGATAAGAGGCGACGAAATCCATCAGATGCAGGTTCGAACGCCCCACAACCGAAGGAAAGCCCACCAGCTTTTCAAGCAAGGAAAATCCTGTCCAATCGGTCATGTCCGCCCCCCGGTCATCTTGTCTGCCCCAGCTATGGCACAGTTTGCCCGCAAGGCAACACCTTGAGGCGCTCTGGGCTGGGCGTGGCCGCAGAGCTGCTGAAAATATGCCCGCGCCGCCAAGGGGTTAGAAAACGGCGCGGGCATGTGAGCGGTTATTGGATACCGCCCAAACACAGGTATTTGATTTCCAGGAAATCCTCGGTCCCGTATTTCGAGCCTTCGCGTCCCAGACCCGATTGCTTGATCCCGCCAAAGGGCGCGACCTCGGTCGAGATCAGGCCGGTGTTGATCCCCACCATGCCCGATTCCAGCGCCTCGGCCACGCGCCAGACGCGCGCCAGATCGTTGCTGTAGAAATACGAGGCCAGCCCGAATTCACTGTCATTGGCCATGGCGATCACTTCGGATTCGTCGCTGAACTTGAACAGCGGCGCGACAGGGCCAAAGGTTTCCTCTTTCGCGACGGCCATCTGAGGGGTGACGCCGGTCAGCACGGTGGGCTGAAAGAACGTCCCGCCCAGTTCAGAAGGCGCGCCGCCCATGGCCAGCTTGGCGCCTTTGTCCAGCGCGTCGGCAATGTGGCTTTGAACCTTGTCCAGCGCGGCCGCATTGATCAAAGGCCCGGTGGTCACGCCCTCGGCAAAGCCATCGCCAATGGTCAGCGATTGGGTTGCCGCAGCCAGTTTTTCGGCAAAGGCGTCATAGACACCTTCCTGCACGTAAATCCGGTTCGCGCAGACACATGTCTGGCCGTTGTTGCGATATTTGGCGATCATCGCGCCCTCGACGGCGGCATCCAGATCGGCGTCATCGAAAACGATGAAGGGGGCATTGCCGCCCAGCTCCAGCGACATTTTCTTGATGGTGTCAGAGCACTGGCTCATCAAGATTTTGCCCACACGGGTCGAGCCGGTAAAGGTGATCTTGGCGACCTTATCGTTAGCGCACAGTTCCTGGCCCACGCCCGCGCTGTCCGAGGACGGGATCACGTTGAACACCCCTGCCGGAATGCCCGCCCGTTCGCCCAGAACCGCCATGGCCAGCGCGGATAGCGGCGTCAGTTCCGCCGGGCGCGCCACAAAGGTGCACCCCACGGCCAGCGCCGGAGCCACCTTGCGCGCGATCATCGCATTGGGGAAGTTC
Organism: Paracoccaceae bacterium; assembly: GCA_002708925.1. Lineage (GTDB taxonomy): Bacteria > Pseudomonadota > Alphaproteobacteria > Rhodobacterales > Rhodobacteraceae > Thalassobius. The sequence goes on from PAPN01000044.1 coordinate 4,170, forward strand.
CACGGCGTGATCGAGCCGACAACCCCCACGGGCTGTTTCAGCACCACGATGCGTTTGTCGCGCTGATGGCCGGGGATCACGTCACCGTAGATGCGCTTGGCCTCTTCGGCGAACCATTCGATGAACGAGGCCCCATACAGAATCTCGCCCCGTGCCTCGGGCCAGGGTTTGCCCATTTCGGCGGTCAGGATGGTGGCCAGATCGTCGGCGTTTTCCACCATCAGATCATACCATTTACGCAAGATCGTTCCGCGTTCTTTGCCGGTCAGCGCAGCCCACTCGGCCTTGGCGGCATAGGCGGCGTCAATCGCGTCAGAGGTGCCGGCAATGCTGATGTCGGACACGTTGGCGATCAGCGCGCCGGTCGAGGGATTGTGCACCGGAAACGTCTGTTCCGTCTCCAGCCACACACCATTCACATAGCCGCGGGTTTCCAGCAGCGACGGATCCTTGAGTTTCAGAGTCATCGGCCCACCTTACGCGTTTTTCACGGCGTCGATCGACGCCTCAAGGATGTCCATTGCTTCGGCCATGATCGCGTCTTCGATCGTCAGCGGCGCCAGGAAACGGATGACATTGCCATAGACACCGCAGGTCAGCAGGATCAGGCCACGGGTCAGGGCCTCGGCGCGGATGGCATTGGCCATGTCAGGGTTCGGGGCCGAACCGTCCGCAGTGTTGAACTCAGCCGCGATCATGAAACCGGGGCCACGGATATCGACGATCTCGGGGGTGCGTTCGCGGATCGATTCCAGGCGCTGTTTCAGACGCGAGCCCAGCTCGTTTGCGCGGGCGCACAGGTCTTCTTCTTCGATGACATCCAGCACCGCATTCGAGGCCGCGATCCCCAGCGGGTTCCCCCCATAGGTGCCGCCCAGACCGCCCGGATGGGCTGCGTCCATCAGCTCGGCCCGGCCCGTGACCGCAGCCAGAGGCAGACCGCCCGCCAGACCCTTGGCCATGGTGGTGATGTCGGCGGCCACGTCATAGGCGTCCATCGCGAACAGGGTGCCGGTCCGGGCAAAGCCGGTCTGAACCTCATCGGCGATCATCAGGATGCCGTGCTCATCGCACAATGCGCGCAGCCCGCGCATCAGCTCGGCCGGAGCGGGATAGAAGCCGCCCTCGCCCTGCACGGGTTCGATGATGATGGCCGCCACGCGCTGCGGATCCAGATCGGCCTTGAACAGTTTCTGAATGGCGCCCAGAGCATCCTCGGTCGAGCTGCCATGCAGATCAATCGGGAAGGGCACGTGATAGACATCGGGCATCATCGCACCGAAGCCTTTTTTATAGGGCGCGACCTTGCCGGTCAGCGACATGCCCATGAAAGTACGGCCATGAAACGCGCCGCCAAAGGCGATGATCGCCGGACGGTTCGTTGCGATCCGGGCGACCTTGATCGCATTTTCCACCGCCTCGGCGCCGGTGGTGACAAAGGCGGTTTTCTTGGCGAAATCACCGGGGACTTTTTCATTCAGACGCTCGGCCAGGCGCACATAGTTTTCATAGGGCAGAACCTGGTGGCACGTGTGGGTGAAATTGCCCAGCTGCTCTTGCACGGCGGCCATGACCTTGGGGTGGCAGTGCCCGGTGTTCACCACCGCAATCCCGGCGGCAAAATCAATATACCGGGTGCCCTCGACGTCCCAGACTTCGGCGTTTTTGGCAGTCTTGGCGTAGATCTGGGTTTGCATCCCAACCCCACGCGAGATCGCATTGTCGCGACGAGCGGAAATTTCGGTATTCAGCATTGTGATTCCTTTCTGGGGCCTGAGCCAGTGATTATTTTGACCGGAGGCTATCATGTGTTTAATTTACTGCAACTACATCCTTGTCAAATCAGAAAATTCGCAAAACACCCTGTCATGCCATGATTTCCCCTGTATTTAAGGGAAACACCCCCGGATTATCCGTGAAAATACGGCATCCGAACGTCTAATAAATACGCAGAAACCCGCGCCACCCGTTAAGTATTTTGCCATTTTTCCACACGGTCGCAGTTCCACCCCCTTAGGGCCTGCGGTTGCGTTATTTTAAACACGCCGATAAAACAGGGCGTTGAAACAACACTGTGATGACACATGGATTTTGACGTAGGATCGCGACTGAAGGCCGTTCGCAAGGCAAACAACCTGACCCAGCGCGAGGTTGCCGCGCGGGCCGGGGTGACGAACGGTATGATCTCGCTGATTGAGGCGAACAAGACCAGCCCCTCGGTGTCCTCGCTCAAGAAAATCCTGAACGTGCTGGATCTGACCTTGTCGGAGTTCTTCGAGGACAACCCCGACCGGACCGATAAATTCTGGTTCCGCAGCGATGAATTCACCGAAATCACCCCCGAGACCCTGTTCGACGGCACCACGGGCGAGGGCATGAAAGCGCTCTCGTTCAAACGGCTGGGCCCGGCCAAGGACACCAGCCTGATGATGCTCTATGAGGTCTACGAGACCGGCGCGGACACCGGCCCCGAACCCTATGGCCACGAGGGCGAGGAAGGCGGCTATGTCATCGAAGGCGAACTGCTGCTGGAGGTCGATGGGCGCACGGAAATCCTGCGCGCGGGCGATGCCTATCAGTTCGACAGCACCAAGCCGCACCGTTTCCGCAACATCGGCCCCGAGCGCTGCATCGTGGTCAGCGCCCTGACGCCGCCGACATTCTGACGGGCTCTGGCGCGGACCTGCGCCGCCTACCCGGTTTCCAGCGCCTCTTTGCCGACCCGCCGGTAATTCACGAATGAGTTGGCGCTCATCACCACAAAAAAGCTGTCCATGTCGATCAGCACATAGCCGCGCTCGAACAGGGCGCGGGCAATCGCCGTGCGATCCTCCGAATAAAGCCGCCGGCGCCCCATCATCTCTTTCAACAGCTTTTCGGGAATCCTGAAACGCCCCGAGGCCTTTCCACCGAAAGCTTCGGCATAAAGCTGCTGGAGCCGCTGGGCTACGTCGTCATATTGCATTCTATATTCCAGATAATTTTTTACCTATAGACAAATATAATTTGTCCATATAGAGAGCGTCAAGAAAAAAGGGTGACGCATGTTAGACCTCGACAACAAAAATCAGACCCCCGAAATCGGGCTCGAGCTGCGCACGGCGATCGCCGCGGGTGATGCCGCGCGCATTTCCGCGCTGCTGGATCCCCTGCCCTACAGCGAAGCGCTGCGCGAGCTGCTGACGCTCTCGCCGGACGAGCGCGACAACGTGCTGGCGCTGGTTCCGGCCGAGCTGGCGGCCGAGCTGATCGAAGAAGCGCCGGGCGAGATGGCGGCCGAGCTGGTCGAACGGCTGGAGCCCGAACGCGCGGCGGAAATTCTGGAGGAACTGGATTCGGACGTGCAGGCGGACGTTATCGGCGAAATGGACGCCGAAGACGCCGAGGCCGTGCTGTCCGAAATGGACGCCGAAGAGGCCGCCGATGTCCGCCGTCTGGCGGCCTACGAGGATGACACCGCCGGCGGCCTGATGATGGCCGAGGTGTTTCAGTTCTCGGACAGGGATACCGTTGGTAAGGTGCTGCGCGCGCTGGCCTCGGAGGATGACGATTTCGAGCGCTATCGCGGCCAGCACCCCTATATCGTGAACGAAACCGGACAGCCGATTGGCGTGGTCTCGCTGCGTGGGCTGCTGACGGCCAAGCGCAGCGCCCATCTGACGGAGATCATGGTCGCGCCGATGACGGTGCCCGTGGACATGCCGCTGGCGCAGCTTGAGGACATTTTCGACGAATACCCGTTTCTTGGCATTCCGGGGGTCGATGCCGATGGCCTGCTGGTGGGGGTGGTGTCACGCTCTGCCGTGGCCGAGGCCGTTCTGGAACGCAGCGAAAGCGAAAGCCTGAAACGTCAGGGTGTGGTGGGGGACGAGCTGCGCTCGATGCCGACCTGGCTGCGCTCGCGCCGTCGGCTGGCCTGGCTGTCCGCGAATATCGTGCTGAATATCGTCGCGGCCAGCGTGATCTCCGCCTACGAGGACACCCTGGCCGCTGTCATCGCGCTGGCTGTTTTCCTGCCGATGGTGTCGGATATGTCAGGCTGTTCGGGCAATCAGGCGGTCGGCGTCACCATGCGCGAGCTTAGCCTGGGCCTTGTGCGTCCCATGGATGCCTTCCGCGTGTGGCTCAAGGAAATCTCGGTCGGCGTCATCAACGGCATCGCGCTGGGGGTGCTGATCGGCGTTGTCGCCTGGATCTGGAAGGGCAACCCCGCCCTGGGCCTTGTGATTGGCGCCGCGCTGGCGCTGAACACCATGCTGGCGGTGTCAATCGGCGGGGTTGTCCCGCTGTTGCTGAAACGGTTCGGCCAGGATCCGGCCGCCGCCAGCGGCCCGCTGCTGACGACGGTCACCGATATGGCCGGCTTCTTCTTCGTGCTGAGTTTTGCAACCCTGATGATGCCATGGCTGATCTGATGACGCCCCCCGCCCCCCCCAAACCCGCTCAGGAACACGCGGTGGCCCTGTTTGGCTGGATGGAATATATCGGTCTGCCTCAGCTGGGGCTGGATCAGGTCAAGGCCAAGCTGGACACCGGCGCGCGCACCTCGGCGATCCATGCCGAAAACATCGAACTGTTCGACAAGGATGGCGTGGAATGGGTGCGGTTTCAGACCCTGCCGGACTGGGACAATCCTCATGTCGGCTTTCGCTCGGTCGAGGCCCCGGTGGTTCATGTCCGTGAAATCAAAAACACCAGCGGCATCCCCGAGGAACGGCTGGTGGTCAAAACCAAGGCCCGGTTCGGCAAGCGCCTCTGGATGATCGACGTCTCGCTGGCGGACAGAACAAACATGAGCTTTCCGATGATCATCGGACGCGCGGCGCTGAAAAACCACGCCGTCGCCGTCCACACCCGAAAGACATTCCTGGTCTCAAAGAGGCCCCCCTATTCAAGAGAAGAGGAACCCACATGAAAATCGCGATGCTGGCCCGGAACGCCAAACTCTACTCGCACCAGCGGCTGAAAGAAGCCGCCGAAGAACGCGGCCACGAGCTGCATATCATCGACACGCTGCGCTGCTATATGAACATCGCCTCGCGCCGCCCCGAAGTCTATTACAACGGCGAAAAGCTGAAGGGCTATGATGCGGTGATCCCGCGGATCGGGGCCTCGGTCACATTTTACGGCACCGCCGTGCTGCGCCAGTTCGAAATGATGGGCGTCTACCCGCTGAACGAAAGCGTCGCCATCGGGCGCTCGCGCGATAAGCTGCGCTCGATGCAGCTGATGGCGCGCGACGGGATCGGCCTGCCGGTCACCACCTTCGCCCATGATGCCAAACAGACCGAAGAGGTGCTGAAACTGGCCGGGGACGCGCCGCTGGTGATCAAACTGCTGGAGGGCACCCAGGGTCTGGGCGTCGTGCTGGCCGATACCAACCGTTCGGCCAAATCGGTATTCGAGGCCTTCCGCGCCACCAACACCAACATCCTGATCCAGGAATTCATCAAAGAGGCCGGCGGCACCGACATCCGCGCCATCGTCGTGGGCGGTAAGGTGATCGCGGCGATGAAACGCACCGGCGCCGAGGGCGAATTCCGTTCGAACCTGCATCGTGGCGGCTCGGCCCAGGTGGTCAAGCTCAGCGCCGAAGAACGCGCCACCGCCGTGCGCGCGGCCAAGTCGATGGGTCTGAATGCCTGCGGCGTGGACATGCTGCGCGCCAACCACGGCCCCGTCATCATGGAGGTGAACTCTTCGCCCGGTCTGGAAGGCGTGGAAAAAGCCACCGGGCTGGACATCGCGGGCAAGATGATCGAGTTCCTGGAAAAGAACTATGCAAAGGGCACAACCCGCACGAAAGGGCGCGGCTGATGGCAAAGGTCAGCCCCTTTCGGATCGCCGGCGCAGAGATTGCGCCGGGAAGCCGCCGGACTGTGGATATTCCCGTCAGCGTTTTGTCCGATCACACGCCGATTTCGATGTCGGTGCATGTGGTGCATGGCAAAACGCCGGGCCCGGTGATGTTTATCAGCGGCGGAATCCACGGAGACGAGGTGATCGGGGTTGAAATCATCCGTCGCGTGCTGGCCTCGAAGCCGCTGAAAGCCTTGAAAGGCACGTTGCTGGCGGTGCCGATTGTGAATGCCTACGGTCTGATCAATCACTCTCGCTATCTGCCCGACCGGCGCGACCTGAACCGCTGTTTTCCGGGCAGTGAGACGGGCTCATTGGCGGCGCGGCTGGCCAATCGGTTCCTGACCGAGGTGGTGGCGTGCGCCGATATCGGGATTGACCTGCACTCGGCCGCGATTCACCGGACGAATTATCCTCAGGTGCGCATTTCCCCCGATGATACGGCGATGCAGGAACTGGCCGAGGTCTTCGGCGCGCCTGTCGTGATGAAATCCCCGCTGCGCGATGGCTCGCTGCGACATGCGGCACAGGAAATCGGCAAACCCGTTCTGCTGTTCGAAGGCGGAGAGGGGCTGCGCTTTGACGAATTCACCATCCGGGCGGGCGTGGCCGGGGTGCTGCGTGTGATGAACCATCAGGGGATGATCGCGCGCCGCGGTGTCGCAAAGCCCAAGGGATCGCCGCAGTTCTGCCCGTCCAGCAAATGGGTCCGCGCGCCGATGGGCGGGCTGCTGCGTATCTTCAAAGCGGACGGCGCGCTGGTTCGCAAAGGCGATCTGCTGGCCGCCGTATCTGACCCGTTCGGCGAGAAGGAAACGGAAATTCTTGCGCCTTTCTCGGGGATTATCGTGGGGCGTGCCGTCATGCCCATCGTCAACGAAGGCGATGCGGTTTTCCACATCGGGCGGGTCAAATCTATGTCCGAGGCAGAGGGCGCCGTCGAAGATCTGGAAAGCCAGCTGGAGGACGATCCAATGTTCGATGAGGATGAGATCATCTGACGGCGCGCCCCGTCAATGCGAGATCATCCAGGGCCGTTTGCTGGGGAAGCTCTTGGATCCGTCCGGGCGGTACAGCGTTTTGGAGTTCTTCTTTTCCCCGCCTCCGCAACAGCCGCAGCCCGGCCCGTGCGCGGATCTGCGCGGGCTGTCGGCGCTGCGTTCGTTGGTTTCATGCGCGTGGCGGCGGCCTGAATCCATGACGGACAGTTTGGGCGCGGTCATCATCACGCGCGGCGCGGGCAGCGCGCAAACCGGACAGGCGCAGGGCTCGGCGAATTTCGACATGGGCACCAGGGATTCGAACGGGCCGCAATCGTCGCACCAATATTCGTAAACGGGCATCAGAGTGTCCTTTGTTCAAAATGGGGCGGCGACAACCGCCGCCCCGGTTGCCTTACAGATCAGGGGCCAGCGGGATGTCGATCGAGCCATCCAGGAACTTGGTCGGACCATCCGGGTTGGGCATCATGCCGTCGAATTCAAAGATGTCCGTGGGCAGCCACAGCGTGGCACAGGCGTTCGGAATATCCACCACGCCCGAGATATGCCCCTGCACCGGAGCCGTGCCCAAAATCGCATAGGCCTGCGCGCCGGAATAGCCGAATTTCTTCAGATACTCGATCGCGTTCAGACAGGCCTGACGATAGGCAATGTGGACGTCCAGATAGTGCTGCTCGCCAGCCTCATCGACGCTGATGCCTTCGAAGATCAGATAGTCATCGTATTTCGGCGTGATCGGCGAGGGTTTGAAAATCGGGTTTTTCACACCGTATTTGGACATGCCTTCCTTGATCAGGCTGACCTTCAGGTGCAGCCAGCCGGCCATTTCGATGGCCCCGCAGAAGGTGATCTCGCCATCGCCCTGGCTGAAGTGCAGATCCCCCATCGAAAGGCCCGCGCCATCCACGTAAACCGGGAAGTAAATCTTCGAGCCGCGGCTCAAGTCCTTGATGTCACAGTTGCCGCCATGTTCGCGCGGCGGCACGGTGCGCGCGCCCTCGGCGGCGGCGGCATCGCGTTCTTCGCCCTTCATCGCGCCCATATGCGCGCTTTGGGTGTTGGGCAGCGCTGCCAGAGGCGGCGTGCGGTCCGGGTTGGTGTTGAACAGCGCGGTTTCGCGTTCATTCCACATGTCCAGCATCTTGCGATCGGGCAAACAGCCGATCAGACCGGGGTGGATCAGGCCGGCATATTTCACGCCAGGCACGTGGCGCGATTTGGTGAACATGCCTTCGAAATCCCAGATGGATTTCTGCGCCTCGGGGAAATGCTCGGTCAGGAAACCGCCGCCGTTTTGCTTGGAAAAGAAGCCGTTAAAGCCCCACTGGCTTTCTTCCTTGGCGCCGATGTCCAGAATTTCCACCACCAGCAGGTCGCCCGGCTCGGCCCCTTTGACGCCGATGGGGCCGGACAGATAGTGCACCTGCTCCAGCTCTACATCGCGCACGTCGCTGGCGTCGTCGTCATTCTTGATCTGCCCGCCGGTCCAGTCATAGGTCTCGATCTTGAAGTCATCGCCAGGTTCGACCCAGACGTTGATCGGGATGTCGGGGTGCCACCTGTTGTGTACGTTTTCATTGGTGTGGGGGCTTTCGCTCAGGTCCACCGAAATCAGCGTATCTGCCATGTTACTGTCCTTTCTTTGATTTAAACGGAGAGGAATTTCGAGACCTTGGCCTCGTCGATGCCGTCGCGCGGGCTGTCGTGCACAAATTCGCCATTCTCGATCACCATGACCCGGTCCGCGACGTCCAGAGCAAAGCTAAGCACCTGTTCTGAAACGATGATCGACAGGCCCTTCTGATCGCGGATCTTGCGCAGGGTGCGGGCCATTTCACGGATGATCGAGGGCTGGATGCCTTCTGTCGGCTCATCCAGCAGCAGCACCTTGGGGTTGCTGGCCAGCGCGCGGGCAATCGCCAGCTGCTGCTGCTGACCGCCCGACAGGTTCCCCCCGCGGCGCGATTTCATTTCCAGCAGCACGGGGAACAGCTCGTAAATGTCATCAGGCACCTTTTTGCTGCCCGTCACCGTCAGCCCCGTTTCCACGTTCTCCTGCACCGTCATGGCCGAGAAAATCATCCGCCCCTGCGGCACATAGGCGATGCCCCTGGCGACGCGTTGGTGCGATTTCAGCCCCGTCACCGCGTCCGTCCCCACCGACACGGCCCCCGATTTTTCCGGCACGATGCCCATCAGGGTTTTCATCAGCGTGGTTTTGCCCATGCCGTTGCGCCCCATGATGGCGACGATTTCACCGGGCCTGACCTTCAGATCCAGCCCGTGCAGCACCTCGGATTCGCCATAGGCCGCGCGCAGATCGGTTACATCCAGCATGTGTTCTCTCCTTAGTGGCCCAGATAGACTTCGATGACTTTGGGATCGTTCTGCACCCGCTCCATCGAGCCCTCGGACAGGGTTTTGCCCTGGTGCAGGACGGTGACGCGGGTGGCGATATCCTCGACAAAGCCCATGTCGTGTTCGATCACGATGACCGAGCGGTCCTTGATGATGCGGTTCAGCAGCTCGGCGGTTTTCTTGCGCTCGGCGACGGACATGCCGGCGACCGGCTCGTCCAGCATCAGCAGCTCGGGGTCCTGGATCAGCAGCATCCCGATTTCCAGCCACTGTTTCTGGCCGTGGCTCAGATAGGCGGCTTTTTCGTCCAACTGATCGTCCAGGAAAATCGTCTTTGCGATTTCTTTGATGCGGGTTTTCACCGGGTCATCGCGGCGAAACGTCAGCGCCCCGAACACACCGTGCCCCTTGGGATAGCTGAGTTCCAGATTTTCAAACACGGTCAGGTCTTCGTAGACCGAGGGCGTCTGGAATTTGCGCCCCACCCCGGCGTGGACGATCTGATCTTCGCGCATGTTCAGCAGCTCGTGCCCCTTGAAATTAACTGAGCCCGAGGTCGCCTTTGTCCGGCCGCAGATCAGATCCAGCACCGTGGTTTTGCCCGCCCCGTTGGGGCCGATGATCACCCGGCATTCATTGGGTTCGACGTAAAAGCTCAGGTCGTTGACCGCCTTGAACCCGTCGAAGGATACCGTCAGCCCTTCGACCGTCAGCACGAAATTTGGATTATTCACAGACATTTACGGCCTCCTTATTCGGCGGGAGTGTTGGCGCTGCCGGGCAGATCACCGCCCGAGGTTTTCTTGAACAGCTTGGAGATGCGCGGCGCGACGTAATCGGCGTAGATACCGGCCAGACCGTTGGGGAAAATCATCACAACCGCGATGAACAGCCCGCCCAGGCCCAGCAGCCACAGCTCGGGGAAGCTTTCGGAAAAAGTGGTTTTCGCCCAGTTCACCAAAAGCGCACCATAGACCGCGCCCAGGATCGAAATCCGCCCGCCAACCGCGCAGAAAATCACCATCTCGATCGAGGGCACGATCCCCACCAGCGTGGGCGACATAAAGCCCACCTGAAGGGTGAACATCGCCCCGCCGATGCCAGCGAAGGCGGCCCCTAGACAGAAGACAAAGATCTTGAAATTCGCGACGTTGTAGCCGGAAAAGCGCACGCGGTCCTCTTGGTCGCGCATGGCAATCAGCAGCCGGCCCAGCTTGGATTTGCGCACAAATTGCGCGGCCAGCAGGACCACGAACAGCAGCGCTCCGTTGACGAAATACAGGATTTCCTTGGCCTCGTCCGTGCGGATGTCCCAGCCCAGCAGAGTGCGCAGGTCGGTGATGCCGTTGACGCCCCCGGTATAGCCCTGCTGACCGATGATCAGGATGGTCAGGATCGCGGCGAAGGCCTGGGTGATGATGGCGAAATACACGCCCCCCACACGCCGGGTGAACATGGCCACCCCGATGATGAAGGCAAAGATCACCGGCACCATGACCACGGCCAACAGGGCAAAGGCCAAGCTGTTGAACGGTTGCCACCAAGACGGCAGCGCGGTCAGCTGGTTCCAGTCCATGAAGTCGGGAATGCCGGGCGTGGATTGGATCGCAGTGTTTTCAGGCGTCGAGGCTTCGAGCTTGAGGAACATCGCCATGCAATAGCCCCCCAGCCCGAAAAACACGCCCTGCCCCAGGCTGAGGATCCCTCCAGCCCCCCAGCACAGCACCAGCCCGATGGCGACAAAGGCATAGGTCAGATACTTGCCAAACAGGTTCAGGCGAAAGGTATCCAGCGCGACGGGCAAGACAACAAAGATGACGACGGCGAGGACGGCAAAGCCAATCAGCTCGGAACGGGAAAGAAAGCGGTTGGACGTTTCCATTGCGGCCTCCGGTTATTTGCGCAGTTTCATGGCGAACAGGCCTTGCGGGCGGATCATCAGGATGCCCACAACGGTCAGCAGCGTCAGAACCTTGGCCATCGAGCCGGACAGGAAGAACTCCATGATCGACTGGGCCTGGCTGATCGAAAACGCGCTGGCGATGGTGCCCAGCAGGCTGGCGGCGCCGCCGAAGACGACCACAAGGAACGTATCCACGATATAAAGCTGCCCCGCCGTCGGGCCGGTGGAGCCGATCATCGTAAAGGCCGAGCCAGCCACCCCCGCCACACCGCAGCCGATGCCAAAGGTCAGACGGTCCGTCCATTCGGTATTGATGCCCACAGCGCCCGCCATCACGCGGTTCTGGTTGATCGCGCGCACCTGACGGCCCCAGGTGGATTTGAACATCAGGATATAGACCGCCGCCGAGATGCTGACGGCCAGCACCATCACGAAAATCCCGTTGATCGGCACCTCGATCAGGTCGGTCAGCGGCAATGAGCCCATCATCCAGTCGGGAATGGTCACGCCGACCTCGCGCGCGCCAAAGACGCTGCGGTACACCTGTTGCAGGATAAGGCTCAGGCCCCAGGTGGCCAGCAACGTATCCAGCGGGCGTTTATACAGATGCCGGATCAGCGCCCATTCGACGAATAACCCCAAGGCCCCGGACGCAATGAACGCCAGGATCATCGCCACAAAGAAATAGGCGCTGAACAGCGCCGGCATGTAGGTCGAAAACAGGTTCGACATCAAATAGGTGACATAGGCGCCCAGGATCATGAACTCGCCATGGGCCATGTTGATCACGCCCATCTGGCCAAAAATGATCGCCAGTCCCAGCGCCATAAGGACAAAGACGGAAAAGAGGATAAGCCCCGCGAAACCTTGCATGGCAAAGATCGCGCCCAGCTCGCTCATCGAGTAGTCGGAAAACATCTGTTTCGCTCCTGTGGCCAGTCAGTGGATGTCATGAAAAGAGGTGGCCCGCCTGTCGCGAGCCGGGCCACCCAAGGGAGGATGACGACTTACTGGTAACCCTCGGGGAAGGGATCGGGCTCGACCAGATCGGCGGTTTCGAACACCACTTCGTACTGGCCGTCCGGCTTGGCCAGACCGACGCGGGTCTTGGACCACAGGGGATGGTTTTCATGCACTTTGACATAGCCTTCGGGGGCCGAGGTCAGCTCGATACCCGGGGTGGCGGCGCGCACCTTATCCACGTCGAAGCTGCCGGCCTTTTCAACAGCGGCTTTCCACAGCCACGGGCCCAGATAGGCGGCCTGGGTCACGTCGCCGATCACCATGTCCTCGCCCCACATCTCTTTGAAGGCTTTGACGAATTCCATGTTGTTGTCGTTGGTCAGCGACTGGAAATACTTCATGCAGGCATAGGCGCCATCGATGTTTTCGCCGCCAATGCCGCGGATCTCGTCCTCGGTCACGGAAATGGTCAGGACCAGCGGTTTTTCCTTGGTCATGTCGATGCCAGCGGCCTTCAGCTGCTTGTAGAACGCCACGTTCGAGCCCCCCACGACGATCGCATAGATCACGTCGGGTTTCTTCAGGCGGATCTTGTTGATGACCGAGTTGAACTGGGTGTGACCCAGCGGATAATATTCCTCGCCCACGACCTTGGCGCCGTCTAGGAAGTTCTCGATATGCTTGCGCGCAATCTTGTTCGAGGTCCGCGGCCAGATGTAATCCGAGCCCAGCAGATAGAAGGTTTTCGCGCCTTTTTCCTTGGACACCCAATCCAGGCCAGCGATGATCTGCTGCGTGGCTTCTTGGCCGGTGTAGATCACGTTGGGCGACTGCTCCAGACCTTCATAGAAGGTGGGATAGTAGAGGAAGCCGTTATACTGCTCGAACACCGGCAGAACCGCCTTGCGGCTGGCCGAGGTCCAGCAGCCCATGACCGAGGCGACCTTGTCATTCACCAGCAGCTTCTTGGCTTTTTCCGCGAAGGTCGGCCAATCGGATGCGCCGTCTTCCTGGATGTATTCGATCTTGCGGCCCAGAATACCGCCCTGGGCGTTGATCTGTTCAATTGCCAGTTTTTCCGCCTGAACGGACCCGGTTTCCGAAATCGCCATGGTGCCGGTGATCGAGTGCAGAATACCGATGGTCACGGTGTCATCGGTGACAGCCAGACCGGTGGTGTTGACGGCGGACGTGGGATAGTCAGCAGCCATCAGATGCTTGGGTGCGAACAGGGATGCAGTCAGTGCTGCCGCCCCACCTGCAAGAACGCTGCGGCGGCTGACGCCGGACGAGAGTTCATTGAGTTTTTTCTTGGACATATCGCCTCCTGAAACTTTGCGAGAAGTGACCCTGGGCGATTTGCTTTCCGCCCTCACCTCGTCAGGTTTGCGGAAAATGCTGCGGTGCAGTATACGTCAAATAACGTATGTGAGTGCGCGTTTTTCCACCCCATAGTGATTTGCGGAACAGGGTGATGGACTCTTGAGGGAGGACGCGGGCGCAGACGCGCGTGCCCGCGCAAGAGGCTGTATCACACACACAAGCGGGGGCTCCCGATGGTGACAGCCTTGAAGGCGACAACGGAACGGCGACGCTATAATCGCTGGGTCGCGAATGAAACGATGGAAGATTTCGCGCTGCGTTTCACCGCTCGGCGGGCGCGCAGATGGAGCTATGGCCGCGTGGCGAACACCGCCATTGGCTCGATTTCTTTTCTCGCGCTCGAAGCGATTGGCGGCACCATCACCCTGCTTTACGGATTCGACATCGCGGTGGCGGCGATCATGCTGGTGGGGCTGCTGCTGTTTCTGACCGGGCTGCCGATCAGCTACTATGCGGCCAAGCACGGCGTGGATATTGATCTGCTGACGCGCGGCGCCGGGTTCGGTTATATCGGCTCGACTGTCACGTCGCTGATCTATGCCAGTTTTACCTTTATTTTCTTTGCGTTAGAGGCCGCAATTCTGGCCCTGGCCATGGAGTTCTGTTTCGGATTGCCGCTGATGCTGGGCTATCTGATTGCGGCGGTGGTGGTGATTCCGATGGTCGCCAAGGGGTTTACGAAAATCTCGGCTTTTCAGACCTGGACGCAGCCTCTGTGGGTGATTTTGCATATCCTGCCCTTCGTTCTGCTGGCTTTTGTCGGTTATGATTTCGACACCTGGACCAGCTTTCCGGGGCAGGAATCTGAGATCAAGGAACGCTCGACCATCCTGATGGTGGGGGCGGCGGCGGGGGTGGTGTTTTCACTGATCGCGCAGATCGGAGAACAGGTGGATTTCCTGCGTTTTCTGCCCGAGCCCAAGTCCCGCGCCGACCGTCGAAAATGGTGGGCCGCGCTGATCGCCGCCGGGCCGGGCTGGTCTGTTCTGGGGGTTCTGAAAATGCTGGCCGGATCCTATCTGGTGACGCTGGCGATCCGCGAATCTGTCCCCCTGGCCGAGGCCGCAGACCCGACTCGCATGTACTTTACCGCGTTTAATCAAGTAATTAACACGCCATGGTTGGTTTTGGGGTTGACCGGGATTTTCGTGATCCTGTCGCAGCTGAAGATTAACATCACCAATGCCTATGCCGGGTCGATCGCCTGGTCGAACTTCTTTTCGCGGCTGACACACAGCCATCCGGGCCGGGTTGTCTGGTTGGTGTTCAACGTGGCCATCGCGCTGATCCTGATGGAGCTGGGGGTCTTTGCCGCGCTGGAAAGTATCCTGGCGCTGTATTCGCATGTCGCTCTGTCGTGGATTGGGGCGCTGGTGGCCGATCTGGTGATCAACAAACCGCTGGGTCTCAGCCCTCGCGGGATCGAGTTCCGCCGCGCTCATCTGCATGATGTGAACCCGGTGGGGATTGGCGCCATGATCGCCGCCTGCGTGATCTCTTTGGTGGCGTATGCGGGTGCCTTGGGCGATCTGGCCGAGGCCCTGTCGACCGTGATCGCGCTGGGTACGGCCTTTGTGATGGCCCCGGTGATCGCCTATTGGACCAAGGGCAAATATTACATCGCGCGCCCCCCGGTGAATGCCGAACCGGGCCTGCATGAATGCTCGGTCTGTGAATACAAATTCGACGCCGAGGACATGACCCACTGCCCCTTCCATTCGGGGCCGATCTGTTCGCTATGCTGCACGTTGGACAGCGCTTGCCGCGACGCCTGCAAACCCGAGGCGCGCCTGGACAACACTCTTGCGGCCCTGACCCAGAGGATATTCCCCGCCCCGATCGCGCAAATGCTGATGTCGCGCCTGTCCATGTTCGCCATCGCCACGACCGGGCTGGCGCTGGGATTTGGCGGGCTGTTGCTGATGATCCGGGGCTTTCGTGACCAGACCAATTTCGACGCCGCACTGACCATCATCTTCTGCGTGATGCTGATCGTTATCGGCATTTGCGTGTGGATGTTCATTCTGGCCCATGAAAGCCAGGCCAAAGCGCGCGAGGAAGCCTCGCGCCAGACAGAAAGCCTGCTACGCGAGATCCGCGCCCACGAACGCACCGACCGCGCCCTGCAAGAGGCCAAGGAAAAAGCCGAGGCCGCCAATCTGGCCAAGACCCGCTACATGAGCGGGCTCAGCCACGAGCTGCGCACGCCGTTGAACTCGATCTATGGCTTTGCTCAAATTTTAGAAAAAGACCCCCGCATCCCCGAGGAACGGCGCGGGGCGGTGACCACGATCCGCCGCTCTTCGGAGCATCTGGCAGGGCTGATCGAGGGACTGCTGGACATCAGCCGGATCGAGGCCGGCCGGCTGGAACTGACCCGCGACCGCATCAACCTGCGCACCTTCCTGCATCAGGTTGCCTCGATCTTCGAGGAAACCGCGCGCGAAAAGGGGCTGGAGTTCAGCATCAAAACCCGCGGCGTGCTGCCCGACTGGATCGCCTGCGATGAAAAACGCCTGCGCCAGATCATCATTAACCTGATGTCCAACGCGATCCGCTACACGCAACAGGGCGCGGTTCAGCTGACCCTGAATTACCGTAACGAGGTGGCCGTGATCGAGGTCTCGGACACCGGCACCGGCATCCCCGCACATGAGATTGATCGCATCTGGCGCCCGTTCGAACGCGGGCGGGGGGCGATTGCGGGGGGCTCGGGGCTGGGACTGACGATCACCAAGCTGCTGGTGGAAATCCTGGGCGGCGCGATCGAAGTCGAAAGCACACCGGGCAAGGGCAGCCTGTTCCGGGTGCGGATGATGCTGCCCTCGGTGGCCTATGACAAAGCCGCCCCGGCGGATGTGATCCGCACCTCGGCGGCGGGATATACCGGGCCACGCCGCACGCTGATGGTGGTGGATGACGACCTGAACCACCTGTCCCTGGTCGAGAATTATCTGACGCCCGTCGGGTTTTCGGTGCTGCAGGCGCCCAATGCGGAAATCGCACTGGAGATGCTGGGCGACATCCGGCCCGAACTGTTCATTCTGGACATCGACATGCCCGGCATGGACGGCTGGCAACTGGCGCACGAGCTGCGCGAGGGGATGCACGCGACCACGCCGATCATCATGATTTCGGGCCATGCCTCGGATGCGCAGAAACCTGTCGCGCGCTCGGCCTTGTGTGATGCGTTCATCGCCAAACCCTATAACCTGGACGATCTGCTGCTGCGCATCTGCGCGCTGCTCAAGGTCGAGCTGGTGCCCGAAGCCCTGCCCTCGGCCTCGGTTGCGGCCTCGGCGGTGCAGACGATCAAACGCTCCGACGCGCTGTTCATTCTGGAAATGGCCGAAATTGGCCATACCAAGGCGATCCGCGACAAGATCACCGCCCTGGAACAGGCCGGGGCGATTCCGCTGGATCTGAGCCTCTCGTTGCGGCGCCGGATTGATCAGTTCGACATGACCGGCGTCCGCAATCTTATCAGAAAGGCCGACCAACATGCTGCTTGATCCGAACACGCATAATATCGCCCTGGTGGTGGATGACAGCCCCGAAGCGCTGGAGTTCGTCACAGCCGCGCTGGAGGAAATCGGCATGACGGTACTGGCCGCCCGTGACGGGGCCGCCGCGATCGAGCTGGTCAAACGCGTGCAGCCCGATGTGATCATGATGGACGCGATGATGCCCGGCATGGACGGATTCGCGGCCTGCGCGACTCTGAAAACCGCCCCCCATGCCACGGATGCGCCGATCATCTTCATGACCGGGCTGAATGACCGTGACAGCATCGTGCGCGGGCTGAAAAGCGGCGGCGTGGACTACATCACCAAACCGGTAGAGCTTGAAGAAATGATCGCGCGGGTCACCGTTCACGTGCTGAACTCGAAGATGATGCGCAGCGCACGCGAGGCGCTGGACAGTTTCGGGCGCGCTGTTCTGGCGATTGACCCGCAAGGCCGGGTCATCTGGGGATCGCCGCGGGCCTATGATCTGCTGGGCACTGCCGGCTTGGCCCAGACCAAGCAATTCTCCCCCCAGGCCCCGGTTATGGGCTGGCTGACCCATTCCAGCGCGCAGCCCGTGTCGGGCACTCTGCCGCTGGAATGGAAGGGGCTGCGCCTGACCTATATCGGGCGCTCGTCGGTGGGGGAAATGCTGGTGCGCCTGTGCACGGCCTCGGATGAACGCCCCCACGACATCCTGACCAAAGAGCTGAACCTGACCGAACGCGAGGGCGAGGTTCTGTACTGGCTGTCACAGGGCAAATCCAACCGCGACATCGCCGAGATCCTGTCGCTGAGCGCCCGCACCGTGAACAAGCATCTGGAGACGATTTTTCAGAAACTGGGGGTCGAGAACCGCACCTCGGCGGCCATCATCGCGGATCGCAAACTAAGCGACAAGCTCTGACACCTCTCTGACCCGCATCTCCCGGCTCTGGGCCTGCGGGCGCTTTCCCACAACATTAACGCTTTGCTTACGCCCTGTTCACGGGGCAATCACGCACGCCTGTTTGGCTAAGGACAGCGGCTGAAACCGCCATGTTCTTTGTGCGGATTCCGGGCGGTTTTCAACCCGGCAGCCGTTTCCCGATGCCCCGCGTGCCGATCTGTACGCGCCCAAAAACAGGAGCCCAAAATGCCCAAAATGCAGACCGCCCAACCGGCCCGTAAGGTTTATGGCAGCACCGCCGCGGCGGCCTTTGCCTCGGTTCTGATCCTGCTGGTGGAAAGGATGTCCGCCGCGCCCCTGCCCGATGGCTTGGACACCGCGATCATGACCCTGGTGGTGTTCGCCGCCGGATATTTCATCCCGCCCGCCGCCATCGACCAGGTGATCGAAACCCCTCTGCGCACAGGAGACACGTAATGAACATTCCCGCTTGCAAGCGTTCGCTGGCCATTGTGCTGCTGTGCGGCACCGCCGCTTGTACCACCCCGGACCTGTCCGGCCAGATCGTGCAGGTGTCCAAAATGCTGGACGACACGGTCAAGACCACCGGGCCCGCACTGCAAAAGGCCGCCGAGGCCGAACGCCAGGCCTTGTTGCGGCAGGCCGCGCGATCTCACAAGACGGCGGTCACCCTGCCCAAGGGGTGCCGCCAGATCATAGAGGGCGAGCTGGCAAAAAGCGTGGCCCATTGTCATATCCAATATCATATCGCCCCCCAGGACAGAGCGGATTCGCCCATCCTGGTCAGCCGGGCCCTGGTCGCGATGCAGACCTATTTTGCGGTGCTCGGGCAGATTGCAACCACGGATTCGCCCGATCAGATAAAGGCAAACAGCGCCTCGCTGCTGGGCGCGCTGGCCAGCGCCGCGAATGCCGGTGACTTTGCTCCGCTGACCGGCCTGCACGCTCTTGTAGAGGGGCGCGGCGGGGCGCTCTCGGCCACTGCGGGGTTCTTTGCGGATCAGGCCCGTATCCGCGCCCTGCGCCGCACCATCAAAGACGCCGATCCGCACCTGAGCAAACTGGTCACCAACAGTCACGAGCTGTTCACCCAATTGGGCGACACGGTCAAGATCCGGCGCGATGCTGTTTCGGATTCGATGGACGCCTACACGCTGGCCCTGTCTCAACAGGATACAGCCGCCCAGATCATGGCCGTCAACAAACTGCAAAAGGCCGTCCAGGCAATGCACACCCAAGAGAAGGTCTCGCCCATCCGGCGCCTGCACCTGGCCTATGACATGCACCGCGCCATGCTGACACGGCTGGAGGGCGGCCCCAGCCTGACCGAGCTAAACACCCTGACAACGCAAGTTGCCGCAATCGTCACCCTGCTGGAGGAGTAACCCATGCCCAATCCCAAACAAACCGCCCTGGCCAAGCTGAGCAGCCTGAAAATCTCGATCTTCAATGCGATGGCCGAATTGGAAATCCACGCCGAAACCGCCCTGGCCGCCGGACGTCAGGATGAACACACCGCGATGATGCTGAAACTGGGCGAGCTGGGCCGCAGCGCCCGCAAAATCCGTGATGCCGAGGACAAAATCCGCGCCTCAATGCCGATCGCGGACACGATCTCGGCCCTGGATGACGTGGCCGCTCAGGCGCGCACAACCCTCAAACGCCTGAAGAAAACAGCCGACGTACTGGAGGAAATCGCGACCCTGATCAAGATTGTCGGAAATCTGAGCACCATACTGACCTAGCCCTTCGCCTTCTTACCCATCGCAACGAAAGGACATTTTCATGCCCCCGGCAGATCACACGCCCCCCGCCGAGCCCCACAAAAACATCCAACAGGTCAACGAGGACATCACCGAACAAAAGGCCAGCCTGCAAGCGGCGCTCTCGCAGGTGCAAGACACCCAGGATGACATCCGCCGGCAGGTGGATGCCTACGCGCTGGAAGTCGCCAGCCGGCGCGGATACGAACGCACGGTCGGGCTGGTCATGACAGCCGGGGCCGCGTTGTCCATTGGTGTCGGCGTCTTCTTCAGCTTTATGGGCATGAGCAAGCTCAGCGATTTCGAAGATCGGGTTCAGGCCTTCGCAGACAAGGCCGACAAAACCGAAACGCAGATGGACGACGAAATCGAGAAATTCACAACGACGATGGACACGACCATCGACAACAAGATCGCTTTGTTCCTGAATCGTAGCAAAAAACAATCCGACCGTTACCAGGAACAGTTCGCCAAAACAGACGCGTTAATCCGCAAACTGCAAGCTGCCGAAATCCGCTGGCAACAGATCAAACCCGCGCTGGACGGTCTGGACGGGTATGACCCCGACGAAGACCTGAAAGGCGATTTCGAAAGGCTGACCGCAGATACAAAGACGTTCAGCCGCGCCGAAAAAGTCGGCATTGTGCGGCGGATCAGCGACCACCTGCGCGAGGTCGAGCGCAACGGCGATGTGATATTGCAATTCACGCCAGACGACATTTTCAACGCCGCGCAAATGGCGCGGGGGCTGAAACGTGTGGATCTGGAAAAGGCGCTGGTACAGGCCGCCTATGAGCTGGACAGTTCCTCGCTGGCGACACAGGCGCAATATCTGCAATTGCAGACCCGGCTGGGGCCGCTGGATCAGCGCGAAGCGCGCTTTGGGCAATTGATGGGGCTTATTGCTCAGCCCAGCATGGACGCGCCGCATATCGTGCTGGCCGAGGCCTGGAACGCCGCCGAAGGGCAGCGCCGCTATACCGATTTCCTGGCCGCCGTCGATGCGCGCATCCTGGCCGCTCAGGCCGATACGGATATGTTCTTGCCCTCGCATTTCCATGCCATCAAGGGAAACGCCCATCAGCGGCGCGGACTGCCGAACGAGCTGCCGATTGCCATGCGCAGCTATATCCACGCGATCGAACAACTGGCCAAAGAGGGCACCCACACCCAATGGGCCGTCGCGACGATACGCGACACGGTAGAGGGACTGGAGCAATTGCTGCTAAGCGGTGTGGACATCTCGCCCGCGCTGCGCGCAGCAGAGCGCAGCGGGATTCCGGATCTGAACAACGCGCTGAAGAAAAAGCTTCAGTCTTTCCTCCAGACAGCCGCGCCAGTCGCGCTGACACAGGTCCAATAGCCCACCGGATGGGGACGCCGCCGGTTCCTCGCATAATCTGTCTGCCCGCGGATGCTGCGGCACTTTGGTCGCCTTTCGGTCTGCGGGATCAGCCCCTATGGTGGCCGCGTATCCAGAAGGAGAACCGATGACAGAGCAAGCCGGAAAAGTGGTGGTAACAGAGGCCGCCCTGGAGCTTCTGGGCCAGATCCGCGCGGACTATGGTGCCGTCGTTTTCAAGATTTCGGCCGGGTGCTGCGATGGCAGCGGCCCGATGGTTTACCGGGTCAGCGATGCGTTCATCGGCGTGAACGACATTTTGCTGGGCACCGCCGATGACGCGGAAATCTGGGCGGCCCCCACGATTGCCAAACTGTGGGAAAACTCGCAGATGATTCTGGACGCGGGCCCCGGCAGCGGTGCCGGTTTCAGCCTGGACGCCGGCCGTAAAACGCATTTTCTGACCAGGGCGCGCATCCTGTCTGACAGCCGCTGACCCGCCGCGCCCTGCGGCAACCGTTCAGCCCCCTTTGGGGGCGCCGGGGCTTATTCAGCGGCCTGGCCGGGTTTGGACCAGTCCTCCCAGCTTGTGCCGGTCCTGATGACGGGGCCGTCCCAGGCAAAGGGGATCTGGTGAATAATCGTCTGCTCTGGACCGGCCAAGATCACGCAATAGGCCGGCGCCATCGGAGCGCCCTGCAACAGGTCGGGTTCATGCAGATCGGGGATGGATTGGTTCCCTGTCGAGGGAACAGAGGCGAAGCGCACCCCCGCCCAGCCCCCGTGAACCGGCGCATGGACATGGCCGAAATGCAGATAGTCGATCTTGGGCGCATATTCCCGGATCAGGGCCTCGAACGGGCCACGATCCGCCGCGTTCAGCGCAATCTTATCCTCGGCAGGCAGGCCCAGCGGCATCGGATTATGGTGCATGAACAAACGCGCACGCGTGCAGGCGGCCAGCTCGTCCCGCAGCCAGCCGCGCCGCGCCGCGCAAAAATGCCCCGCATGGGTGCGCGCCCCCACGCTATCCAGATAGATAAAGCGCGTGTCCCCAATCGTTTCGGCATGATTGACGAAACCGTTGGCATCAGTCGGCTGACCGTCAAAGACCTTTAGAAACGTGTCGCGATCATCGTGATTTCCGATCATCAGGCGCACCGGGACCGACATATCGGCCAGCGCGGCTTGCAACGCATCATAGGCCCCCCGTTCCCCCCAATGCGCCAGATCGCCGGTGATGACGATCCGCGCCGCATCCGCATGATGCGCGGCCATATCCGCAAAAGCCAGCGCCAGCCGCTCATGAGGGTCCAGCCCGCCCATCGGCTCGCCGGGAAGGGTAAGGTGAATGTCGGAAATATGGATGATTTTCATAACGCGTCCTGAGCGAAAAAAGCCCGGCCGCCCACATCATGCAGGCGACCGGAAAGGCAGGTTAGCCGTTGGGCAGCAGGTCGTTGACTTCTTCGACCAGCTCTTGTTGCAGCTCTTTCATGTCGGTGGCGTCGCCGGTGACGATGCGCTCGATGCTGTCATAGATCACCTGAGTGATCGCCAGCCCGTTATCGCCCGGATAGGCCAGCCAGTCGCGCAGCAGCGGCAGCTGATCCACCGCGGTCTGCTTGTTGGGGTTCTGCTGATAGA
Source organism: Paracoccaceae bacterium (assembly GCA_002708925.1). Lineage (GTDB taxonomy): Bacteria > Pseudomonadota > Alphaproteobacteria > Rhodobacterales > Rhodobacteraceae > Thalassobius. Next base: position 26,805 of record PAPN01000044.1, read on the forward strand.
AATCGGCCAGGATCACCTCGTTCGCGGCCTTGTTCGGGGGCATGTAGCCGGTGGTTTTGGCCACTTCGGCCGCGCCTTCCCCGCTGGTGATGAATTTCAGCCAGGCCCAGGCAGCGTCCTGAACGCGCGGATCGTCCGAGGTCGAGGTCAGCAGCGCGGCGTTGCCACCAGCGGGCAGGCCCTTGGGCGCCTGCCCCATGCCGGGGAAGGGGCCGGTGATCAGGTCGAAATCGCCCTGGCTGCGTTCGACCGCCCCCAGCGCCGAGGTGGACCAGAACATCATGCCGATCTCACCCGCCGAGAAGGACGCCAGCGCCGCCTTCCATTCCAGGTTCTGCATGTCGCATTCGGTAAAGATGTCCTGCATCTGCTCCAGCGCGGCCAGGGCCTCGGGGCTGTCCAGGGTGACGCGGCCGTCTTCGACGATGGCTTTGTCCTGGCTCCACATCAGGGCCTGCACGAACCAGTTGCCGGTGATGTTCCAGCCCCAGAAAATCGGGTTGTCGATGCCGTTGGCCTTCATCGCCTTGCACGCGCCGATCACCTCGTCCCAGGTGGTGGGCAGCTTTTCGACACCGGCCTGAGCCATCATGTCCATGTTGTAATACCCAACCGGCAGCGACACCGAGAACGGCAGCCCGTGCACCGCGCCATCAAAGGTGGACAGCGACAGCATGGCGTCGTGATAGCCGTCTTTGGCGAAATCGGCCTCTTGCGCGATGAAGGGCTCCAGCGATTTGGCGATGCCTTTGTCCACCAGGATCTGCTGGCGGTTCAGGCCCTGCATGGTCACGTCGGGCAGGTTGCCAGACACGGATTCACGCAAAATGGTGTTGGTGCCGTCCTCATAGGATTCGTAAGTGGCGCGGAACTTCACCTCGATGTTCGGATGGGCCTTTTTGAAGGCCGGCATCATCGCCTCGTAGGTGACGTCGAACAGGTGGCTGTAGGGGTAGGCGAATTCGATGGTCACGGTGTCGTCGGCCAGCGCGGCGCCTGCGCCCAGCACCAGAGCCATTGCAGTCAGAGTGGTTTTCATGGATATGTCCTCTTGTCCTGACAAGGAGCGCTTGTGTTTGGCGATGCGCGCTCCGGGTTTGATCCCATTTGGGATTTCGGGCGGGTGCGGGATGACCCGCACCCGGAAATTCATTTCATACCGCTCAGCGTGATCCCCTCGATGAAGCGCCGCTGCGCCAGCAGGAAGGCCACGATCAAAGGCGTGACAATCACCGTGGCAGTGGCCATCATCGGGCCAAAGAAACTGCCATCGCCGTCGCCCTTGAATTCACGCAGGCCCAGCGGTGGAGTGAACAGATCCCGGTTGCCCGTCACCACGATGCGGGGCCAGAAATAATCGTTCCAATGGGCCACCACGCTGAAGATCGCAAAGGCCAGAAGGGCCGGAATGGCTGTGGGCAGCATGACGCGCCAGACGATGGCAAATTCGCCCATCCCGTCCATCCGCGCAGCGTCGATCAGATCATCGGGCACGGTCATAAAGAACTGGCGCATCAGGAAAATTCCAAACACGCTGATCGTCCAAGGCACCACCAACGCGGCATAGGTGTTGGTCAGCCCCAGCTTGGCCAGCATGATATAGAGCGGCAGCGCGATGGCATGCACAGGGATCAGCAGGCAGAACAGCACCAGCCCAAAAACCGCATCCCGCCCCCAGAATTTCAGCTTGGCCAGCGCATAGGCCGCCGGCAGCGCCACCACCACCTGGATCAGGAAAATCGAGCCCGTCACGATAATCCCGTTCAGCAGATAGCGCAGCAAGGGCGCCTGGGTGAAAGCCTTGCTATAGTTGAAGATCACCGGGCGCATCGTGCAATCGGCCACGGCCTCGGCCACCAATGCGTCGCGGATGCTGGCGTCTGTCTGGCCGGGGAACCTGTCGGCGGCGGCGGTGATGTCATCCCGGCTGGGATCGCGCAGCTTCACGCAGCGTTCGTCCACCATCCGTTCCTGCCGCCCGAAGAAGCCCCCCTCGCCGCGGTCGATCTCACCCGGAGATTTGAACGAATAGCTGACCATCATATAGAACGGAGCGATGACGATAATCGCGCCCAGGATCAGGATCAGATGTTTCCACCAGTCACGTATCATCCGTAATGCACCTTTCGTTCCACCAACCAGCGCTGGATCAGGGTCAGGAACATGACGAACACCAAAAACAGCATGGTGATCGCCGATCCGATCCCGATCAGATTTTGCTGCACGCCTTTTTCAAAGATGGCGAACATCATCACATAAGTGGATTTGTTGGGGCCGCCGCCCTGGGGCCAGAAGGCCTCGATCGTGTCGAAGACCTGAAAGGCGCGGATGCAGGTGATGGTGACCACAAACACCGTGGTCGGCCCCAGCGCGGGCCAGGTCACCAGGCGGAACCTGTCCCATGCCGAACGGGCCCCGTCCATTTCGGCGGCGTGGTATAGCTCGCGGTGGACGCCGGTCAGCCCGGCCAGATACAGCACCATGTTGAACCCGAACCCCTGCCAGATCCCGATAAAGCAGATCACCCAGATCGCATAGCGTTTGTCCCCCAGCCACAGCGGGAAGCGCTCGGCGCAGCCATGGGCGATGAAGGGGATGATCTCCAGCGGGGTGTCGCAGGCCATTTCCAGCGTGCGGTTCACCATCCCGATGGTCGGGTGGAGCATGAACTCCCATGCGATGGCCATGGCCAGCAGCGTGGCCATGACAGGCAGGAAATAGATCGTCTTATAGACCTCGCGGAAGCGGCCAAGCCCATTGATCAACAGCGCCGCCCCCAGTCCCAGCCCAACCGAGATGGGCACCACCGTCACCACATAGGTCAGCGTGGCGACGAACATCTTTTCATAGGTCGAGCGGGTGAACAGCCTTTCATAATTGCGCGCGCCAACCCAATCGAACCCGCTGTTGCCCAACGCATAATTGGTAAAGGACAGCCCCGCCGCGATCAGCACTGGCGCCAGCAGGATCAGCACCATCAGGATCAGCGCGGGGGCCGTCAGTATCCAGGCCGCCCGGCGCTCTTTGCTGGCGGGGTCGGTTACCGTTCGCGGGGCGCTGCCGGGCAGAGCGGGCTCTATCGCGGACATGTCAGGCCACCTCAGAGGTTGTGGCGGTCAGAAACCGCAGATGACGCAGCCGCGCGCCATCAGACCCAAAAACCAGCGCCCTGGCCAGATCGAACGTCAGCCCCACCGGCGTTCCCAGCGCCAACGCACCGCGCTGTTCGGGCAGGGCGCGCAGGGTCAGGGGCTCGGGCAGGCCGGGCACGTCGATCTGCACAAAGATTTCCGCGCCCAGATTTTCGCTATGCACCACATGGCCGCGCAAAGGCGCGTCCGGGCCGGCCAGCTGCAATGCCTCGGGGCGCAGCCCAAGCGCGCCAACGCCGCGCCCCTGGCCAACCGCAACGATGTCCAGCGCCCGGTCCAGCAGGCTGAGCCGCCCCTCCTCCGTCATTTCGACCGGCAGGATGTTGATCTTGGGCGCGCCGATAAACTCGGCCACTTCGATCCGGTCCGGGTCTTCGTAGACAACCGCAGGCGCGGCGCATTGCAGGATGCGCCCGCCCATCATCACCGCGATCCGGTCAGACATTGTCATCGCCTCGACCTGATCATGCGTGACATAGACAAAGGTCGCCTGAAGCCGCCGGTGCAGTTGCGCGATCTCGGCACGGGTCTGCACCCGCAGCTTGGCATCCAGATTCGAGAGCGGCTCGTCCAGCAAAAACGCGGCCGGATCGCGCACCAGAGCCCGCCCCAGCGCCACCCGCTGCCGCTGCCCCCCCGACAGCTGCCCCGGTTTGCGGTCCAGCAGATGCCCGATTTCCAGCATCTGCGCCGCATCTCGGACCTGAGCGCCGATCCGGGCGTGCAGCCCGCGCGCGCCCGGCATGAAACGCCCCACCAGCGGCAGGCGCTGCGCCCCGCTCATCCGGCGCATCCTCAGCGGGACGGCAATGTTTTCACCCACGCTCAGATGCGGATAGAGCGCATAGGACTGGAACACCATCGACAGGTTGCGATCCGCCGCCCGGCGACCGGCCACAGACTGTCCGCCAATCCGGATATCGCCAGTCGTTTGCGTGTCCAGCCCGGCGATGATCCGCAGCAGCGTGGATTTCCCGCAGCCCGACGGGCCAACCAGCGAGACAAACTCGCCATCCCCGACATGCAGGGAAACGCCCTTCAGCACATCGGTCTCGCCAAAGCGCTTGGTCACGTTTTCGATGCTCAGCTCGGCCATCTGATTCCTCCATCTGACAATGGCGGTCTAGGCAGAGGAGCCTTCATTTTTGTGACGTCATATTAGTGAAACTAATGCCGTCTATGGCTGCGCTCAAACCCGGAGACCGCCATGCACGCCAATCACCACCAGTTTGTGGCCTTCGCCTATGTCGTGCGCGAGGGCAGTTTCTCGGCTGCGGCAACCCGGCTGGGGGTCACCCAATCGGCCATCACCCAGCATGTGGCCAAATTGGAAAAACAGGTGGGCTCGCAATTGCTGCTGCGCGGCCGCGACGGGATCGAGCTGACCCGCACGGGGCAGGAATTCTACGATCTGGCGGATCGGCTGGTCGCCCTGGACAGCGTCATCCGCGAGCGGCTGGAAGGGTTCCAGGCCATGGCGCGCGGCCATATCAAGATTATCGCCAATGCGCCCCTGCCCGCGCTGAGGGCGATCAGCCTGTTCCGGCAGGCCCATCCCGATGTGCAGATCGATTTTGCCCTACATTCATGGACAACGGCCACCCGGCTGCTGCGCGAACGGCGCGCGGATGTGGGGCTGATCACCGATCCGCCCCGCTTGGACGATTGGGAACATGTGGCGATTCAGCGGGCGCGCTATGTGGCCTATCTGTTGCCCGACGCTGCGCTGGCCAGGCGCAAGCTCCTGCATCTTAGCGATCTGGAGCACGAAACAGTGATCCTGCCGGAAACCGGATCGCTGACCGAACGGGTGGTCCGCGCCGCGCAGGAAAAACACGGGGTCTCGTTTCGGCGGATCATCAAAATGACCACCTTCCCCCTGATGTGCGAGGCCGTGCTGCAAGGCGCGGGCATTGCTGTTTTCCTCAGCAACAGCGGGCTGATTTCGCGCGGTCTGGTGGAAATTCCGGTGGCGCAGCTGTCCGCAACCCACGAAACCGCCATCGTCGCCCCCAAAGACCGGGCGCGGTTGCGCCTGGTCAAAGCTTTCATCGAAAGAGCCGCCTCAACGGATTTCCGCCAGCCCCGCTAGCGGATCACAAAGACCGATTGTTTCGCGTGCCGCGCCACCCGCGCCGCATTCGAGCCCAGCAGATAATCGCGCAAGGCCGGACTATGCGCCGCCACGACGATGACATCGACGCCCAGCTCGTCCGAGACCCTGAGGATCTGGTCATAAATCCGGCCCCGCGCAACATGCAGCCTGGGCGCCAGAGCATCAGGAATACTGCCCTCGGCCCAGGATTTCAGCGCGCTCTGCGCCGCGCCCAGGGCGGATTCATTGTGATCGGCGGTCAAAGAGGCACTGACAATCGGCATCCCGTCATCGGGCACCACGTTCAGAATGTGCAGTTCCGCCCCCTGATCCGTCGCCATCTGAACCGCCGCTTTGGTACTGCGCGCGGCGGCCTCGGGATCATTGATGTCTATCGCAAGCAAGAGTGATTTGAACATGTGATGCTCCTCAGAAGGCAGGTTGCGTGGCACGGCGACGTTGGATCATCACGACCCCCATCAGCAGGATCAGCGCCGGAATGAAGAACAGCTCTTTGGGCATGCGTTCATTCTCAACCTTAACCTGGACGATCTGCACCGGGCTGTCGCCGTAGAAGTCATACTCGTTCCCCAGGCTTTCAAAGAAGGGCGTACCAGGGAAGGGCTCGTCCATGGCCAGCACATCGCCGTCGGGCAAGATCGTCAGCCCCTGCGCCGACAGGGCCGCCATCGCATCCCCGGCCACAGCAGGCAGAGTGATCGTGGTGGGCCGGATCGCGCCGGTATCGAAATCGGGCCCTTCGACAATCACCCGCAGCTCTTGGCCGGTTCCGGCGCTGGCCATCAGTTCCAGCGCGGCCTCGCCCCCGGCCGAGGTGTATTTGTCGCTGATCTGATCCAGAAAGAAATCGGGCCGGAACAGCATGAAGGCAATGAACAACAGCGCCACGGTTTCCCAAATCCGGCTTTTGGCGATGAAATAGCCCTGCGTCGCGGCCGCGAACAGCAGCATCGCAATCAGCGAGATAAAGAAGATCAGCACCGCCTTGGCCAGCCCCACGTCAATCAGCAGAAGATCGGTGTTGAAGATGAACAGGAAGGGCAGCAACGCCGTGCGGATATCATAGGAAAACCCCTGCACGCCGGTCTTGATCGGATCGCCCCGGCTGATCGCCGCCGCCGCATAGGCCGCCAGCCCCACCGGCGGCGTGTCATCCGCCAGAATGCCGAAATAGAACACGAACAGATGCACCGCGATCAGCGGAAAGATATAGCCCGCCTGCGCGCCCACCGACAGGATCACCGGCGCCATCAGCGACGAGACCACGATATAGTTCGCCGTCGTCGGCAGCCCCATCCCCAGGATCAGCGACATCACCGCCACCAGGATCAGAAGCACCCAGATATTGCCGCCCGCGATCACCTCGACCACCTGGCCGATGACTTGGTGCGCGCCGGTCAGGCTGATTGTACCCACGATGATGCCCGCAGCCCCCGTGGCCACGCCGATGCCGATCATGTTCCGCGCGCCCAGGATCAGGCCCTCGATGAAGTCACGCCAGCCGGCAACAAAGGCCGCACCGCCGCCCTGCCCCCGGAAAAACGCCTTCAGCGGGCGGTGAGTCAGCGCCACGATGATCATGAAGAACGTCGCCCAGAAGGCCGACAGCGCGGGCGACAGGCGCTCCAGCCCTTCGGTGCGCACCATCAGGTTCCAGACCAGAATAAAGATCGGCAGCGAAAAATACGCCCCGCCCAGCAGGGTCGGCGTCAGACGCGGGGCCTCAAGCGGGCCATTGGGGTCGTCCATTTCCACATCCGGATAGCGCGCGGCATAATAGACCAGCACCAGATACAGGATCGCCACGATCACCAGACCGCCATAGACGCTTTCGGCCATGAACCCGTCCAGCACACTGCGGATCAAGATCATGCCATAGGTCAGCGCCCCCAAGAAGATAAAGCCCGACAGGAACAGGATCAGGATCAGCACCGGGCCGATGTGACGTCCGGCCTTTTTCAGGCCCTGCATCTGCATTTTCAGCGCTTCCAGATGCACGATATACAGCAGCGCGATATAGCTGATCACCGCGGGCAGAAACGCGTGCTTCACCACGTCGATATAGGGAATATTCACGTATTCGACCATCAGGAAGGCCGCAGCGCCCATCACCGGCGGCGTCAACTGGCCATTGGTGGACGAGGCCACCTCGACCGCGCCGGCCTTTTCCGCCGGAAATCCGATCCGCTTCATCAGGGGAATGGTAAAGGTGCCGGTGGTCACGGTGTTGGAAATCGAACTGCCCGAGATCATCCCCGTCAGCATCGACGACAGAACCGAGGCCTTGGCCGGCCCGCCCCGCAGCGCGCCCAGAAGCGCGATGGCCACCTTGATGAACCAGCTACCGCCCCCCGCGCGATCCAGCAGCGCGCCAAACAGCACAAACAGGAAAATCATCGTGGTGGACACGCCCAGGGCAACGCCGAAAACACCCTCGGTCTGCATCCAGTAATGGCCCAGAGCCTTGGACAGGGACGCGCCGCCATAGTTGGTGATGTTGCGCGCCCATTCCGAATAGCCTCCGAAAAAGGCGAAGGCGACAAAGGCACCAGCGATGATCACCAGCGGCAGACCCAGCGAACGATAGACGGCGGTGAACAGCACGATCATGCCGATCGACGACATGACGATGTCCGAGGTGCTCCACAGGCCGGGCCGGTCCGCGATCTCGAACCGGAAGACGATCAGATACAGACAGGCCGACACGCCCAGGATGATCAGCGCCCAGTCATACAGCGGAATGCGATCCTTGGGCGAGGATTTGAACAGGGGAAAGGCCAGCGTGGCCAGCATGATGGCGAAGGCCAGGTGCACGAAACGTGCCTGCGCGACGATATTGGCAAAGATGTTCGCCCCCGTCGCCTGAGCCACAAGCCCGGGCAGTTTCGACGCGATATAGAGCTGGAAAAGCGACCAGACGATGCAGGTCCCAATGATCAGCTTGGCCTGCCAGGCAGCGCTTGGGCTGCGCGCGCCGGTATCAGCCTCGGCGACCAGATCGTCGGCAGACGGAGTCTCGGTGTTGTTGGCCATAATGCCCCCCGGTTGAACTTATTATTCGTTATAAATAGGGCGATCACGCGACGCCGGGCCGCGTGATCGAAGTGCTTTCAGACTGGGATCAGTCGATCAGACCCAGCTCTTTATAGGCTTTGGCCGCGCCTTCGTGCAGCGGCGCGCTCAGGCCGTCCTTGACCATCTGAGCGGGGTCAAGATTGGCAAAGGCCGGGTGCAGACCGCGGAAATCGTCGATGTTCTCCATCACGGATTTCGCAACCACATAGACGACATCCGCCGACACATCTGCCGAGGTCACAAAGGTGGCGCCCACACCAAAGGTGGTGGTGTCGGTGTCGGTGCCTTTATACATCCCCCCCGGAATGGTGGCGACGCGGTAGAAGGGATTGTCGGCAACCAGCTTTTCAACCGGTGCACCGGTCACGCTGACCAGGGTCGCGTCGCAGGTGGTGGTGGCTTCCTTGATGGCGGCGGCCGGGTGACCGATGGTGTAGATCATCGCGTCGATATTGCCGTCGCACAGCTGCTTGGCCATCTCCGAGCCCTTGTATTCGGTCGCCAGCGCCAGATCATCCATGCCGATGCCGAACGCGTCCATGACCACTTCCATCGTGGCGCGCTGACCCGAGCCGGGATTGCCGACGTTCACGCGCTTGCCCTTAAGGTCCTCGAAACCGCTGATGCCGCTGTCTGCGCGTACGATCAGGGTAAAGGGCTCGGGGTGGACCGACATCACGGCGCGAATTTCAGGGAACGGGTTGTCCGCGAATTTCGAGGTGCCGTTATAGGCGTGGTACTGCCAGTCGGACTGCGCAACGCCGAATTCCAGCTCGCCGGCCTTGATGGTGTTGATGTTGTAGACCGAGCCGCCGGTCGATTCCACGGCGCAGCGGATGCCGTGCTCTTTGCGGGACTTGTTCACCAGACGGCAGATCGCGCCCCCGGTGGGATAGTAAACGCCGGTGACGCCGCCGGTGCCGATCGAAATGAACTCCTGCGCCGCCGTCATCGAGGCCGCAGCCATCGCGCCCAGCAGCACCGAGCCGCCAATTTTCAGGTGTTTCAACATGTTCATAGTCTCCCTTGATAAAAACTCACTCGGACCAGTATTCCCCGAGCTCCTGGTTCTTTGCTTCGACCCGTTGGATCGCAGCGGTTGCATCTGCCTCTGAGTCGGCGACAATCATAGCAATTAATGTTTCGATCAACACAACTGTCACGACGTAAGACGAGAAGAATTGCGGGCTTTCCGAGGGCACCACGAACCCGTGGGTCGCATGGGCGAAAGCCGGGCATTTATACGTATCGGTCACCAAAATGACCTCGGCGCCGCCTTCGCGGGCCTGTTTGGCGGCCACCACGGCGCGCTGCGCGAAGGGGCTTTTGGTGACGATGAACACCACATCCCCCGGCCTGAGCGTCGCAATACGCGACCCCAACGAGGCCCCCATCCGCCCCGCCAACTGCCAGTTCGGTGCAAAGTAATGCGCCAGATAGGCCATGTATTCCGCAATCCCCGTCGAGGCCAGCGCCCCCAGCAGCAAAACCTGCGGCGCCTGGCGCATCAGCGTGGCCGCCTGAATCAGCCGTGTTTCGTCTGCCTGGGCGACGAATTCCTCGATATTGGCGATGCAGGCCTGGCTTTGCAGATGCAGGATGGATTGTCCCGTGCCCTTGCCGCTGCGCAGCTGTTCGGCCTTTTCGGACAGGCTAAGCACCTGCGCCCCAACCGAGCGGCGCGAAAGATCCTTCATCTCTTCGAAGCTTTCGAATCCCAGCGCCCGCGCAAGCCGCGAGAAGGTCGCCGGTGAGACTTTGCTTTCCATCGAGATCGAGCGCAGGCTGCGGCTGACAATCTCCAGAGGGTTGGCCAGCACGTAATCGGCCGCCTTCTGCAACTGACCCGACAGGCCTGCATAGCGTTCGGCCACGCGGTCTTGGAGTGTTTGATCGTGATTCATTTCGCCCCCGTTGAAACAGAGCGTGGCAAGTGTTTCACTTATTGTCAACTGCTGAAATATGTGTTTCAGTCATTCTCTGACGACCCCCGAAACGCACATATCGGCACACTGAAATGACGACCCCCACCCCCCGGATTCCCCGAATCCCACGGATCATGGTTGCCCTGAACGGCGCGCGGCGCAGTCAGGACCAGCACCCGAACCTACCCATCACAACACAGGAAATCGTTTCAGAAACAGTTGCTTGTGCGCAGGCTGGCGCCGACGCACTGCACCTGCATGTGCGCGCCGCAGACGGCCGGCATTCGCTGGATGCGGGGCGGTATCGCGAAACTCTGTCCGCCCTTCAGCAGGCCCTGCCCGGCTTCCCCGTTCAGATCACAACCGAGGCCGCCGGGATTTTCAGCGTTGCCCAGCAAATAGACACCGTGGCCGGGGTCCGGCCCTCGGCGGTCAGTATTTCCATTCGCGAAATGGCCCGCGATCCGGCGCGCGCCGCGCATATGTATGCCCTGTGTCAGGACATCGGGGCCCAGGTTCAGCATATCCTCTACACGCCCGAGGACACGGCCCAGTTGCTGCGCTGGCGCGATGCGGGCGTGGTAAAGGCCGATCAGTCCAGCGTGCTGTTCGTGCTGGGCGCTTATCAGCCGCCGCGCACTGCGCTGCCCGCGGATGTTGCCCCACTGCTGCGCGCCGCCCCCCCTGCCCTGACGGAGCGCATGGTCTGCGCCTTTGGCCCTTCGGAACACGCCGTCCTGATCCAGGCCGCGCAGCACGGGGCCGACCTGCGCGTTGGGTTCGAGAACAATCTGCACAGCCCTCTGGGGCCTCTGGCGCGGTCGAATGCGGAAAATGTCGCGGCCCTGCGGGCTGCCCTGCCCGCGGCCCTGGCGGAAAAGGAATCCCTCTGATGAGCCACGTCTTTGCGCGCAACTCGAAATTCCCGCCTCCGATGGTTTCGCATGGGAAGGGCGCCTATCTGTACGATCAGGCTGGCAAAGCCTATCTGAATTGCGGGGATGCTGCGGTATCCTGTCTGGGGCATGGCGATCCGCACGTTCAATCCGCCATCGCAAAACAGATGGAGAAGATCGCCTTTGCGCATACCGGCTTTTTCACCTCTGACCCGGCCGAGCAACTGGCCAAGCGCCTGACGGATCTGGCTCCGGGTGATCTGGATCGGGTTTATTTTGTCTCGGGCGGGTCCGAGGCAATGGAATCCGCGTTGAAGCTGGCCCGTCAGTATTACCTGGAAATCGGTCAGCCCGCCCGCCACAGGGTAATCGCCCGCCGCCAGAGCTATCACGGGAATACGCTGGGCGCGCTGGCCACGGGCGGGAATGCCTGGCGGCGCGCGCCCTTCGCTCCGATGCTGATCGAGGTCAGCCACGTCGCGCCCTGCTATGCCTATCGCGACAAACGCAGCGATGAAACCGTGGCCGCCTATGTCGCGCGTCTGATCGCCGAGCTGGAACAAGAGATCCTTGCCGTGGGGCCCAAAACCGTCATGGCCTTTGTCGCCGAGCCCGTTACCGGGGCGACTCAGGGCGCGGTGCCGCCTGTCGGGGACTATTTCGAACGCGTCCGGGCGCTGTGCGACAAATACGGCATCCTGCTGATCCTGGACGAGGTCATGTGCGGAATGGGCCGGACCGGCACGCTGTTCGCCGCCCAGCAATACAACGTCGCGCCGGATATCTGCGCAATCGCCAAGGGGCTGGGTGGGGGGTATCAGCCAATCGGCGCGATGCTGTGCACCAGGGCCATTCACGATGCGATCGCGGGCGGCACGGGCTTTTTCCAACACGGGCATACCTATCTGGGGCACCCGCTGGCCTGCGCCGCCGGTCTGGCTGTGCTCGAACGGTTGGTGGACGATGCCGTTCTGTCGCGCGTCACCCCTGCGGGCCTGAAACTGCACGCCGCTCTGAATGCGCGCCTGGCGCAGCATCCCCATGTCGGTGACATTCGCGGCGTGGGGCTGTTTCAGGGGATCGAGCTGGTCGCGGATCGTGCCAGCAAAGCCCCCTTTGCCCCGGCGGACAAACGTCACGCGCAACTGAAGGCCGCCGCATTCGACGAAGGGCTGATCTGCTATCCGATGGGGGGCACCCTGGATGGCAAGCGGGGCGATCACGTGCTGCTGGCGCCGCCGTTCATCATCTCGGACGCGCAGATCGAGGAACTGGTCGATAAGCTGGCAAAGGCACTGGATCGCGCCCTGCCCGCCTGATCCCGGCCCCGCTTAGCGTTTCTTGGGGCCGGCCTGTTTTCCCTTGGCCGCCTTGGCTGCGGCCGCGCGGGCGCGGTTTTTCTTGCTGTTCGGCTTACCTTTGGGCGGAGGCGGCCCCTTGCGCTTTTCCCCACGCAATGGGCGCGGATCGTCTTTGCCGCCTTTCGCGGCCCCATCCGGGCGCGGGCCCGCTGGCTTGCGCTTGCCCGGCGCAGCCTTCCACGGCGCATCCGGATCGCGCGTGTCGGGCTTGCCCGCCTTGGGACCGCGCGGTTTGCGATCTTCGGGTTTGGGTTTGCGGCGGCGCGGCTCGGGATCGTCGTTCCAGTCAATCGGCGGCGTGCCCGATTTGCGCGGGCCGGCGGTGCGTTCCGGTCGGCGTTCAGGCTGTCGTTCGGGCCGCCCCCGTCTGGTGTCGGGAAGATCCGGAGCCTGATCCAAACGCGTGATCTGCTTGGCCCCTTCGATCTTCATTTCCGGGCCGATTGCGGCCAGGAACCCGGCGACATCGGCCTCTCGGATTTCGACATAAGACAGGTCGTCGGCAATGCGGATCGCCCCGATCGAGCCCTTGGTAATATCGCCCGCCTTGCAGATCATCGGCAGCAGATGACGCGGCGAGGCATTCTGATTGCGCCCCTCCGAGACAGAAAACCAGACGCTTGGGCCGAAGGGCTCACGCGGTTTGCGCGGCTCGGCCTGGACGGCGCCCAGCTCTTCGGGGGCGGAATGCTGCACCTTGTACTGGCGCAGATAGGCCGCGGCGATCTGTTCGGGCGTGAATTGCGCGATCAGCTTATCAACGGCGCCCCGCTCGCTTTCCGAGACCTCCTGATGCCAGTCATCCGCCGCCAACATGCGCTCTTCGTCGCGGGCAGAGACCTCGGCGGCCGAAGGGGCCGGGCCCCAATTCGCCGTCAGCTTGGCAAATCGCAGCAGGCGCTCGGTTTTCTTGCGCGCCGAAGGCACAACGACCAGCGCGCTGACGCCCTTGCGCCCTGCCCGGCCCGTGCGCCCCGAACGGTGCAGCAGCGTTTCGTGATTGTTGGGCAATTCGGCATGCACCACCAGATCCAGCTTGGGCAGGTCAATCCCCCGCGCAGCCACATCCGTGGCCACACAGACCCGCGCCCGCCCGTCCCGCATGGCCTGCAACGCGTTCGAGCGCTCGCTCTGGGTCAGCTCGCCTGACAGGGCCACAACGGAAAACCCCCGGTTCGACAGCCGCGTCGTCAATCGCGAAACCATCGCGCGGGTGTTGCAAAAAACAATCGCGTTCGGCGCCTCGTAATAGCGCAGCACATTGATCACGGCATTGTCGCCATCGCGTGGCGCCACCGTCATCGCGCGATATTCGATATCCGAGTGCTGAACCTGATCGCTGATCGTCGAAATCCGCTGGGCGTCGCGCTGATACCGTTTGGCAAGCGCCCCGATCGACTTGGGCACCGTGGCCGAGAACAGCAGGGTCTGGCGCTCTTGCGGGGTTTGTTCAAGAATGAACTCCAGATCTTCGCGGAACCCCAGGTCCAGCATTTCATCCGCCTCGTCCAGCACAACCGAGCAGATATGCGTCAGATCAATAGAGCCGCGCATGATGTGATCGCGCAGCCGGCCGGGCGTGGCTACCACGATATGCGCCCCCCGCGCCAGCGCGCGGCGTTCGTCACGCATGTCCATGCCCCCCACACAAGAGGCCAACACCGCGCCCGCATCCGCATAAAGCCAGCCCAGCTCGCGTTTGACCTGCAACGCCAGCTCGCGCGTTGGCGCGATGATCAGCCCCAGCGGCGCGGCGGCGGGGCCGAATGTGTCGTCTGCGCCCAGAACGCTGGGGGCAATCGCCAGGCCAAACCCGATGGTCTTGCCCGATCCGGTCTGAGCGGAAACCAACAGGTCCCGCCCTTGCAGATCGGGGTCGGTGACAGCCTGCTGAACAGGTGTCAAACTATCATAGCCCTTACGGGCAAGCGCATCTGCGATCGTCTTTTTCAAAGCGGAGGGTCTTTGCAATTAGGGGGTGACACGCGCTGCGCCGCATCACAATACAGCGTTACCGAAGGATAACCGCCGCCTCGTATAGGGTGAAACGCGCTTTGTATAGCGGTTTTTTCTGCTTTCGAAACGAACAATCGGCCCGGCGGCGCACAGCCCCCCCCGCAGCCCATAAGAAGCAGCCAGCTCAGATAAATGCCCCCCGATCTGCGCCCGCACAAAGCACCGGACACTTCCGGTTTGCGCCGATTTGCGGCAGCATGGTTTTTGGTGAAAAATTCGCGCAGCCTTGAATTTCGACCTTGTTTCTCTGCGAGGCGGCACATATACCGGCCGACGGAGACGTGGCCGAGTGGTCGAAGGCGCTCCCCTGCTAAGGGAGTATACGGGAAACCGTATCGAGGGTTCGAATCCCTTCGTCTCCGCCACCTACCATTTTTACTCAGTTGCGTTCGATGTTGTTTGGCCCCTTATGGGGCTGTTTTTGTTGATTTATCTGCATTCGTTGTTGCTATTGGTTTTTCTTCGACTAGACTCGTTTCTATTCATTGCGTGGTAGAAATTGTGGTATTTTATGGCTGCTCTGAGCGGAAAGCTGACGAAGAATCTGGTGCGAACACTCGGCCCCGGTCGTCATGGCGACGGGAGCGGGTTGTACCTTGTAGTCGATCCATCGGGAGCGCGCAGGTGGATTGTGCGCGTCACCGTGAAAGGCCAGCGTAATCGCGAAGGTAAACCGTTGCGCACAGACTTCGGCTTGGGCGGAGCTGATGTAGTGACCCTGAACGAAGCGCGTGACCGAGCTCTAGAATATCGACGGCTTGCAAAGCAGGGCATCAACCCGCGCTACAACGGGCGACAGGAGATACCTTGCTTCGAAGAGATTGCGCGGCAAGTTCACATTGAACGCTTGCCGACGTGGAAGAATCCTAAACACGGCCAGCAGTGGATCAATACTCTAGCCGACTATGCATTCCCCAAAATAGGACGCCTGCCTGTTTCTGAGATCGGTCAACCCGAAGTCCTGCAAGTGCTATTGCCAGTCTGGACTGAGAAACATGAAACTGCAAAGCGGCTTGCGCAGCGGATAAAGGCCGTTCTAGACGTGGCGAAGTCAAAGGGCTTTCGTGACGGTGAAAATCCCGTGACTACGATCCGCGATGCTCGTGTTCTGCCGCAAGTTAAGCAGAAGGTGCAACACCACAAAGCCATGCACTGGAAAGATGTTCCCGCTTTCTATGCGGAACTGGCGACGAAAGACGCGATGGCCGCAAAGGCTCTCATGTTTACCTGCCTCACAGCCAGCCGAACAAGCGAAGTGCTTCATGCTCGCTGGGAAGAGTTTGATTTTGACCAACAGCTTTGGGTCGTTCCGGCTGTTCGGATGAAAGCGGATCAAGAACACCGCGTCCCCTTAACGCCTGAGATGTTGGAAATCATTGAACCACTAAAAGCCCTTCGGTCTGACGTCGTTTTTGAAGGTCAAAAGCGCCACAAACCAATGAGCAACATGGCCATGCTGATGCTGCTTCGCCGAATGAAGGTGGAGGGCATTACGGTTCATGGTTTTCGCTCGACGTTTCGGGACTGGGCTGCCGAGCAGCCGGATGTTCCCCGAGAGGTGGCTGAGCTGAGTTTAGCCCATAAGGTGGGGTCGGACGTCGAGCGCGCCTATGCGCGGTCAGACTTGTTGGAAAAGCGGCGACAGCTGATGGAAAGGTGGTGCGAGTATGTTGCCTCGTGAGATCTGGGATGATGGACGCAAAACAAAACTCCCCGCCCTGCGACACGGTGCGTCCAACTACGACTACATCATGTATCGTGCTGCCTGCGAGATAACGCATTGCCTGGAGAAATGGCTGAAGGCCCCGATGGACTACAATCAGACGTTTTTGCCAGCGGCTTTGATGCTGAACCAGTTTGAAGGCCCGGTTTGGATGCATCGCGATCAAGGTCAAGAAATCGGTGACATCCGCAAAGTAATCAAAGAGACGCGCAGAGCCAAACAATTGGTCAAAGCGGCCATTCATCTTGAAAAGACGGGGGAAGAAAATGCATCAAAAGTTGAACTGGATCGCGCGCTATGCCGGATGAAGGCACTCCCGCCACCCATCTCGCTTTGGATCGAAAACGCAGCCTGTGGAGCACCTTTGGAGTGGATGGGATTACTGGATAACATCCATAGTCTGTTCGCTGAATACGCCAAAGAACGCAGGGGCAATTCTGGGCATCAACGGGCGCGCACCGTGGCAATTATCGTGCGTGCGCTGTTTGAAATTTACTCTGACAAGCCTATTTCCCTGGGCGTAACTGAGCAGGTTCCCGAAGGTGATTTTGGTAAATGCCTTCAAGAGGTTTTTTCGCGAGCGGGCATTCCGGTCAACTTTTACCGCTACGCAAGAGAAGCCCGAGCGCTTGAACGGGATGACTACCAACTGAAAAAGTACTTAGATGTGCTCCAAACGCACCGTCCTGAGGAACCTCCAGCGCCTAAGGGACCCATAATCTACGAAGTTTGACAGACCATTCGACAGCGGCGTTGTGGTCAATTTGAATACGGCTCGTCGTGGGTTCTTAATAAGAACGCGTGGCCGCGAAATTTGATAAAATTGTATTGTCGGTTTTGCGAGAGGATGCGTCCTCATTCGTTCATGTTCGATTTCACACCAACATATTGGGAGAAGTCGGATGTCATCCACTGATGTCGAAGTATTCGATCCAAAAAGAATCTATGATGATTCTGACCCGGAATTGAACATCATCGCAGGCAAGTCAAAACGCGCTCAATGGAGGCATCGACGCGTTGGCCCTGCATTCATCAAATTCGGGAGGCGCGTAAAATATGCAGGCACGGACCTAAATGCCTGGATCGAACAAAATCGTGTTATACCAACGGGTTCTGGATCTCATGTTTGAGCCAGATTTCCAATGCGGTATGAACACGATCAGGGTTGAATGAAATGAGTTGGGAAGTCGCCAAGCTCTGCTCCGAAAGAAAATTCGGCAGCCCCGTCCGAAAGCAGATCATAATGTTCTTAGCGGATAAGGCCAGCGACGATGGGTCTGGAATTTGGTGCTCTAAAGGCACAATTCACAGGCACACTGAGCTGGGTGAAAGCACGGTCAGCCCCGCCTGACATCGCCCCTCATAAGGCAGGGGAAGGCGGGGTGGCCATGAACCTTGAACAGACCGGAAGGCTGCCTCAATCCCTCAGGGCGCTCGCCCTTCGGCGACGTTCTTGCCAACCTGATAGCAATGCAGGGCGCAGGGAAAGTGCCGGATGAGGACCCCGTCGATTTCGCTCTCGGCGGTAATCGTCTTCGTTGTCGCCCCTGCGGGAACGCTGTTGGCAAAGTTGCGTTTGGCGAACTCGACAAGCCCGCGCAATTCACCTGGTTGATCACTGGCGTAGCGGTCGGACCATTTGATTTCGTATGCCCAGATCGGCTTGAGGCGCGCCGGATCGACACGAACCAGATCAACTTCCTGATCGGTCCTTCCCTGCTTCCACCGCGCGTAATGCAGGTTTTTCATCAGATCGGAGTGGAACCATTGCGAAAAAATCGCCGTCTCGGCCATCGCGCCCATCGCATCGTCACCATCGGCAATCGGAGCGAATAGCGCGGCGCGCATGGATGGGTTGGTCAGGTAGACCTTGAAGTTTCGCATCCGCTGAAATGTCTTGCCAGTGTCGTCCACACGGCGGATTCGGACTATCAGGAAAGCGGCTTCCAAGTATTCGAGATACTTCGTGATCGTGTTCTTGGCTACGCCCGAGCTTTGAGCCAGGCCGTCGAGGCTGATTTCTTGCCCCGTATGATAGGCTATTGTCGTAAAAAGCCGATTGAGTTCCTGAATGTCCTGAATTCCGTAGAGGCTGGGGAGGTCACGCAGCAAAACCTTGTCGATGATATCACGGCCAAGGAAACGCTGCACATCCGCTTGAATCGCCGGGTTGAGAACGGCCTCTGGATAGCCCCCGAAGTTCAGGTAATTGATGAACTCTTCGTTCAGCCGCTCGATATTCGGCGTGGAAAACCGTAGGGTCGCGCCAAGCGGAGCGGATTTGATCAGATCGGCTTCCATCTCCCTAAACGCGAGGAATTCGGCAAATGTGAGTGGCGGAAGGAAAAAGTCAGTGAAGCGACCTGCGCCCGATTCCTGACTTTTCAGGCGCAGCGCCGCCGCCGCCGAACCGGATGCGATGAACCTTGTATTCGGGTGCTGGTCGGTCAGAACCTTGAGATGGACTTCCCAGTCTTTCAGATACTGGATCTCATCAAAGACGATGATCCGCCTTGCCTGCGCATCGTGCTCAGTCTCTTCCTCAAACAGGTCAATCAGGCGCGAGAGCGGCATTCCGCTATAGAGTGGCGTGTCGATGGAGACGAACAGGATGTTCTGGCCGCTGAACCCCTCGTTTATCGCCTTCTCGATCAACTGACGCAGCATGACGGTCTTGCCAACCCGTCGCGGCCCCATCAGGATGGTTGAGCGTCGCACAGACCAGTCCAAGGCAAGCGTCGAGAAAGGGCTAAAATAGGCGCGCGTCTTCTCGGCTGGACTTTGAGCCACCTTATACGAAGCGTCCCACCACGGGTTATCCCGGCGGAGACTTTTGAGGATGTCTGATTTCGCAATTTCGAGCATGCCCCTCTAGTATCAAGGTATTGATCTTATGTCAACGAAACCGCTCATAGCACTGATAACATGAAAAAATCCATGTAGTATTAGTGAGCCATGCCCCCTGTCTGGACAGCCTCTTACGCTTAACTGCACGCTTAGTCTGCACGCACCACCCGAAACATTCGCCCGTTGTAGCGGGCGATATCCGACACAGACCAGGGGCGCTCCAGCGCGTGATGGTTTCACCTTCGGGGACCACGATCACCACGCGGTTGCGGTAGGGGATCAGATCGAACCCGATTTTCTGCCGCAGCTCTGCAAAGTGTTCCAGATCGGCGCGGGCGGCATCACGGTCGGCACCGAGCTGCGCCAAATCGGCTCCCATCGCCTCGATCTCGGCGGTCAGCGCGGCTTCACGGCTTGCCAGCCGCTGCGACAAGGCTTGCAATGCGGCTTCGCCTTCGGCCCGTGCCTGGGCAATCTCTTGGGCGTTCTCGGTGCGGATACGGGCTGCCTCGGTTCGTGCTTCATCAACCATGCGGCTGGCAACTTCCTCGATCAGCGCCAGAGCCAAAGCCGCGACGAGGGCAACCAGAACGACACCAACAGTCACCCGGCGCCGAAGGACCGCGATCCTTCGGCTATCGGCTGCGACGGCCTCAGACAGGGTTTGCCGGGCGGCGTCCAGTTCCGCGAGTTTGCTCTGGGCCTCGGCCAACCCCTCATTCAACTGCGCAAAATCACTCGCAGCCGTGGTGCGGGCTTCCGCTTTTTGTCGCCGTATTTTTGCAAGCCGTGCATCAAGTTCACTCATGGCTGGTGGCCGGGTTGTAGGTCCAGCGCCGCCTTCACAGGCTCTGCAATCTGTTCGGAGACCTCCGCTTGTCCGGTGGGTGACAGCCGCTCGGAAAGCTCCATCGCCTCCTCCTTGGCCTGCCAAGGACGGCCTCATCGGCTGATGACAGCCGTGAATCGGACAGCTCTTTTGACGTCCGAGTTCAACGCTGAACCAAAACGCTGCCAGCACTGCGCCAAACTGTTAGAAATAAGGCCTTTTCGTTTCGTGCTGACACCCTGACCCAAACTCGGACGTCGCGTCCGAGTTTTTTGTGACAGCTTCTGGATATTAGTCCGAAACCTCCGGCAATGGCGGTTGATTTTTCTATTGTTATCAAACCGTTACCCTATGCGCGCTTTGTGTCCGAGTTTTGCAAGTGTTTGTTCGATGAATGTCAAAAAAGTTGCCCATTTCACCCCCCTACTTGCACGACGCCTTTTGGACGCTCAGGGGTATCACCCTCGTTTTCCCCCTTATTTTCAACGCCCTATTGAAACTCGGACGCTTTGGGGTGTTTGTCCAGATGTTAGTACCCCCCTACAATATGCCCCGCTAGCGCCCCTTCGCACCATCGCGGGCTTGTGGCCGTTGACGATGGCGGTCAGAATTCAGGCCCGGTCAGCCGCCTGAAACCTAAGGGGCGGGGGAGGCTCCGATCACGATTTCATGGCTGTGATAAAGCGCGGCATAAGCGGCCAGAGCGACGGTGAAACGCACAATGCCCCCCTTTGCCAGGCCCGGACGCCAGCGGCCCGACAGCAGGGCCGCGCCGGGCAGCAGCCCGGTATGCGCACTCAGGCGTGCCCATTCAGCGGGGCCGGCCTGGCGGGCGCGGCGGCGCTCGACGATTTTCATGCCAAGCAGGGAAAACACCGCGAAACTGCCAAACAGGAAAACATGGGCCAGGTCTCCGTTTACCCACAGATGCGCGGACGACCACAGCAAAAGCGCCCACAGCAGCGGCTGACGGGTCAGGCCGGCAATGCCGGGCGCTTGCGGATCGAACCCATCGGGGCGGCCCTCGAATGCAAAGGGGTTGGGCGCGGCCACACCAAAGACCGTCAGCAGCACGACCACCGGCATCGCCAGATTGACAGCCAGCCGCGCGGCCGGGGTCTGATCCCACAGGGCAACCGAGGGCGCGCGCCCGGCCGCCACGATCACCCACCACAGCAACAGAACCGAGCCCAGGCTGAACAAAAACAGATACCCGCGCGCGCCCAGCCGGCGTATCAGGTGCTCTTTCAGCCCCAGCGCGGCGGGGATGCGATGCGACACCAGAAACAGCCCCATCGCCAGCGCAAATTCGATCCAGCCCATGCGATCCCTTTCCTCAGCCTTCTCTGGCCGTTCCAACACCAGATCACCCTATCGCAGGCGCTCTTTTCTGAAACTGTGGCAAATGTTCAGCGGCGGGCGTGTAAATACGGTTCCTTTGCGGAAATCTCTTGGACAGAGCGGGCCTGATCGCGTACCCGTGAAGGGAAATTACGAACCATGGGCAGATTTGGATATGACGAAACAGAGCGGCAATTCACGCTCGGAACGGCCTGAACGGATCAGGCGGCGCGGCAGTCAGGCCTTGCTGGGCGCAAGCGCGATGGCTCTGATCCTGACCGCCGGCACTGCACAGGCAGAGGAAAACCCGTTTTTCGGACTGTACGGCACACCCGGCCTGATCGACATGCCGAATGCCGATATGGCCCCCGACGGGACGCTATCGACCACCTTTTCCTATTTCGCGGGCACCTCGCGCAATACGCTGACGTTTCAGGTGCTGCCGCGTCTGACCGCCAGTTTCCGATATACCGCCATTCAGGATTTGTACCTGCGCGGCTGGGATCGGGATACTTATTACGACCGCAGCTTTGACATGCGTTATCAGCTGTTTTCGGAAACCGACTGGCGCCCTGCGGTTGCGGTGGGGCTTCAGGATTTCATCGGCACCGGGCTTTATGGCGGGGAATATATCGTCGCCAGCAAGCATATCGGCAAACGCCTGCAACTGACCGGCGGCGTCGGCTGGGGGCGTCTGGGCAGCCATGGCACGATCGGTTCCACCGGCACCCGCCCCAGCGAAGTCATCGGCGAGGGCGGCATTCCCACCTATGACCGCTGGTTCCGCGGGGATTTCGCGGCCTTTGGCGGCATCGCCTGGCACGCGACCGATCGGTTGACGCTGAAGGCCGAGTATTCCTCGGACGCCTATGACACCGAGCAGGAAACCGGCACCAACAGCGGTGTCAGCTACGGCCCCGTATTCGAGCGCAAATCCCCCTGGAACTTCGGCCTGGACTACCGCACCAGGAACGGCACGCAGCTGTCGCTCTATTCGCTGTACGGGTCGGAATTCGGGGCGTTGGTGACGTTCCATTCGAACCCGCGCACCGGCGGCTATCCCAGTGGCCGCGAGACCGCCCCCCTGCCCGTCCGGGTACGCTCGGCTGCGGAGCGCGGCGATCTGGGCTGGCATCAGGACGGCACGGTTGTGAACAGCGTGCAGGCGCGGCTGCGCAAATCCCTGGCCAGTCAGGGCCTGAAATACGAGGGTCTGAACCTGACCCCACGCCGCGCAACCCTGCGCCTGGTGAACACGCGCTATGGTGACGAGCCCGAGGCGATTGGCCGCGCGGCCCGTTCGATGTCGCGGATTCTGCCTGGCTCGGTCGAAACCTTCGTGATCGTTCCCGTGGTCGAGGGCATCCCGATGTCCGCCATCACCCTGAACCGCAGCGATCTGGAACGCTATGAAAACGCCCCGGCGGAACAGATGCTGGGCCGGATCGGTGTCGAGGACGGGCTGGGCCGCGCCCCCGCATTGGAAGAGGGTGCCGGCACGCGTTTCAGCTGGTCGGTCAGCCCCTATATGCAACTAAGCGTTTTCGATCCGGACAACCCGGTGCGCTATGATCTGGGCATTCGCGCCAAGGCCGCCTACCGGATCACGCCGAACATGGTTCTGGCGGGCTCGCTGGCGAAGAAGCTGAACGGCAACCTGGACTCGGTCACGCGGGAAATTCCCTCGGGGCTGGCGCGTGTGCGCACGGATTATGCCGAATACAGCCGCCAGGGCGATCCGGCGCTGGAATATCTGACGCTGACCCACTTCGGCCGGCCGGGCAAGGATCTGTATAGCCGCGTTTCGATGGGCTATCTGGAAACCATGTATGCCGGTGTCTCGGGCGAGCTGCTGTGGAAACCCGTTGGCAGCCGCCTGGCCCTGGGGGCCGAGCTGAACTATGTGCAGCCGCGCGACTTTGACCAGATGTTCGGCCTGCGCAGCCGGGTTACCTCGTCCGGAACGATCCCCGAATTCAACGGCCATCTGTCGGCCTATTACGATTTCGGCAACGGATTCCACGGGCAGCTGGATGTCGGCAGCTATCTGGCCGGCGATCTGGGCGCAACCGTGTCGCTGGACCGCGAATTCGCCAATGGCTGGACCGTGGGGGCCTATGCAACCTTCACCACCGCGGAAATCGACGATTTCGGCGAGGGCTCGTTCGACAAGGGCATTCGGATCACTATTCCGTTCGCCTGGGCCTTTGGCAAACCGTCGCGTCAGGAAAACAACCTGAATATCCAGTCGCTGACACGTGACGGCGGGGCCCGCCTGAACCTGAACGACCGGCTGTACCCGCTGGTACGCGATTATCACCAGCCCGAGCTGGCACGAGAATGGGGACGTTTCTGGCGATGACACTGAAATCCGCTATCAAATTGCCGGTGCTGGCGTTGGCCTCGGCCCTGATGCTGATGGGCTGCAGCAGCGATCAGGATCAAAAAGAGCTGCTGAAATCGCTGCGCGGCTCTCTGCCCAGCTTCAAGAAGGCCGCTCCGCCCGCCAAGCCGGACCCCGCGCGGGTTCTGGCCGCAACGACCGGGCCGGTGAACATGATCACGCAGAAAAGCCTGAACAACGCGATGGTCCTGACGATCGAGATTGCGCAGAACGGCCCCTACCGGACCCACGCGACCTCGACCAAACAATCGCTGACTTTCCGTCAGGGGATGGCAACAGCCACGCGCGGGCTGGGGCACGATCTGATGTCCTCTAGCGTGAATGACAGCCTGCGGCTGATCTCAGCCCGGCGCGAGGGTAAGGCAAAGCGCGTGATGCGCTATCTGGATTCGGCCAACACCACGCTCAGCTATACGTTCGAGTGCGATATGTACGTGACCGGCGCGACGACGATCCGGCAGGGCGTTGTCTCGGCCAGTGTCACCGAGATGACCGAAAACTGTGTGTCCGACACCCAGAAATTCACCAATACCTATCTGGTGGATCGGGGCGGCATGATCCTGTCCTCAGAACAATGGCTGGGCCCCAATCAGGGGTATTTCGCCATACAGGTGCTGCGCCGCTAGGTCGCACAGCCACCGAAGACACATTGAAAAAGGCGCGGAATGTTCCGCGCCTTTTCCGATTGCTAAGAGAAACGGGCGAACTTAGGAATCGCCCGAGGATGCGATGCCGATAACCAGGATGGTGCCCAGGATGCCAACGGCAGCGGCAGGGCCCATTTCCAGACCAGCGGTCGAGATGAACGGATCGTCCGAAGTTTTGGTGTCAGCCATGGCCGGAGCGGCCGAAGCCAGAGCCAGAGCAGCGGCGGCAGCAATGGTAAATTTTTTCATAATGTCTCTCCAACATGCATATTGGCGACGCAGACACGCGCAGCCTGTATTTTTGATCTCACAGCATCGTAATAAAAAAAAGAAATTCGCCCGAGAATGCGGCTAGAAACGGCAGTTTTCCGCCTTGATGCGTAGCATATGTTCGAAAAATGCGCTGAAATGCCGGGTTCGGCGGCAAATGAAGACGGAGGGCCCGCTGCGACGCGGCATCGTCCGGATGCAGAATCACCGGGCGCAGGCAGCGGCGGCGCGGGGAAAGACGGCGCCGCCCATCGCTGTTATGTGTTGAACAGGAAGTGCATGACATCGCCGTCCTGCACCACATAGCCCTTGCCTTCGGCGCGCAGTTTGCCGGTTTCGCGGGCCTTTGCCTCGCCGCCGCAGGCGACATAATCGTCATAGGCGATGGTTTCGGCGCGGATAAAGCCCTTCTCGAAATCGCCATGGATCACACCGGCGGCCTGAGGGGCCTGCGTGCCCACCCGGATCGTCCAGGCGCGCGCCTCTTTGGGGCCGACGGTAAAGTAGGTTTCCAGGTGCAGCAGCTCATAGCCCGCGCGGATCAGGCGGTCCAGGCCGGCCTCTTCCAGGCCCATTTCGTCCAGGAACATGGCGGCTTCGTCATCGTCCAGCTGGCTGATCTCTTCCTCGATCTGCGCCGAGATGATGACGTGTGAATTGCCCTGCTCGGCCGCCATCGCGGCGACTTTGGCGGAATAGTCGTTGCCCTCGGCGGCCTCGGCCTCGCCGACGTTACAAACGTACAGAACCGGCTTTGTGGTCAGCAGTTGCAGCTGGTTCCACATCTTGCGGTCCTCGGCGTCCACCTCGACCAGACGGGCGGGTTTGCCGTTTTCCAGCATGTCCTGAGCGGCAGCCAGCAGGCGATCTTGTTCCTTGGCTTCCTTATCGTTGCCCTTCAGTTTGCGCACCAGATTGGCGCGGCGCTTTTCGATGGATTCCAGATCGGCCAGCATCAGTTCGGTTTCGATGGTTTCGGCGTCGGCCACCGGGTCCACGCGGCCATCGACATGGGTCACGTCGCCGTCCTCGAAACAGCGCAACACATGGGCGATGGCGTCGGTTTCACGGATGTTGGCCAGGAACTGGTTGCCCAGGCCTTCGCCCTTCGAGGCCCCTTTGACCAGGCCCGCAATATCCACGAATGTCATGCGCGTGGGGATGATCTGCTTGGATCCGGCGATCCCGGCCAGCGTGTCCAGACGCGCATCGGGCACGGCCACATCGCCCACGTTGGGCTCGATCGTGCAGAACGGAAAGTTCGCCGCCTGCGCCGCCGCTGTTTTCGTCAGCGCGTTGAACAAGGTCGATTTGCCCACGTTCGGCAGCCCGACAATCCCCATCTTGAAACCCATCTGCGGCCTCCGTGTGATCGGATGTCCGATCCGATAAAAACTCCAGTTGGCCGCTCTTAGAACGGGCGGGCCTGCATGGCAAGGCCGCTCAGGGCACCGGCCCCCGTGGAAATTGCGCATTTCGCGCCCTCCGGCCATTGAGTTCCCGCCCCTTTTGCGGCACATCGGAGCGCAGGACAGAATAGGGATCCGGGTATGACACGTATCGACGCCAAGTTCGCCGAGCTGAACGCAGCAGGCAAGAAAGCCTTCGTCGCCTATATCATGGCGGGCGATCCCGATTACGATACGTCGCTGGAGGTGCTGAAAGGGCTGCCGGCTGCGGGTGTCGATGTGATCGAGCTGGGCCTGCCCTTTACCGATCCGATGGCGGATGGGCCGACCATCCAGCTGGCCGGTCAGCGCGCGCTGGACAGCGGCCAGACCTTGCAGAAAACGCTGGATATGGCGGCCGAGTTTCGCAAAAACGATGACAGCACGCCGATTGTAATGATGGGCTATTACAACCCGATCTTTAACCGCGGTGTCGATAAATTCCTGGTGGATGCGAAGGCTGCGGGCATCGACGGGCTGATCGTGGTGGACCTGCCCCCCGAGGAAGACGAAGAGCTGTGCATCCCGGCGCAAAAAGCGGGGTTGAACTTTATCCGTCTGGCGACTCCCACCACCGATGACGCGCGCCTGCCGACCGTGCTGCAAAACACCAGCGGCTTTGTTTATTATGTCTCGATCACCGGGATCACCGGCGCGGCGGCCGCCCAGGCGGTGGATGTGGCCCCCGAAGTGGCGCGGATCAAGGCCAAGACAGACCTGCCGGTCATCGTGGGCTTTGGCATCCGTTCGCCCGAGACCTCGGAATCCATTGCCGGCGTGGCTGACGGCTGCGTTGTGGGCTCGGCCATTGTGGGCGAGCTGGCCTCGGGCAAGCCGGTGGGCGAGGTTCTGGAATTCGTCAAATCCCTGGCGGATGGCGCGCATCGGGCCTGAGCGGCGCGTGATTTGCCCATTGGGCTGCACTGGGCTGACGGTCAGTGCGCAAGGAGAGGTCTTGGGGCGCTGCCCCAAACCCCGGAGTAGTTCGATCAGAAAGAAGCGGCAGGATCATTCGGCCCGGCGGCGCAGGATATGGGTGGTGGTGTAGGTCATTACTTTTTCGCCATTCTGGTTATAGGTGTCATAGCGCATATGGGTGCGGCCGATGCCGGGGCGCGATTTTGAGGGCTCGGAGCCGGTGACTTCGGCTTTTACTTGTAGCGTGTCGCCGGGGCGGACGGGTTTGAGCCAGCGCAGGTTATCAATGCCGGGCGAGCCCAGGGAGGCTTCGTTCCAGATGTCGGCATCCAGCGTCAGCAAAAAGCCAACGATCAGAGTCTGAAACCCGCTGGAGATAAGCCCGCCGTAGATCGTGTCCTTGGCGGCCTCTTCGCTGAGGTGAAAGGGCTGAGGGTCGTATTGCCGGGCGAAGGCGATCATATCCTGAAGAGGGATCTGGCGCGTGCCGGTTTCAAATGTGTAGCCCACTGGCAGGTCATCAAAATACATGCTGTTTTCCTTTGTGTTTGGGGCAGAGTGCCCGAGCCAGCCGGGGGGAGCAACGGCATTTGGGATTGCGCCGAAGGGAAGGTATTGGTAAGGAAATCTCACCAATATGAGCAAAAAGGCCCCTGTCATGCCTGTGATCACCTGTATCGACGATCTGAAACGCCTGTATCAGCGCCGCGTGCCGCGGATGTTTTACGATTATGCCGAAAGCGGCAGTTGGACCGAGCAGACCTTTCGTGAGAACACCAGCGATTTCGACCGGATTCGCCTGCGGCAGCGCGTGGCGGTGGATATGTCGGGGCGATCCACGGCGGGGCGGATGATCGGGCAGGATGTGGCCTTGCCCGTTGCGCTGGCGCCGGTGGGGCTGACGGGGATGCAATGCGCCGATGGCGAAATCAAGGCCGCCCGCGCCGCCGAAGCCTTTGGTGTGCCTTTCACGCTGTCCACGATGTCGATCAACTCGATCGAGGATGTGGCCGAGGCGACGACGAAACCTTTCTGGTTTCAGCTTTATACGATGAAGGATCAGGATTACCTGCGCCGGCTGATCGAGCGGGCGAAGGCGGCGCAATGCTCGGCTTTGGTGATCACGCTGGATCTGCAAATCCTGGGACAGCGCCATAAGGATCTGAAAAACGGGCTGTCTGCGCCGCCGAAACTGACGCCCGCGACCGTTGCCAATCTGATGACGAAATGGCGCTGGGGGATTGAGATGCTGGGTGCCAAGCGGCGGAATTTCGGCAATATTGTCGGCCATGTCGAGGGGGTCTCGGATACGGCGAACCTGGGGGCCTGGACGGCGGAACAGTTCGATCCGACGCTGGATTGGGGCAAGATCGCCGCGATCAAGGACATGTGGGGCGGGCCGGTGATCCTGAAGGGGATTTTGGACGCCGAGGATGCGAAAATGGCGCTGCAAGTAGGCGCGGATGCCATCGTCGTGTCCAATCACGGTGGGCGGCAGCTGGATGGGGCGATCAGCTCGATCCGGGCGCTGCCGTCGATTCTGGACGCGGTGGGCGATCAGATCGAGGTGCATCTGGACAGCGGCATTCGCTCGGGTCAGGACATCCTGAAGGCCGTGGCGATGGGCGCCAAGGGCACCTATATCGGGCGCGCGTTCATCTATGGTCTGGGCGCGATGGGTCAGGCCGGCGTGACCCGTGCGCTGGAGGTGCTGCACAAGGAATTCGACACCTCGATGGCGCTGTGCGGGCGGCGCAACCTGGGGGAACTGGACCGCTCGATCCTGATGATCCCGCAAGATTTCGAAGGGCGCTGGCAATAACCGGGAGGGCTTGAAAAATAGGGCCTTTCCAAATGCCGCAGACTGGTCTATACGCGCGGCTTCATGCGGGGATACAGCCTTGGAGGATCCCCGTCAGTCTAAACATTTGGAGAATTATCATGGCTGGAGCAATTCCTGATCTTCACGCCGAGGTCCGTACGGGGACAGGCAAGGGCGCCGCTCGTCAGGCACGTCGGGACGGCAAAGTACCGGGTATCGTATTTGGTGGCGACGCAGAGCCGCTGCCCATCAACATCCCGTTCAACGAACTGTTCAAGCGTCTGAAAGCCGGTCGTTTCAAATCGACCCTGTTCAACATGAAAGTTGACGGCCAGGAAGACGTGCGCGTGATCTGCCGCGATGTGCAGCGCGACGTTGTCAAAGACCTGCCGACCCACGTGGATTTCATGCGCCTGCGTCGTACCTCGCGCATCAACCTGTTCATCCACGTTGAATTCGCAAACCAGGAAACCTGCCCCGGCATCAAAAAGGGCGGCGTGCTGACCATCGTGCGCCCCGAGGTGGAGCTGGAAGTGCTGGCCGGCGAGATCCCCGATCACATCACCGTGGACCTGTCGAACGCCGAGGTTGGCGACGTGCTGCACATCAGCGACGTGACCCTGCCCGAAGGCGCCAAGCCCACCATCGACCGTGACTTCGTGATCGCCAACATCTCGGCCCCGTCGAGCCTGGCATCGTCGGACAACGAAGACGACGGTGAAGGCGAAGAAGCCGCCGAGGCGTGATCGCCGCCTGATCGCCGCCTGACCGGTGACCTTTGGCAAGACGATGCGGGGCCCCTTCGGGCCCCGTTTTCATTTGTCCGATGTGATGTCGGCCGAAACCGGACCGGCGTTCAGGCCAGCTCCAGCACGCTTTCGAAGATTTCCAGGTTCGGCGGCCCCAGGTACAGATCCTTGGTGCCCCCGGCCCCCTTGTGCGCCTGGCGGAAGGCCTCGGACTTGGTCCAGTCCTCGAAATGCTGCTTGCTTTCCCAGGTCGTGTGCGACGCATACAGCACG
>PAPN01000045.1 GCA_002708925.1 Paracoccaceae bacterium
AGGCCGTGGCGATGCTGCGCGAGATGACCTCGCCCGGCTACATCCGCAAGCGGGTCCCGCAGAAGCTGTTCGTGGTGCGCGGCGGCGGCGCGTCCCCTGCGGTCGAGGCCGCCGCCTCCGTCGCGGCGCTGGAGACGGCGGGCGAAACCGCGACCCTGGTGGAGGCCGAGGCGGCTTCGGCCGCGATCCCGTTCGACGACCGCGCCAAGGCCAAGATGCAGGGCTATGAGGGCGAGGCCTGCGGAGACTGCGGAAACTACACGCTGGTGCGCAACGGCACCTGCATGAAGTGCAACACATGCGGCGCAACCTCGGGTTGTAGTTGATCGGACACGGGGCGGATGCGTCCGCCCCGCGCGACGCTCAGGCCGCAGGCAAAAACACCGAGCGGTATCAATTATTGAGCCTGAGTGCGAAACTGGCCCTCCCTTTGCGGGGGGCCTTTTTCTTTAACCTTTGGCGCGGGCGGCCAGGATCCAGATTGCCATCAACCCGAACGAGGCCAAGGCGTTCCAGCTGGCCATCGAGATGCCGAACAAATCCAAGGCGACCTGATCGCACAAAACCAGCGTGGGCCCGTCGAATGACAGCAGATTTCCGGCGTCCAGGGCGCCGCCTCCGGTACAGCTGGAGGGGCCCTCCCACCAGCCGCGCTCGATCCCGGTATGGTAAACGCCCAGGGCCCCTGTCGTGCCCGCAGCCAGAGCCCCCAGCCAGCACAAAAGACGCGACGGCGTGGCCAGGGCGATCACTCCGATCACGATGGCCGCCGCGTGGGGCCAGCGCTGCCACAGGCAGATCTGACAGGGCGCATAGCCCAAAAACTGAAACACGAAAGCGCCGCCCAGCAGGGCCGTTGACCCGGCTGCTGCCAATGAAATCAGTGTTTTACGCTCAAAGATCATAGATATTTCACCAAGTAGAATCCGCCCAGCAGAATGATCACGAACAGCGTGAACATCAAGCCCAGTCGGCGCTCGATGAAGTCACGAATTGGTGCGCCGTATTTCCACAACAGACCCGCGACGATGAAGAACCGCAATCCGCGTGCGATGATTGACGTGGCGAAAAAGGTTAACAGCGGCAGTCCCGTCCAGCCGGACATGATGGTGATCACCTTGAACGGGAAGGGGGTGATGCCGGCGATCAGCACCGGCCAGAACCCGAAATCGTTAAAACGGCTGTTATATTCGGCCATGGCGTCGGCCTTGCCCATGGATTCCAGGATCGGGCGGCCGATCTGCTCATAAAACTGCGCGCCGATCAGATAGCCCAGCAGCCCGCCCGCAACCGAAGACACCAACGCCACCCCCGCAATCAGCCACGCGCGCGAGGGGCGTGCTAGGATCATCGGGATCATCAGAACATCGGGCGGGATCGGAAAGACCGAGGCCTCGATAAAGGCGATGAACGCCAGTAGCCACAGGGCGCGCGGATGCTCGGCCAGGGACATGGTCCAATTATACAGGCCTTTGATCATGGGGCGCTCCTGTCTGGTTTGCCCTGTTACGCCATGCGTGGGCGATAAGGTCAACACGCGATCGCGTGCGTTTTCGCTCTGGACGCGGGCGAATGGGTTGGATAGACGAATAAAACGTGCCCAAGTGGCGGAATGGTAGACGCAGGGGATTCAAAATCCCCCGCCGCAAGGCGTGCCGGTTCGAGTCCGGCCTTGGGTACCACCTTGAATGTCAAGGCTTCCGCATTTTTTGGAATATTCAGGGATGCAACCGCCTGACGCGGGGTGTTTTTGCGGGGCAGCCCTGGTGGTGATATGCCCCGCAGGCGCTTAGCCCAGCACCGTTTCTACTGCGCGTTTGGTGGCGGCGATCACTGTGTCGGCCTCGGTTTGGGTCAGGCAGAAGGGCGGGGCAAATCCCAGGATGTCGCCCTGGGGCATGGCGCGGGCGATGACCTGATCCTGGTCCAGCATGGCGGCGGACAGGCGCGGGCCGATCTTCTCGGACGGATCAAAAAATGTCAGCGTTTCCGGGTCTTTGGCGAATTCAACCGCGCAGAGCAGCCCTTCGCCGCGGATCTCGGCCACATGGGGGTGATCGGCCAGGGCGTCCGTCAGGCCGGCCTTCAGATAGGTGCCGATCTGCGCCGCATTCTGCACCAGATTCAGATCGTCCAGCAGGGTCAGATTCGCCACCCCTGCGGCCGCTCCGATCGGGTGGGCCGAGTAGGTCCAGCCATGGCCGATGGGGCCGTTTTCATCGGTGCCCTGTTCCAGAACTTTCCACATTCTGTCGCCGACGATGGACCCGGACAAAGGCGCATAGGCCGAGGTCAGCCCCTTGGCGATCGTGATCAGGTCGGGCTTCATCCCATAATGATCCGAGCCGAACATGCTGCCCAGCCGGCCAAAGCCTGTCACCACCTCATCCGCGATCAGCAGGATGTCATGCTTGTCCAGAACCGCCTGAATCGCGGGCCAGTAGCCTTCGGGCGGGGGGACGATGCCGCCGGTGCCCAGCACGGGCTCGCCAATGAAGGCGGCGATAGTGTCCGCGCCCTCGCGTTTGAGCAGCGTCTCCAGTTCGGCCACGCAATGAGCGGTAAACTCGACCTCGGACATGTCGCGGCGGGGGCGGCGCAGGTAATAGGGGGCCTGGGTGTGGATCACCTGCGTCAGCGGCAGATCGAACTTGCGGTGAAACAGCTCTAGCCCGGTCAACGAGCCCGTCATCAACCCCGAGCCGTGATAGCCCCGCCAGCGGCTGATGATCTTCTTTTTCTCGGGGCGGCCCAGGATGTTGTTATAGTACCAGACCAGCTTGATATTGGTTTCATTCGCATCCGAGCCCGATTGCCCGAAATAGACCTTGGACATGCCGGCCGGTGCGCGATCCAGAATCATTTTCGCCAGGGTGATGCTGGCCTCGGTGCCGTGGCCGACATAGGCGTGGTAATAGGCCAGTTGATGCGCCTGCTGGGCGATGGCCTCGGCGATTTCGGAGCGTCCGTAGCCCACGTTCACGCAATACAGCCCGGCAAAGGCATCCAGCAGGCGGGTGCCGTCCCGATCCTGAATATGCGCGCCTTCGGCTGTCTTTATCACGCGGGTCGGGCTGTCGCCGCGTGCGTGCTGCGCCAGATGTGTCGAGGGATGAAAGAACGCCGCGCGATCCCAGGCATCAAGTTGGTCATTTTTCAGCATCGGCATCTCCTGTTCTGGCCGGAATCGGGGAATTTGTACACAACCTTTAAGGCGGGACTTGATTTTAGCAAGGTTATTGGGGGTTAATCCGTCTGAAACTTGGATTTTCGCCCATGTTGTGTACAGCGCGGGCGCCCTCGGAAAGGAACTGCCATGAGCGCCAGCCATCTTCCCTTTAGCCCGGCCGAGTATGACCGCCGTCTGGCCCTGACCCGTGCCGCGATGGCGCAGGCGGGGCTGGATCTGCTGTTTGTCACCGATCCGTCCAATCAGGCCTGGCTGACGGGCTATGACGGCTGGTCTTTCTATGTGCATCAGGGGGTTCTGGTGCCGGCCGAGGGCACGCCGATCTGGTGGGGGCGCAACATGGATGCGGTGGGGGCCGGGCGGACCTGCTGGATGGGCGCGGAGTGCATCCACGGCTACCCCGACGATTACGTCCAATCGACCGAGCGCCACGCGATGCAGCATCTGGCCGCGCTGATCCAGGATCTGGGCCATTCGGGCGCGCGGATCGGGGTAGAGATGGAGAACTACTATTACTCGGCCAGGGCCCATGCGGTGCTGACGCAGGAATTGCCGAATGCCAGCCTGCTGGATGGCTCGGGGATGGTGAACTGGCAGCGGCTGGTGAAATCGGACGAAGAGATCGGCTTTATGCGCAAGGCCGCGCGGATTTCCCAGCATGTGATCGAAACCGCACTCCAGCGCGCCGCGCCGGGGCTGCGCAAGAACGAATTGGTGGCCGAGATCTATCATGCGGCTCTGACCGGGGTGGGCGACATCTGGGGCGATTACCCGGCGATCGTGCCGCTGACGCCCTCGGGGCTGGATGCGACGGCGGCGCATCTGACGTGGAACGGCGATGAAATGCGCGCGGGCGAGGCCACGTTTTTCGAGCTGTCGGGCTGCTACCGGCGCTATCACGCGCCGCTATGCCGGACGGTGTTTCTGGGCACGCCGCCCGATGACATGCGCCGCGCCGAAGAGGCGCAGATGGCGGGGATCGAGGCAGGCCTGCAAGCCGCCCGCGCCGGCAACCGGACCTGCGATATATATAATGCGTTCTTAGAGGTACTGCGGTCTTATGGTATAGATCGCACGGGGCGCGCGGGCTATCCGGTGGGGCTGAGCTATCCGCCCGACTGGGGGGAACGGACGGCCTCGATCCGGGCCGAGGACCAGACGGTTTTGCAGCCGGGTATGGTGTTTCACTTCATGCCCGCGCTATGGATGGACAGCTGGGGGCTGGAGACAACCGAAACCATCCTGATCCAGCCAGAGGGGGCCGCGCAGACCCTGTGCGATGTGCCGCGGAAACTGTTCGTAAAGGACTGAGCCATGCAATTGGCCTATAGCAAAGAGATTTTGGGCGAGCTGATCGGCTTTCCTTCGTTGTCCGATGACAGCAATCTGGCGCTGATCGACTATGCGGCGGGGCTGTTGCGCCTGTGCGGGGCCGAGGTGGACATTCAGGCCGCCCCCTGCGGCACCAAGGCCAATCTGTTCGCAACGCTGGGCCCGCGTGTAGATGGGGGGATCGTGCTGGCGGGGCATACGGATGTGGTGCCGGTGGCCGGGCAGGACTGGGGCTCGGACCCGTTCGTGATGGTCGAACGCGAGGGGCGGCTTTATGGGCGCGGGGCCTGCGACATGAAGGGGTTTTTGGCGGCCGTTCTGGCCTCGGCCCCGGTGTTTGCGCGCCGTGTGCATGATCGCCCGCTGCATATCGCCATGACCTATGATGAGGAAACCGGCTGTTTCGGCGCGCAGGCTCTGGCCGGGATGCTAAAGGCGCAGGGGCTGCGGCCCAGCCTGGCCATCGTGGGCGAGCCGACCGAGATGAAGATCATCGAAGGCCATAAGGGATGTTATGAATATTGCACGCATTTTCAGGGGCTTGAGGGGCATGGCTCGCAGCCTGATTTTGGGGTGAACGCGGCCGAGGCGGCGGTGAAATATGTCTCGCGGTTGCTGCATCTGCGGGACATTCTGCGCGATATGGCCCCCGCCGACAGCCCCTTTGATCCGCCCTGGACGACGATCAATATCGGGCAGATTCAGGCCGGAGTGGCACGCAATGTGATTGCCGGACAGGCGCAGGTGGATTGGGAAATGCGCCCGGTTGATCCCAAGGATGCGCATTTCGTGACAACTGCGCTGCGCGATTACGTCACCCATGAATTGCTGCCGCAGATGCGGGCGGTGCACGCGGGCTCGGATGTGCGCACGCAGGTGGTGGCCGAGGTCGGCCCGCTGATGCCCACCACCCGGAACGAGGCCCGCCGGATCGTCAGCGCGCTGACCGGGCACAAGGACGCGGCGCAGGTCGCCTTTGGCACCGAGGGCGGGATATATCAGGCGCTGGGGATGGATGTGGTGGTGTGCGGGCCGGGCTCGATCCGGCAGGCGCACAAGGCCGATGAATACCTGGCGCTGGATCAGCTGAAGGCCTGTCTGCGGATGCTGGACGGGCTGTCCGAACATCTGAGCGCCGCGGGAAAATGACATCGCAGCAGGATAACGCGGCGGTCTCGGGCCGGGGGCGGCATCGGGCGATCCACGGGGAAATCCGGCGGCGTATCTGCCTGCTGATCTATCCGCCGGGGCTGCGGCTGTCCGAAACCGAGCTGGCGCAGGACTTCGGGATCAGCCGGACGCCTCTGCGCCGGGTTCTGGCGCGGCTTGAGGACGAGGGGCTGGTGCAGTCGCAGCACGGTATCGGCACGCTGGTCACCGATGCCGGGATTGATCAGCTGGCCGAGGTCTACCGCCTGCGGGTCGAGTTGACAGCGCTGACCGGGCGGCTGGATCCGGTGCAGGCCGATGCGGCGTTTTTGCAACGGTTCGAGCGGCTGATCGCGCGCAGCCGGCAGATCATCACGGGCGGCTCTGCGCAGGAATTCACCGAATTCGACATCGAAGTGTTCGAAACCCTGCTGGAGCTGGTCGGCAATCCGCCGCTCCGGCAGGTGCTGGAGCGGCTGTATTATCAGACCAAACGGATCTGGTTGCAGTTCGTGCTGAACTCGCGCCTGGATTTACAGGACGAGTTCCGCATTTTTCACCACGAGCTGGAGGCCATCCGGCTGGCGCTGCGCGCGGGCGATCCGGCCGCTTTGGCCGATGTGCAGCGCGCGCATATTTCCATGAGCTTTCAACGGCTTTTGCAGCAAAAACCCTAGGCTTTGGCGGCGCTCAGAACCACCGGGGTTTGCTGTTGAAACCCGCGAAAAAGCTGATCCCACTGGCGGGCGAACTCCACCGACTGAAGCGCCGCATCGGGGCGGGGGGCGGCGGGAATGTCACCGTTCAGCAGGCTTTGCAGCGCCGCGCTCCAGCCTTCGACGGTGTAGTTGCGCACGGGGGTGGCCCCGTCGGCGATCTGATCCTTCAGCCCGTCGATTCCCGACACCAGAACGGGACGACCGGCGGCGCGGGCTTCAAGGGCGACCAGCCCGTAGGCCTCCCATCGCGAGGGCATGGCAATGGCGTCCACGGACTGCATTGCGGCCTCGGGGCTGTCGCTGTGACCGGCAAAAACAATACGCGGATCGCCCTCGGCCAGGGCGGTCAGCCGGGCGCGCTCGGGGCCCTCGCCATAGAAAATCAGCCGTGCGTCCGGCGCGGCGATCTGGCGGAAGGCCGGGATCAGCAGATCAAAGCCCTTCTGCCTGTCCAGACGTCCCATGGCGCCGATGGTCCGCGGGGGGCCCTTGGGCGCGGGCAGGGCGGCAAAAGAGGCCAGCGGCACAGTCGGAGAAATCACGCTGAGCGCGCCCAGATCGGCCAGGCGGTGGCGAAACATCCAGCGCGCCTGCGCCTGGCTGACGGCAACCAGATGATCGAACATCGCATAGCCGATCCGCAGCAGCGTCAGAAACCGATCCTTCTTGGCCACGTTCAGCGCGGTAAAGGACTGGGTGTAGCTGTGCTCGACATGGACAAGGGGGGTGTCGGCATGTAGCGCGCGCAGGGAAATCAGGGCGGGCAGGGTGCGCCAGCTGACCGACAGATGCGAGACAATGACATCTGCCTTGATCCGCCGCATGGACAGCGCCCCCTTGCGCACCACGCGCAGGCTGTGGTGGGCGTTGCGGCCCATGTCCGGGTCGGTGCAGATATACTCCAGCAGGCGCATCACGCCGCCGGCGGTGGTGTCGTCAACCAGGTGAATGATCTGAGGGCGTTTCATGGCGGCTCCTTTCGGGATTCAGGTTTTGGGCAGGGCGGGGCGGAACAGGCCTGACAGCGGGCGCAGGGCGGCCGGGCCCAGCAGGGCCAGCGCCTGAGCCGCGCCCCAGGTGATCAGGGTTTTGGCGGGCTCTTCGATCAGCGGCCGCCCCGAGGTAGCCAGCGCGCGCTGCATCAGTTTGCGGGCGGTGTTGCCGTCCATGTCGCTGATGGCGCGGCGCGCCAGATAGCGCAGCTGATAGGCGCGGGCGGGGGCTGCGTGCCGGTCAAAGAACGCCGGGTTCAGCGGGCGCAGCTTGGTGATCATGCGTTCCCATGCGGCCAGCTGGCGGCTGGTATTGGCGGACAGCCCGCCCGGATTGATGCGATACAGGGTCAGCGCACCGGGGATGCCCTCGATCGTCCAGTCGGTGGTCAGGGCCAGGCGCAGCCAGCATTCGATGTCCTCGGACTGGCGAAAGGTCTCATCAAACACCCAGTCGCGCTGGGTCTCGATCAGCGGGCGGGTGGCAATGTCACGCAGCGCCGCGCGCCGCATCACCAGGGCCGAGCCATTGCCCACCGGGTTCCGTTTCAGGATATGGGCGGCGGTGACATTGCGCAGCCTGGGCGATTGAGTATGCGCGGTGGGCGTGCCCTCGGCTGTCATCAGCCGCGAGCCCGCATAGCTGAGCCCGACCGCGGGATTGGCATCCAGATGGGCCACATGCTGGGCCAGCTTTTCCGGCAGCCACAGATCATCGGCATCGCAAAAGCCGATATAGTCTCCCTGCGCGGCGGCAATCCCGGTGTTGCGCGCGCCGGCCAGGCCTCGGTTCGCCTGGCGCACCAGGTGGATGTTGGGCGCGCGGGCATAGGCCTGGGCGATCTGCGGGGTGTCATCGGTGGATCCGTCATCGACGATGACGATCTCAAAATCGGTATAGGTCTGGACGATCAGCGCCTCCAGAGTCTGACTCAGCGTGCTGGCGCAATTGAAGGCGGGAACGACAACGGTTGCTTTGGGCATGACGTGGACCTTTCTTAGTGGCTGAACAAAGCGCGGCGCAGAGCGCGCGGCAGGACAGGGGCCAGGGCGGCGGCCAGGGCGGTGGCAATCCCGCGCCGGGCGGGGCTGCAAAAGGCGCGGGGGCTTTGGCGCAGGCCGTCCAGCGACAGGCGCAGGGCCTCGAGCCGGCCCAGATCCAGACGCAGGGCGCGGCGGGCCAGATAGCGCAGATAAATTGCCTCGGTCGCGCTGTCGGGCCGGTAGCCGTAGCGTTGCGCGGTTTGCAGCACCCGCAACCGGCTGGCGCGCATCGCCGGCAGATCCGAGGACAGCCCCGTGGGAGAGGCCCGATACCACACCTGCACCTCGTCAATGCCGCGCAGGCTGGCCCCCGAGCCGACGGCGCGGATCAGCCAGTCCAGATCCTCGTTGTGGACAAAGCTGCGGTCAAACCCGCCCGACAGCAGGAAA
Source organism: Paracoccaceae bacterium (assembly GCA_002708925.1). Taxonomy (GTDB): domain Bacteria; phylum Pseudomonadota; class Alphaproteobacteria; order Rhodobacterales; family Rhodobacteraceae; genus Thalassobius. Next base: position 8,817 of record PAPN01000045.1, read on the forward strand.
ATCTCGCGTCGGATGGACAGGTTGGACAGGGTGCAGACCGGATTTTCCCCCATCAGAATCGGGATGCTCAGCGCGGTTTTGGGCATGTTCGACAGGCTGCGCGCATCGGCCGGGTTCTGGGCGAAAAACGCCACCCGTCCGAAAGTGCCATCCACAAGCGGTGAAACCATGGCCTGCGCGATCTGCGTCAGCTTGGTGTTGGCCCACATGTCATCGGCATCGCAAAAGGCCAGAATATCGCCCTGAGCCAGATGAAAGGCGGCAAAGTTGCGCGCGTCGCTGGGGCCGTCGCCGGGGTGGCCGGCCAGGCGGATACGGGTGTCATTGCGGGTCCACTGGCCCACGATCTCGCGCGTCGCATCGACAGAGCCATCGTCAATCACCAGCGCCTCCCAATCGGTATAGGTCTGCGCGACGATGGCGGACAGGGTGTCTCCGATCGTGTTGGCGGCGTTATAGGCGGGGATGATGATGGAAAAACGGGGCATGGGTTACACTCGGATCAGGGGACGGGAGAAAGCGAAGGACAGCGCCGGGATCGAGGCCAGGCCAAGCACCGCAAAGGTGACGGCGGTATAGCCGGTGGCGATGGCCAGCAGGCCATGAGGCGCCATCAGGATCGTGTTGGCCACCAGGGCGGTGGTCAGCAGGGCGGTGACGGCGAATTCCTTTTGCGGCTGGTCCTGGGCGCGCAGCCATCCGGCGGCCGAGGTCCACAGCAGGGTCGGGATCGCCGCCAGGCACAGGATGGACACGACAGGCGCATGTTCGGCCCAGGTCTGGCCCAGCAGCAGCGGCACATAGACCGGCGCCAGCAGCGCCTGAGCCAGAACGGCGGGGGTTATCAGACCCAGGCTCATGATAATCGAGTTGCGCAGCGCATGGGCCCGATCCTGCGCGGCGCACAGATGCGGGAACAGCACCGTGGCAAAGGCCACCGAGAACGAGCTGGCAATGCTCAGCCCCGCGTTGAAGGCCATGAAGTAGATCCCCAGCGCCTCGGTGCCCAGCACCAGCCCGACGATCAGCTTATCGGCCTGCATCCGCAGGGCCTTGACGATCTCAACCCCCAGCACGGCCCCGCCATAAGAAACAAAGGGGCGCAGGGCCGCCGGGCGCACTTGTGGGGCACGCTGCCAGGGGTGCAGGCGGCGCATGGCGATCAGCCAATAGGGGGCGGTCAGCAGGCGCGGCAGGATCAGCGCCAGAGCGCTTGGCCAGATCAGCGCCAGCGCCACGGCCATCGCATTCGCGATCACCACCTGGCTGCCGGCAATGGCGGCGGTGCGTTTCATTTTCCCGGCGCGCATGGCCAGGCCGGCCTGCACCAGCCCGCCGGGCATGAACAGATACTCGGCCGCCAGGATCAGGATCAGCAGCGATACGGTCAGATTGCCGCCCAGCATCCACAGTGCTCCGGCTACGCTGGCCTGAAGCGCGAACAGCCCCCCACACCAGACCCAGAAAATCCGGTGGGCGGCGGCGCAGGTGGCCGCAAGCACCGAGTCGGGCGCGGCGATAATACGTTGGATCACCCCGTTTTCCGTCAGCGCCTTCAGGATGTCGGCAGCGGCCAGCGCGGCGGCGGCCAGGCCGATCTGAACCGGATCCAGACGATGTGCGACGGCCACGACCACGAACAGGCGCGACAGCTTGGCCGCAGCCTCGGACGCGCCATAGGCGGCCAGGTTCTGGGCCAGTGTCTTTGTGCTGCTTGTCTGCTTTGCGCTGTTCATGATCGTGTCCGTGCTTGGGTATAGGCTCAGACTATCTGAAGGCGAAGGCGCATGCCGCTGCGCACAGGGGCGGATCGTTGGGGGAAAGGCAGCGCGCGCCTATCCGGGTGGGTAGGTCCGCCTATCTGTCCGCAGTATTGGCGCGAACAGATTGTTGCCTTAGAGGGGGCGCTGACCCTAAGATGGTTAAAACAAGAACCCGAGCGGAGCCCCGATGACATCCTTCCCCAAAGCGAACGCTTTTCTGGGCCTTGGCCTGGTTTTTCTGGGCGGCTGCTCTGTTTCGCCCATGCCCGACAATATCGAGCAAGTCTCGCGCGGGGGGGGGTATCAGGCGCAATATCGCGAACCGCCCTCGGCCATCGCAAAGCCCGTCTTTCTGGAATCGGCCACGATGAACGCGCAGCGCTGCAAGCCGCTTCTGGGGGGCGGTTTCACCGATATGGCGCAGGGCGGTAAGGGCGGAAAACTGGCGGCGCTGCCACTTTTGGGCGAACGGGTGACGCGCAATGATCTGGTGGATGTGCGGGTCGATGACGATGAGGTGCTGAACGGATCTTACGTGATTTCGCGTGATGGCACGCTCAAGCTGCCCTTTCTGGATCCGATCCGCGCGCAGGGGCGCACCACGGATGACATCGAGGCGGATCTGGGCCGCGCCCTGCTGGCCGAAGGGTTTTACGAAACGCTGCCGCGCCTGTCGGTGCGGGTGACGGATTTTGCCTCGGTTTCGGTGGGGGTGAATGGCGCCGTGTTCGAACCCCACGCGGTCGAGATCGGCGGCGTGCCAGGCGATCAGATCGACAGCGAACGCCAAACCGCGCTGGGATCCTCGACCGAGGCGCGCAATCTGTCGGCGGCGATCCGGGCGGCGGGGGGATTGCGCCCCGATGCCGATCTCTCCGCGGTCGAGCTGCGCCGGGCAAACCGCACCTACCGGCTGGACCTGCGCGATCTGTTCGCCGGGCGCACCAATGCCGATGTGATGTTGCTGACCGGGGACGAGATTTTCGTCCACAGCCGCGATTGTTTTCAGGACGATCTGATGAAACCGGGCCCGCTTAGCCCGCCGGGGGTGACGCTGTTTTTGTCGAACCTGACCCAACCGGCCTTGCACAATGCTTCGTCTGCGATTGGCCGCGAGGTGCGCGAGGTGCCGTATGGCACGCGCTATATTCAGGCGGTGGTGGATTCGAACTGCGTGGGCGGGGCACAAGTGACCAGCGCGCGGCGCTCGGCGCTTTTGGCTTCGCGCAATCCGATGACGGGTGTGTCCACGGTGATCGAACGCAAAATCGAGCCGCTGCTGCGCCGCGCGGACCGCGATGATTATGATCCTTACGTGCTGCCCGGCGATGCGCTGGCCTGCTATGACAGCAGCGTCACCAACCTGGCCGAGGCCGCCCGCGTGCTGGGGCTGATCGGCGCGCTGACCCTGTTTAACAAAAGCTCTGGAAGCGATTAAAGCCACGGGCATGGCGGGCCGGTGCTGCCTTGGCGCGCGCGATGGGCCGGATCACGGCACAGGCCAAAGCGCCTGGGCGGCTTTGATCTTTGCCTGCAAGGTCTCAGAGGGCGCGCCGGTTTTGGCCGCATGTTCAATCTGCACAAGCGCGTCGCGCAGGTCCAGCCGGTCAAAGGCGGCGGCGGACCCGGCCACCATATGACAGCGCGCGGCGATGTCGGCGTGATCGGTGCCGGGGGCGTTCAGCCAGGCCATCAGCTCGGAGACTTCGGCCTCGAACCGGCCGCGCAGCCGTTCCAGAACGGTGCTGTGCGGCGCGGGGGCGGGGGCTGTGGGGACGGGGGCGGCTGTGGGGACGGGGGCGGCTGTGGGGGCGCGTTCGACCTCGCTGAGGAGGGTCAGCAATTCGTTCTGTTGCAGCGGTTTGCCCAGGAAACCGGACATGCCGGCCTCGTCGATTTTGCTGCGCAAATCCGGCAGCACGTTGGCCGACAGCGCCACAATCGGCACCCCGGCCGAGGCCCCCTGGCCCGCGCGGATTTGCCGGCAGGCCTCAAGCCCGTCCATCACCGGCATCGAAATATCCATCAAGATCAGGTCAAACCGATGCGCGCCCGCGGCCTGGACGCCTTGCAGCCCGTTGCGCGCGGTCTGGACGCTGTGGCCCATCAGCTCCAGCCGCTCTTGCAGCAGCATCAGGTTGATTTCATTGTCCTCGACCGCCAGGATGTCCAGCTTGCGCTGCAGGTCATGCAAGGTGGGCGGCGCGGCGTCGGGCTCGGGGGGGGCGCATTCTGTCATCGGCAGGCGAATCCAGAACACGCTGCCGGCCCCCGGCGCGCTTTCCAGCCCCACTTCGCCGTTCAGAGTTTCGACCAGCCGGCGCACGATGCCCAGCCCCAGCCCGGTGCCGCTGCTCTGCCGCTGAAATGAGGTGTCAATCGTCTGGAAATCCTCGAAGACGCGGGCCTGATCGGCCTGAGCAATTCCGATCCCGGTGTCGATCACCCGAAATTCCACCTGTCCGGGCGCCACGCGCTCGGCTTCAAGCGAGACCTTGCCGTCACGCGTGAACTTGATCGCATTGCCCACCAGATTCAGCAGCACCTGTTGCAGCTTGGCCGCGTCGGTCTGGACCCAGGTCATCTGCTGGCCCAGCCAGCCCCATTGCAGCGTGTTGCCCCGCGCCTCGGCGTGGCCGCTCTGGCCGTCCACGATATCCTGTAGCAGGTGGCCCAGATGGGTGGGGGCCTCGGTGCTGGCGATCTGTCCGGCCTCGAAACGGGCGATGTCCAGCACCGTGTCCACATGCTGCATCAGCTGCCGGGCCGAGATCGACATGTTATGCGCATAGCGCCCCTGCCGCTGGGTCAGCTGGGTGTCTTCGAGCAGGGACAGATTGCCGATCACCCCGTTCAGCGGCGTCCGGATTTCATGGGTCATCACGGCCAGGAAATCGGATTTGGCTTTCTCTCCGGCCAGGGCGCGGTCGCGGGCCTCGACCAGCTCTTGCTCGGCGGCGACCTGGGCCGAGATGTCGCGCAGAAAGCCGATGATCAGGCGGTCTTCGCCGCGTCCGGCGCTTTCCAGGGCCAGTTCGCAGGGGAAAACCTCGCCGCCTGCGCGCATGGCCTCCAGTTGCAGGCGGCCATGGCCGATCACGCGGGCCTCGCCGTTGCGGTTCATCCGGCGCACCCCGTTGAAATGTGCCTCGCGCAGGTGTTCGGGCACCAGCAGATCGCCCAGAGGCTGGTTGCGGATGTCCTCAAGCCGATAGCCGAAAATCCGTTCGGCGGCGGCGTTGAAATCCAGAATGCGCCCCTGATTGTCCGACACGATCACCGCATCCAGCGACGCATTCACCACCGTGTTCACCCGCGCATAGGCCTTTTGCAGTTCGATCTTGCCGCGCTGCGCCTGATGCCGCATCCAGTGGGAATAATAAGCCAGCAGCGCCAGCGCCGCGATCAGCGAGGTCGTCACCAGGGCCAGCCGCTGTAGCGAAATGGCGATGGATTTGCGCCGCTCGTCCGACAGTTTGGCAAAGTAGAACAGCCCCGAATTGGCCAGTTTGCGCACCTCTGAATCCAGCTCGGCCGTTTCCCGTTGCAGGACCAGAAGCTCTTGCTCCGAGGCCGCTTCCAGCCCGTCGATCAGCGGCACATGTCGGTCCAGAAAGGCGCGAATCCCGGTCAGTGCTTCGGTGAAATCGCGTGTCTGGCGCAGATCCTGATAGAGCGCGCCATTTTGCAGCGTGGCAATGCGGCTATAGAAGATGTCGAATTCCTGCCGGATCTGATCCAGATCGGGCGCGCCGCGCGCGATGCCGTGGTCCAGCTCGCGTTCGAATTCCAGATATTCGACTTCGGCCTGCGACAGGGTCCATTGCACGTTATCGGAATTGGCCGATTCCAGCAGTGTCAAATCGCGCGAAACCGCCTGCGCCAAAGAGATGATCGCCACAATGCAAAGCACGGCGGCGGTCAACAGAACGGCATATCCCTGGCGGCGCAAAGTTCCGGCTCGTAACATTTATCCTCGTGCGGGTTGGCCTTAGTCGGTGATCTGGATGCGATCCAGCTGCCAGATACTGCGCGAGTATATCACCTCGGTTCGATACGAGGAGGCCGAATCGTACGGATATACAATCCAAAGTGGTCCTTTGTCGCGCACGGACATGGCCGCGCCATTCAGTTGATAGGCGATGATCGGGCCGCCCTCGATCGCGTCCGAGGCCGGAATGTCCACCGAATAGTCATTGATCGCATAGCTGCGCAGGATCGCCCCTTCGGCGCCCACCGCCTGGGCCAGATCCTTCAACGCGACGCCCACGAATGTCTGATCGCCCGCGGTCCAGATTGTCGAGGTGGTGATTTCCTGCGCGGGCAGGGCGCGTAGCATGGCCATGTCGAACTGCGCGGTGTCGCCGGCGTTGGTTTCACTGATCGTGCCAGACACGGTCAGAACCACCTTGCCTTCGGGCGTGGCCAGCTCGGCCAGTGCCACCTGTGCAAGCGAAAGCGTCAGCGCCGCACCAAGGGCCAGGGGGCGCAGCGGGCGAAAGAGGGGGGGCAACATTGAGGTCTCCTTGACGTAGAACGGCTTGGACCCAGTTATCGCATAGAGCGGATCGCCGGGCATCTGGGCAATCGGATGCGCACCTACCCGGTCGGATAGGTGCGCCTATCCTTTTGGGGGGTCAATAGGCGCCGCGCCCGCTGATCACCGTGCGGACTGTCAGCGCGATCAGGATCAGATCCAGCAGCACCGAGCGCGAGCGCGCATAGGCCACATCCATCTGGATCATCTTTTCAAAGCTGATGTCGGCGCGGCCTGACACCTGCCATACGCCGGTCAGGCCGGGGCGGACGGACAGGCGCTCCAGTGCGGGGGCGGGGTAGGCGGCCACTTCTTCGGGCAGGGCCGGGCGGGGGCCGACCACGGACATATGCCCCAGCAGGATGTTCAGGATCTGCGGCAGCTCATCCAGAGACGAGCGGCGCAGCAACCGGCCCACACGCGTCACCCGCGGATCGTTGCGGGATTTGAAGCAGATACCGTCCCGATCCGAGCTGGCCAGAAGCGCCGCGCGCCGTTCCGCCGCATCCACATGCATCGAGCGGAACTTGATCATCCGAAAGGGACGCCCATCGCGCCCCACCCGTTCCTGGGTAAAAAAGACCGGGCCCCGGCTGTCCAGCCTGATCGCCAGAGCGGTCAGCGCGAACAGCGGCGTCAGGGCCAGCAGGCCGCAGGCGCTAAGCGTCAGATCCAATGCGCGCTTGGCGATCTGGGCGGGGCTGGGGCGCGGCAGGGCATGGCGCATCGCGCGGGCCAGAAAGGTGACATTGCCGATCAGATAGCGGCGGGCCATGCGGCGGGGCTCGATTGCCAGGCGCCAGACCCATTCGGCCCGCGCCCGGCGCACCGGCTTGGGGGCGCGTTTCACATTGCCGGCCAGAAAATCGAACAAGGCCCCAACCCCCAGCCGCAGCTGCGGCGACAGGCGCGCGCCATTGCGATCCAGCCACAGCTCTTGCAGCGGAACGCCCAGAGCGACCAGCAGAATATCCGCGCCCGAGGCATTGATGGTGTGAATGGCGGCGTCCTCGTTCTGCGCATCCTGATACCCGTTCAGCGTGCCCGCGATTTTCAACCCCGGAATGGTCAGGCACAGCCGGTCCGCCGCCGCCTGCGCGGTGCCCGGACGCCCGCCCAGCAGAAACACGGATTTGCCGCGCCGCGCCGCCTCGGCCAGCAGGGCCGGGGTGAAATCGGTGCCGTTCAGGTTCTCTGCCAGCCGATTGCCCTGCATCCGCGCGGCCAGCTCAACGCCGATCCCGTCCGGCAGGACATAATCGGCCCGCGCCAGCGCCGCGCCATAGGCCGGATTCTGCGCACGGATATTGGCGCAATGCGCATTGAGAAAAAACACCTGCCGCGCCGCGCTGCCGCTAAGCAGCGCCTGCACCGTTTCATGAGTGGTGGCAGTAACGACGGGCAGTCCCAGAATGGGAAGCGTCGGCAGGCTCCCATCCGCGCAGCGCGGTTTGGGATAGGCGGGGATGCGTGTGAAAGGACGGGCATCGGCGGCGGGGAAAACTTGGGTCATCTGCATGGGGCAACCTCGGGGGTGTGGATGGGTTCGGGATTGCCCTGAGCGTGCCGCCCTGACCCTGCGCCGCGCAATCAGGCGGGCGGACAGGTTCGGGGGGCGTTGGTTTGGTCGGGGCTGCCGATAGGGTGCCCAAGATGCGCTGACGCCCCGGAACCCATCCGTCCGGATAGGTGGGCTGCCCGAACGCGCGGGGGGGCTTTGGGATAAACGCTTGAGTTCGCGGGGCGCTGAGGATTTAATCGCTCATAGATAGAGAGAGAAAAACCGATTGCGTATTCTGATAGCCGATGACCATGAATTGCTGCGCGACACGCTTGTTGCGTTCCTGAGTGCCGAGGGCGGGCTGGAGACAGACACCGTTGGCTCGTTCGATGAGGCCCGTGCGCTGATCGAGGGCGGTCAAAGCTATGATCTGGTGCTGCTGGACTACAAGATGCCAGGCATGAACGGGCTGGACAGCCTGCGCCAGGCGCTGCAGATGCGCGATGGTCTGAGGGTGGCGCTGATCTCGGGCGAGGCCACGCGCGCCATTGCCGAAGAAGCACTGGAGGCCGGCGCGGCCGGGTTCGTCCCCAAAACGCTGCCTGCCAAGTCGCTGGTCAACGCGATCAAATTCATGGCCATGGGCGAACAATACGCCCCCATCGCCTTCATGACCGCCGAAGAAGAAGAGGCCGTCAACCCGCTGGCCGAGAAGCTGACAACCCGCGAGATGCAGGTTCTGAAGGGGCTGACCGAGGGCAAATCCAACAAGGAAATCGCCCGCGATCTGGACCTGACCGAGCCGACGATCAAGCTGCATATGAAGACGCTCTATCGCAAACTTGAGGTGTCGAACCGGACGCAGGCGGCGATCGTGGCGCGCGATGCGGGGGTGTTTTGACCGGCCCACGCACCCATCCGATCGGATAGGGGCCTAGCCATTTCCCCAAGAGGACCATCCAAGCGCGCGGCACAAATGCGGCGCGTTTCGCGTTAGGGATGTAGCCAAAGGAGACATCCAATGGTTACCAGGCCCCACCCCGCAATTTCCCCAAAACCTGCCTTGCCCAGCCTGTGGCGCATCCCTCTGCGTCTGCTGTCGGTGCGGCGGGTGTTGCGGGGGGGGCGTCTGGACGATCTGGGCCGGCTGCCGCGCTATTTGGGGTTTTTCCTGCTGGGCGCGGCGCTGATCTGGGCGCCGATCACGGGCTATCTGAAAACCGCGCCGCTGCGCTATGCCTCGCATGGGTCGCTGATCCTGCCTGGCTCGGGCGCGTCGGCCTCGGTGAATCTCAATGAGATCGGGCAGGCCTCGTCCTATGCTAATTCGGCCTTTGCCAGCAATGCGATCAGCCCGACGGAAACCTACAAACGCCTGCTGGCCGCGGATCGGATCGTTCAGGCTGCGGCCGATCGGGTGGGGGTCCAGCCGCGGGCCTTTGGCAAACCGCGCGTGACCCTGGTGGATCAGACCGGCATGATTCACCTGCGTCTGGACGGCCCCAGCCCGGCGCAGGCGCAGGCCCGCGCGCAGGCGCTGCTGAACGCCTTCTTCGAGGAACTGGACCGCCTGCGCCAGGACGAACAGCAAACCCGCGAGGGCGGCGGGCAGGGTGCCATTCAGGAATATTACGCCTCGGTGCAGGCGACGCGTGCCGCGATCACTGCCCTGCAACGGGAAACCGGGCTGCATTCGGCGGGGCAATATAAGGAGCAAGTCGCCGCCAATGACCGTCTGCGCGATCAGCTGGAAACCCTGCGCGCTCAGCTGCAACAGCGCAGCGGGGCCGTGGCCAAACTGTCCACACAGCTGGGGGTCAGCCCCGATCAGGCGGCTGCGGCGCTGAAGCTTTTTGCCGATCGCGAATACCTGACGATGATGACGCAAATGGCCCAGAGCGCCTCGGATCTGGCCGGTTTGCGGGCGCGCTTTGGCCCGCAGCATCCCGATGTGACCCGTGCGCGGGCGGCGCATGAAGCCGAGCAGCGCCTGACACTGGCGCGCGCCACCGCGCTGACCGGGCTAAGCGCGCAGGCGCTGGCGCATCTGGATCTGGCTCCGGATGGGGCCCGAGCGGATTTGCTGTCTGAACTGGTCCGCCAGGAAACCGAGCGCGCGGGGCTGCACGCGCAGACCGAAACCCTGGCGCGGCGTCTGATGCGTGAAACCGCCCGTCTGGACCGCGCCGCCCCCCAGGCCGCGCAGCTGGAGGATATGCAGCGTGATTTCGACGTGGCCGAGGCGGTCTTTGCCTCTGCCATTGCGCGGGCGCAATCGTCGAAATCGGACATCTATGCCTCGTATCCGCTGGTGCAGGTGCTGGAAGACCCGACCCTGGCCGAGCGCCCCAGCTCTCCTAATCGGAAACTGGCGCTGGTGGCCGGGGCAGGCGCAACAGTGTTCCTGCTGATCGGGCTGGCCATGGGCTGGGTCCGCCGCCGCCTGATCGACGGGCTGCTGGGCACAAAGGCGGCCCGGTCATGAGGCCGCTCAACCCGGCCGAGGCGCTGATCTGGCGCGCGCTGATCTGGACATGGCCGTTCTATGCCATCGGCGCGCTGTATCTGGTGGGGCCGGTTCTGGGGTGGCTGCTGGCCGGGCTGGCGGTGCTGTCGCTGTATCTGGGCCCCGCGATCCGCACCGACCTGCGCGCCACGGGCCCGATCCCGCCTGTTGTCTGGGCGTGGATCGCGGGTATGGCGGTGATGCTGGTGGCGCTGTGGGTGGGCCATCTGGACTGGGGCCTGGGGCTGAAGAAGACGATCAAATCCTCAATCGGATGGGCCAAGGGCTGGGCGCTGCTGGCGCTGTTCATTCTGGCTGGTGCCATCCTGCCGATCCGGCGCGAGCTGCTGGTGCGGGCGCAATGCGTGGTGGGGGCGTGGACGCTGGCTCTGGCGCCGCTGCTGCTGGTGGCGCCCTATGTGGGGCTGCCGTCCAGGCTGTTTACCTCGCCGTTCAAGGCCGTGGGCGGGCCGGGGCCTGAATATTTCTCGGTTTATCTGTATACGCTGGATCCGGCCAGCTGGACGCCGCGCTGGCAGTTCTTTGCGCCCTGGTCGCCCTTTGCGGCCTTGCTGGGGGTGATGATGGTGCTGTTCGCGCTGGAGGAAAAGAACCGCCGCTGGATGTGGGTTGGGCTGACGGCGGGGGTGCTGATGATCCTGGCCTCGAAATCGCGCATGGGGCTGGTGGGGCTGGTGGCCTGCACGATCGGCCCGCGGATGCTGCCGCTGATCCTGCGCGGCTGGGCCTGGCAGGTGCTGGCGGGGGGGACGGCCTCGATGGCGGTGCTGGGCGGGGCGATCTGGAACAGTCTTCAGGCGGGGGTGAACGCATTTGCCTCGGCGCGGGCAGATAGCACGCGAGTGCGCGCAACGCTGCAACGCATTGCCTCTGAGCGCTGGCAGAATGAGGCCTACTGGTTCGGCCATGGCACCGTCCAGCCCGGTCCGCATCTGGTGGAATACATGCCGATCGGCAGCCATCACACCTGGTATGGGCTGCTGTTCGTCAAGGGGCTGGTGGGCTTTGCCGCCCTGCTGGTGCCGCTGCTGTGGCAGATCGGTCTGGGGCTGTGGGATGCGGCGCGCGGGCCACGCGGGCGGCTGCCTCTGGGGATTGTCATGACGTTTGTCCTGCTGTCCTTTGGCGAGAATATCGAGATCGAGGCCTATATGCTGTGGCCCGGATTGCTGATTCTGGGGCGTCATGCGCGTGAGCTGGAGACCGAACGGACCGGGCTGCGCGCTGAGGGTGATTCGCGCCCTTTGCGGGGCATAAATACGTTGCCTGCTGGGGCCGAGAAGGGGCCAAACCCCTAAAATCCCCGAGATTGGTTCGACATTGGCGACAATTGACCCTGCGGAAGTTTGAAATTGGGCGAAAATGTGTCACCCAGGCGGCTGAATTGGGAAATGTGGCATTGTTCGCAATTCGGGAACAGTTTTGCAGCTATAAGGCGCAGGATTCCCGCAGGGGTTGCGGGTTCGGGGCGTATCTTGCGGTAAAATCTCAATTTGTCACTAAATTTGAGCCTCATATTGTCTACATTCATTGCAAATTCCCCGTGCTGGCTGATCAAATTTGTCACAAAATGGGGCGAAACCGGGCAATTCCGTGGAAATCCTGTCTTTTTTGGGGCCATGGCTTTGGCTAGATTTCAATGGACAGCCCGACTGGGGGGCGAAGTCTATGGCCACTGGGGCGGCCATTGGAACCGTTGCGCATCACTGATGCGAAGCTGCTGACGTACCACATCTGTGTAATCCTGGGGGGGAAAACAGGTCAGGTACTGGATCGGAAAGACCAACGCCGGAATGCGTTTCCGGTGCCGGGACAGGTTTGCTTCGCTGACGGCTGATTGCGCGACATTGTGGAAATGGGCATGGGCCTCGCGCCCGCTTGTCTAAGGATAAGGCCGCAAGGCGCGAGAGTCTGGTGAAAGAGGTTTGTCATGGCTAATTTGTTTTTGGATTGGGGTGCCATTGGGGCAACCAACGCGGCTGTAACGGGATCGTCAACTGTGGACACTGGCGGGGTGAATGTCACCGTCGGCTTTACCCCCGTTGATGAAAGTGCCGAAGCCTACGTCATGGCAACAGACACTTACGTTGCGCCGGGCGAGGTGTTCGACGCTGGCGATTCCGTGCTGAAACTGCTGGGATCGGGCGGCGAGGGCGGCCGGGACACCACCTCGGTTGTGTCGCTGGATTTTGCTTCGGCCGACGATGCCTATGGTGACGAAGTTCAGGATGTCAGTTTCCGCATTTCGGATATTGACGGCGGCGCGGACCCCTACACCGAGGGCGGCACCTCGATGCTGGATGTGGTGACCGTGCGCGCCTATGATGCGCATGGCAACGTGGTCCCTGTGACCCTGACCCCCGGCAGCGCCGTTGGCGTGACCGGCGATGACATGACCGGCGGCGGTGCCAATTTCGAACCCACGGACGCCGAGGGCTCGGCTCTGGTGGAAATCGCCGGCCCCGTGGCCCGGATCGAGATCGAATACGCCAACGAAGGCGACGGCGCGCAGCGCGTCTATGTCACCGATGTGCATTTCGAAACCATCGACTGCGATGAACCCGAAGAGCCGGGCGAGCGCGACGGTATCGTTCTGGGTACTGGCGGGGACGATCTGATCGACACCTCGTATGACGGCGATCCCGATGGCGATTTCGTGGATGCGGGCGATAATATCTTCCCCGGCAATGACCCCGACGATGACGTGATCCAGGCCGGTGACGGCGATGACACCATCCTGGGCGGCAATGGCGAAGACACGATCGAGGCCGGTGACGGCGCCGATGAGGTCTATGGCGGTGACAACCACGATGTCATCTATGGCGACGATACCGTGCCGGATGCCACCGATCTGCCCGATCTGGGCTATCCGGGGCTGTATGGCTCGGACGCGGACCCGGATAACAACCGTGACTATATCGACGGCGGTGACGGCGCGGATGAGATCTATGGCGGCGATGACGCGGACACCATTCTGGGCGGTCTGGGCGCTGACACGATTGACGGCGGCATTGACGCCGACCTGATCGATGGGGGCTCGGGCCATGACACGATCATCGGCGGCGAGGGCTCGGACACGATCAACGCGGGTTCGGGCGATGACCTCATCTACGGCGGGCTGGACCCGATCTATCCCGACTCGGTGAATATCGAGGATGACTCTGACCTGCGCCCCGAAAACGGCCGCGATCTGATCCACGGTGAAACCGGCGACGACACCATCTTTGGGGCCGATGACGACGACACCCTGTATGGCGACGCGGGCAATGACTTCCTGGATGGCCAGATCGACGAAGACCTGGTGATCGGCGGCAATGGCGATGACACCCTGTTCGGCGGCGACGGCGACGATACGCTGGTTGGCGGCTCGGGCGTGGATAACATGACCGGCGGCGCGGATCGCGATACCATCATCGGCATCGAAGCGGGCGAACATGCCAGCGGTGACGAGGATGGCGATGACTGGGATACGCTGATCCTGACGGGCGGCAATGCGCGTGTGGGCACCACCACGACAGACAGTGATGGCAACGGCTTTGACGGGACCATCGAATATCTGGATGACGACGGCAATGTGATCGGCACCGCGACCTTCGAAAATATCGAGGAAATCGTGCCCTGCTTTACCCCCGGCACCCGGATTGCCACGCCTCAGGGCGCGCGTCTGGTGCAGGATCTGAAGGAAGGCGACAAGGTCCTAACCCGTGACAACGGCATTCAAGAGATCCGCTGGGTCGGCGCCAAGCAGTTGACCGGGCTGGAACTGGCGCAGACCCCGCACCTGAAACCCGTGCTGATCAAGGCCGGCGCCCTGGGCAATGGCCTGCCGGAACGCGACATGATGGTGTCGCCCAACCACCGGATGCTGGTGAATAGCGACAAGGCTGCGCTCTATTTCGAAGAGCGCGAGGTCCTGGCCGCAGCCAAGCACCTGGTCGGGATGGACGGCATCCACAACGTGGACGTGATGGGCACCACCTACATCCATTTCATGTTCGACCGGCACGAGGTCGTCCTGTCGGATGGCGCCTGGACCGAGAGCTTCCAGCCGGGGGATTACACCCTGAACGGTATCGGCGATGCGCAGCGTCAGGAAATCCTGGAGCTGTTCCCCGAACTGGCCACGCAGGACGGTATTCGGGATTATGCCGCCGCGCGCCGCTCGCTGAAGTCCTATGAGGCCCGTCTGCTGGTGAACGGCTAAGCTCTCTATACTCTTTGCAGCGACCTGCCCGGCCTGTTCGGGCGGGTGCGGGAATAGGGGGCGGGGCTGTCCTCTGTTCCTTGCGAATTCCCTGCTCTGGGCACTGCCTGGAGCAGGGTTTTTAACTTTGAGGCGAAACAATCGCCCCATTTCCCCCGGATTTCTGCGGAAAAACCCTATTCGCGCCCCATTCTTGCCGGGAAACCCTTGTGTAACCAATGCGCGATAAGTTCCGGACATCGCCGGGACACAGGTATTGAGGCAAAGTCACATGCGGAGCACACACATTCCGTCCGCGCGTGTGCTGGGCAGCGCAGCCCAGACACAGGGGCCTTGCCAAACATTGGAGTCGGCAAGGTGAGTGTTTCATTCGTTTCATATGGTATCGACGTGGTCAGCGACCCCGCTTTGGTCTTGCAGCCTGGGGGGGGCAATGACGGGGCAGGCCAGATCACGCTGACCGGCGGCAGTCAGCTGTTCGATGACGGCAAGATCGTCGAATTTTTCGTCAGCGAAGTCTCGGCCGACGGTGAGATTATGCCCGGCGCTCAGATCACCGGGATCAAGGTTTACGCCAATCTGGCCGAGTATCAGGCGGGCACGGTTCTGTATGATTACAGCCCGACCACGCCGGGGGAATATGCGCCGACGCAGGCCGATCTTGAAGGGATGGGCGACACCTACCTGCGGTTCGACGCCAGCGTTCTGGTCTCGGGGGATGCGGGGGCGCCGGTGCTGGGGGACATGTTCGTCGCACCGGGGGCAGACGCGAATGACGCTTATGGCAGCCTGACGCTGGACAGGGACACGGATGTGGACCTGGACGGGGATGGCATGATTCAGGGCGGTACGACGGAAGAGGGCAACACCTGGTTCAACATCAATCTGCCGGACCATGTGTATGGGCCGATGCCGGATCATATCGTGTCCGGCACCGGCGGCGATGACTGGATCGACACGTTTTATACAGACGATCCGCAGGGCGATCTGATTGACGCGGGCGATGCGCCGGACCTGTCGGATGACGATCACGTTCAGGCCGGGGACGGCAATGACACGGTGCTGGCCGGGCTGGGCGATGATCTGGTCGAAGGCGGCGCGGGCCATGACCAGCTGGAGGGCGGCGAGGGGAACGACACGCTCTATGGCAATGCGGGTAACGACCGCATGTATGGCAATGACGGCGATGATGTCGGCTATGGCGGCGCGGGCAATGACACGTTCGAAGGCAACTATGGCAGCGATTATTTCGAGGGCGGCGCGGGCGACGATTCCATCCTGGGGGATGTGGGCGATGACACGCTGATTGGCGGCGCGGGCAATGACTGGCTGCGCGGCAGCGTCGGCAATGATTCAATGTCGGGCGGCACTGGGGATGATTACATCTGGTCGGGGTTTCAGGACGATACGATCTCGCTTGAGGATAATTTCGGCAATGACACTATCGAGATGGAGGACATCGACGAAACCACCGGCGATGTGCTGGACGCCAGCGCCGTGACCTCGGATCTGACGGTGGATCTGCGCGCGGCCTCGGCCGGGGTGGGCACGCTGTCGGATGGGGTGTCCACTGCGCATTTCGAAGGGGTCGAGCATCTGATCCTGGGCTCGGGCGATCATACGATCGTGCTGGGGCAGACCTCGGGGGTTGATGTGTTGCAGGGGTTCACGGCCCCTACGGATAATGGTGACGGAACCTTCACCGGCCATGACGTGCTGGACCTGACCGATATGATCAATGACGATGGCGATCTGATTGATACCGCCGATGTCACCGTATCGGATGACGGTGCGGGCAATGCGGTGCTGTCGTTTCCAGGCGGCGAGGGGCTGACGCTGATCGGCATTGCGCCCTCGGCTTTGGGCAGTCCTGCGGCTCTGCACGCGATTGGCATTCCGCTGGCCCCGGTCAATTCCGATGGGGTGGTTGAGGGCACCAGCGGCGGCGACCTGATCGACGACAGCTATGCCGGCGATCCCGACGGCGATGTGGTGGATGGCGCGGACGGCGATGATGACCTGATCGAGGCGGGCGCGGGCGATGACACGATCGACGGCGGCGCGGGCAATGACACGATGCGTGGCGGCGGCGGGGATGACACCTTTACCATGGGCGCGCAGGGCGGCACCTCCAACACGATTGACGGGGGCGAGGACGGCGAAACCCTGGGCGATACGCTTAATATCATCGGGCCGGCGACGATCACCTATGATCCGCTGAATGCAGAGAATGGCACGGTCGAATGGCGCGACGGCACCACGCTGAGCTTTGAAAACATTGAAAATGTGAACTATGTGCCCTGCTTTACCCCCACCGCGCTGATCAAGACCGCGCGCGGCGAAAAGCCGGCGGGGCTGTTGCAGCCGGGGGATCTGATCCTGACGCGTGACAATGGGATGCAGCCGATCACCTGGATTGGCGCGCGCGCGCTGTCCCGGCGGGGATTGTCGCGGGCTCCGGATTTGCGGCCCGTTCTGATCCGCAAGGGGGCTCTGGGCGGGCAACAGCCTGAACGGGATCTGATGGTCTCGCCTCAGCACCGGATGCTGGTTAGCTCGCGTCAGGCGGCACTGTGGTTCGGCGAGCCCGAGCTGTTCGTGCCCGCCATTGCGCTGACGTGCCTGCCGGGGGTCAAACAGGTGCGCGCGCCGGGCGTCACCTATGTGCATTTCATGATGGAGCGTCACCAGGTGGTGATGGGCGATGGCGCCTGGAGCGAAAGCTTCCAGCCCGGTGACAGAACGCTGGCGGGGATGGACCCGGCGCAACGGGCCGAACTGTTCACCCTGTTCCCCGAACTGGCCGATGAAAACCCGCTTGAGGCATATCCGGCGGCGCGCGTCACCCTGTCCTCGCGCGAGGCGCGGGTGTTGCTGGGTTAACCCTGCTGCGCGCGCCAGGCGGCCCAGGCCTGGGGCGTGTCCAGATCGGTCAGCGCGTGTTCGGCCGGCAGGGGGACCAGGTGCAGCCGGTGGCGGTGGCGGACGATCACCTGCCGCGCGCCCTCATCCCCGCGCAGTTCCAGCAATTCGCGCAGCAAATCCTGCGGGAAGATAACCGGATGGCCCGCGCGCCCCGCAGCCGAGGCCCCGCGGGTGATGGCCCCTTCCTCATGCGCGCCCCAGACCGAGGCCAGATCCTGTTCGGTCAGCTCGGGCATATCGGCGGGCAGGATCATCACATCGCTGGCGGCGGGCAGCGCGCCGATCCCGGTGCGGATCGTGGCGCCCATGCCTTCGTGTGCCTCTGACACCCAGATCGCCTGCTCTGGCTGCACCAGCTGCGCGCGGGGATGACTGGGGCCGGGCAGGCAAACATACACCCGATCGGAAGCGGCCATGGCGCGTTGGGTTATGATTGCCAGCAGGGGGGTATTGTTGATTTTTTCCAGAAGCTTATCGCCCGAAGTTCCCATTCTGGATGAACTTCCGGCGGCCAGGATAAGCGTGGTGCGCTCCATCCCCGGCCTCAGAGTTTGCGGATTTTCAGGCGGGTGACGCGGTTGCCATCGCGGCCGCGCACCTCGAAACGGAACCCATGGAAGCTGAACACCTGCCCGACCTCGGGGATCATCTGCGCCTCGTGGATCACCAGGCCGGCGACGGTGTTGGCCTCATCATCGGGCAAGGCCCAATCGGCGGCGCGGTTCAGATCGCGGATCGTCATGGCCCCGTCGATCAGCGACTGCCCGTCCTTGGTTTTCTGGATGGGGTGATCGGCGGCGGCATCGAATTCGTCGGTGATTTCGCCGACGATCTCTTCCAGGATGTCCTCCAGCGTGATCAGCCCCTCAAGCGAGCCATATTCATCCACCACCAGCGCGAAATGCGTGTGCCGACGCAGGAACTGACGCATCTGATCGTCCAGCGTGGTGGTGTCGGGCACAAAGTAGGGCGGCATGGCCACGTCCAGAATATTGAACCCTTTCAGGCCCTTGGCCTCGGGCCCGAAGGCCAGTTTGTGCATCGAGCGCAGCAGATCCTTGGCATGGACGACGCCCACGATATTGTCCGGATCGCCCTGAAATACCGGCAGGCGGGTGTGGCTGCTTTCCAGACATTGCGACAGGATGGCCTCGGGGGCGTCATCGGCGTTGATCATCTCGATGCCGCTGCGGTGGAGCATGATTTCCTCGACCGCGCGGTCCCCCAGATCCAGCGCGCCCAGGATGCGATCGCGATCTTCCTTTTCGACGATCCCTTCGGAATGGCCCAGATGCAGCGCGCCGGCGATTTCCTCGCGGACGGCCAGGATCTGGCTGTCCGGGTCGGTCTGCACGCCGAAAACCCGCAGCACCAGACGCACCAGCCAGCGCACGGCAGTCACCAGCGGGGCAAAAACCGTCACCACGATCTGAATAGGACGCGAGACCCCGGCGGCGGCGCGCTCGGCATTGGTGATGGCATAGGTTTTGGGCAGGACTTCGGCAAAGATCAGCACCAGCAGCGTCATGACCAGCGTCGCCAGCGCCACGCCGCTTTCACCGAACACGCGGGTGAAAAGCGCCGTCGCCAGAGAGGTGGCCAGAATATTCACCAGATTGTTGCCCAGCAGAACCGAGCCGATCAGCCGTTCGTTATCTTCGGTGATGTTCAGCGCCCGCTGCGCCCCGCGCGAGCCCTTATCGGCCTGCGCCCGCAGCTTCCCGCGCGAGGCCGCCGTCAGCGCGGTTTCCGACCCCGAGAAAAAGCCCGAAAGCACCAAAAGAAACAGGATCGACGCGGCGGTGATCCAGAATGCGCTGTCCAGAGCGGGGCCCAAAACGGGAGTGGTGTCCATGGTGATCCCTTATCAATCCATCGGCCAGAAACTTGCTAGGGTTATGGGGATCAAATCGGGCGTGATCAAGAGATCAGCCGCGATTGTCGCCCTTTGCCAGCGGGTGGTGCGTCAGAACCAGTTCTTTCAGGCGCTCATCCAGAACATGGGTGTAGATTTCCGTGGTCGAGACATCCGCATGACCCAGCAGGGTCTGAATCGCGCGCAGATCGGCCCCGTTGGCCAGCAAATGCGTGGCAAAGGCGTGGCGCAGGGTGTGGGGCGTCACATGCGCGGGGGGCACACCAGCGGCCACAGAGATTTCCTTGATCAGCGCAAAGAAGCGATGCCGGGTCAGGTGGCCTGCCTTGCCGCGTCCGGGGAACAGGTATTTCGAGGGCGGCTTGCCCTGCGCCTTCTGTTCTGCGGTTTCCTGCGCCAGCGCCTCGCGCCAGTCGGCCAGCGCCGCGCGGGCCGGCGGGGACAGCGGCACCATGCGTTCCTTGCCGCCCTTGCCCAGGATCAGCAGCATCCGCGGATCGCCATGCGTGGCTGCCAGCGGCAGCGAGACCAGCTCGCTCACCCGCATCCCGGTGGCATAGAGCAGCTCCATCAGGCAGGTGTTGCGCTGCCGGTCCGATGGGGACCGGCCGGTGCTGCGCGCCGCTTGCAGCAGGCGTTCGACATCCTCGATGCTTAGGACTTTGGGCAGTTTTTTGCTGCGCCCCGGCCCTTTGATCTGAATGGCGGGATTGTCGGTGCGCCAGCCTTCCTCGAAGGCAAAGCGGAACAGCTGTTTGATCGCGGACAGGCGGCGGGCGCGCGTGGATTGCGCCAGCCCCTGCGCATCGCAGAACACCAGATAGGATTCCACATCCGCGCGGGTCAGATCCGCCAGATCATGGCCCTGCCGGTCACACCAGTCGGCGAAATCCTTCAGATCCCGCCCATAGGCCAGCAGCGTGTTCGTTGCCGCGCCCAGCTCGGCGGCCTGGGCTTCCAGAAAGGTCGAGATCCAGCGATGCGCGTTCATGATCAGGGCCGCCTTTGCAGCAAGAGCGCCTGGAGCGCGGCCTGACGGGCGGTATCCTCCAGCCCCAGTTTGCGCAACGCGGCCAGCGCGGTGACCAGGTCTTTGGTTTCGCCGCGCATCGCGCTGGCATAAAGCTGCATGGCCTGCAAGATTGCCTCGCCCACGCGGGCCTGTTGCAGGGCGGCGGTCAGATCCATCGGCAGGTTGGGCGATTGAAACCCGCTGACAATCGCGCGCTCCAGCGGGGTGCGGGCTTCGGCGGGGCGCGGTGTTCCCAGCGCCAGAGTGGTGACGAAGGCCCTCTCGGGGGTCTGTGCGCCCTTGCTGCGGGCGATTTTTTCGTAATCGGGGGACAGCATGGCGATGTCATAGGCCAGGCGCGCGGCCTCGCCGGTCAGGGGCAGGTGGGCCAGCTGTTCGGCATAGGCGCGGGCAAAGGGCACCTCAAGCCGGGCCGCCTGCATCGCGCGCCAGGCAGGGGTCAACGCCCGCGCAACAGACCCCGGATCGGTGGATTGCAGCGCGGTGTCAAAGCGCTGGACGGCCTCGACCCGGTCCCAGATCCCGCCCGAGGCCGCCGGCAGACGTTCGGAATAGATGCCCAGCAGGCGATTGACGGGCAGGGCGGCCGTCTGCGCCAGGCGCTCGGCGGCCTCGATCCGGGCCTTCCAGCCCGCGGTGTTGCGCAGATCGGCGACCGCAAAGGCGCGCGGCAGAGGCGCGGTGGGCAGCGGCTCGCCCAGGGCCTCCCACAGGCGGAATACCAGCGGAGAGGGGCGCACGGGAGGCAGCGGCAGGGGCTCGTCCTCAAAGGCCTCGGGGTCCAGAAAATGATGCAGCAGGGCCTCTTCCTGGGTGGACAGAACCCCCAGCGCCTGCGCGGTGTTCAGCGTCAGCGCCGCCGCGCGCCAGTCGCCCATCCGCGCGGTGCAGAAAATCCGCGCCGCCCAGGAAGGCGCCAGCCCCGGCGCATCCACCAGCTTGGCGCAGGCGGTGTCCTCGTCCCCGGTCAGCAGCGTGGCATCGAACCAGCGCGCAAACAAAGGCCGGGTGACGGGCCCGGCCCGTTGCAGCAGAGCCTGCGCGGGCTCGACCGCACCCAGCCCCATCAGCATGTCCAGCCGCAGCGACAGAAATGTGCCATCGGCGCCCGATCGGGCGGGGGGCTCGGCCTCGGCCAGCAGCAGCGTGTAGAACAAAGATTGCATCGCGGGCAGATCGGCCAGTTTCTGCGCCTTCATCAGGGCGGCGATCCGCTCGGTCTGGCTGAACTGCCACAGGCTGGTGGGCAGCCCGGTCACAGACACCGGCAGCAGCCCGACAGAATCGCGGGCCGGCTCTCCCAAGGGGGTGACCTTGACATCCGGCGTGCTGACGCCGCCGGTCACGGGGGGCTCGTCCCGCGCAATGGGCTGGATCACCGGAACCGGATCGTTCAGCCAGTCAATCGCCGACAGGGGCGGCTGGGCCAGCGCCATCGTGGGGCAGAGAAAAACCGCCAGCCACCTAGCTTGCATCCAATGTCACCTTTTCACGCACCTCAACCTGATCGGGCGAAAAATCCGCACCCAGAAACGGCCCCACATAAGCATAGCCCGTCAGCCCGATAACCCCAAGGATAGCCAGAATGAACAACCATTTGATGAGACGCCCCATTGATCTGCCCGTTTGATTTTGTGTGTGTGCATTTTCCTGAACTTATAACTGGCCTTTTGCCCAAGATCACGTCATTCATCCGTGAAGATTGAAAAACGGCGCAAGATAGCCGAAAAGGCGCAGCCATGAGTTGGAAACTGAAGAAAACAGTCGCCCTGGTGGGCATGATGGGCGCGGGTAAAACCGCTGTGGGCAAGGCTCTGGCGGCGCGGCTACAGGTGCCTTTTCTCGATTCGGATGCCGAGATCGAAAGCGCGGCCAACATGACCGTCGCCGAGATTTTCGCCCGCGATGGAGAGCCGTTCTTTCGTGAAAAGGAAAGCCAAGTGATCCAGCGCCTGCTGGAAAACGAACGCTGCATTCTGTCCACCGGCGGAGGCGCGTTCATGGCACCGCGCAATCAGGACATGATTTCACGGCAGGGGGTCTCGGTCTGGCTGAATGCCGATCTGGATCTGCTGTGGAATCGTGTCCGGCATAAGGATACGCGCCCGCTGCTGCGCACTGAAAACCCCTATGAAACGCTGCGCGGGATTTACCAGGCGCGCACGCCGGTCTATGCGAATGCGGATCTGGCCATATCGGTACAGCCCAAATTCTCGATCGAGGAAACCGCCAGCCTGGTGATTGACGCGCTGCTGACGCGCCCGGATGTATTAGAGGAAATTTCATAATGGAAACCGTGCATGTTGGCCTGGAAGGGCGCGCATATGACATCCATATCGGGCCGGGTCTTCTGGCGCAGTCCGGCGCGCTGATCAAGCCCTTGCTGAAACGGCCGCGCGTGGCGATTGTCACGGATGAAAATGTTGCGCGTCTGCATCTGGATAACTTGAAGAATGGACTTCAAGTCTCTGGTATTGAAAGCGTTTCATTGGTGTTGCCCGCAGGTGAATCCACCAAAAGCTGGCCGCATTTTACCCGCACCGTTGAATGGCTTCTGGAACAGAAAATCGAGCGCAACGACGTGGTTCTGGCCTTCGGTGGCGGGGTAATTGGCGATCTGGTGGGCTTTGCTGCGGCGGTTCTGCGCCGGGGCGTGCGCTTTGTGCAGTTGCCGACCAGCCTTCTGGCGCAGGTTGACAGTTCGGTCGGGGGGAAAACCGGGATCAACGCGCCGCAGGGGAAAAACCTGATCGGCGCGTTTCATCAGCCCTCGATGGTTCTGGCCGATACCGAGGTTCTGGGCACTTTGACAGAACGCGATTTTCTGGCGGGATACGGCGAGGTCGTCAAATACGGGCTTCTGGGAGATTATGAATTTTTCCAATGGCTTGAGGGTAATGCCTCACGTGCCGCATCAGGTGACATGGAGGCGCGGATCACGGCGGTGAAACGCTCGGTTGAGATGAAGGCCGAGATCGTCGAACGCGACGAGACCGAACAGGGCGACCGCGCTTTGCTGAACCTGGGCCACACGTTCTGTCATGCGCTTGAGGCCGCGACGGGCTATTCGGACCGGCTGCTACATGGCGAGGGCGTGGCCATCGGGTGCGCGCTGGCCTTCGAGGTGTCGGCGCGTATGGGCCTGTGCCCGCAAGAAGACCCAAGCCGCCTGCGCGCCCATCTGTCTGACATGAAGATGAAGGTCGATCTATCTGATATTCCAGGGGATTTGCCCTCGGCTGACGATTTGATCGCGCTGATGGGGCAGGATAAAAAAGTCGTGGATGGGAAGATCCGTTTCATCATGGCGCGTGGCATTGGGCAGGCCTTTGTGACGCAGGATGTGGACCTGTCCATCGTGCGCAATGTGCTGGCCGAGGCGCTGGAGACGCGCTAAGGCTCTGGTCTTTTGCGGGGGGCGCGCGCTAAATTGCCCGCCATGACAGGCATCACAGGCGAGATTTCACGCGATCTGCGCAGGCGACTGGCAATCGTGCTGCTGTTTCTGGGCGCCGTTCTGGGCGTGGCCGGAGGCGTGTGGCGTTACGGCTATTTGCAGGCGCTGGACCAGCTGGCGCAACGCGGAGCCTCGGATCTGACGCTGACGGCGGACCGGCTGACCGGGCAGTTGCAGCTGTATCAGCAACTGGCGGTCCTGATGGCCAAGCATCCGGCGGTCACGGGCTATCTGTCGGGCATTCAATCGGGGCCATCGGATACGTTGCTGTTGCAGGCCTCGGATAAGACCGGCGCGCTGGACGTGCTGCTGGCCGACCGGGACGGGCGGGTGCTGGCCACGGCCAACGGAACCGAGCCGCGCGAACTGTCGGGCCAGCGCTATTTTCAGCGCGCAATGCACGGAGCCCTGGGCGAGGGGCACGGGATCAACCCGGCCACCGGGCTGCGGGCCTATTATTTTGCGGCGCCCGTGTTCCGGCACGATGGCCGGGTGGGCGGCGCTCTGATCGTGGTGGCCAATGTCGGCAAGGTCGAGGCCGAATGGCGCGGTGCGCGGCCGGCGGTCTTTTTCACCGATGCCGCGGGCGAGGTGTTCATCACCAACCGCTCTGAGCTGCTGCATTGGCGCAAGACCGATCAGGGCGGGCTGGCTCCGCCCACCGGGCCCGTGCCGGCGTTCAGCCGTCGGACTGTGGGCGGGCATGAGATCTGGCTGGAAAACTGGTCTCCTTATGTGCCCAGCCGGGCGCTCTATGTGCAGCGCGATTTGCCGGTGATCGGGCTGCGGGCCGAGGCGCTGATAGACGTTGATCCGGCGCGCAATATTGCGTGGTTGCAGGCGGCTGTGGTGGCTGCGGTGTTTCTGGCGTTTGGCTCGGTTCTGTTTCTGACGCTTGAACGCCGGCGCACGCTGGCGCTGGCCAATGCCCGCCTGGAAAGCCGCGTCAGCGAACGCACCGCCGCGCTGACCCGCACCAACGAGGCCCTGCGCCACGAAGTCGCCGAGCGCACCGCCGCCGAGCTTGCCCTGAAAAAGGCGCAGGACGATCTGGTGCAGGCCGGGAAACTGTCAGCGCTGGGGCAGATGTCTGCCGGGATCAGCCACGAGCTGAACCAGCCGCTGATGGCAATCCAGCAATATGCCGAAAACGGCACGGCCTTTCTGGAGCGCGGCGCCCCTGAGACCGCCGCCGAAAACCTGTCTCGGATCGCCGGGCTGGCCAAACGCATGGCGCGGATCATCAAGAACCTGCGCGCCTTTGCCCGCCAGGAAAGCGAGCCGGTCGCGCAGGTGGATCTGGTCTCGGTTGTGGACAGCGCGCTGGAGCTGTCGCAGCCCCGCCTGCGCCGCGATCAGATCGCCCTGGAGTGGACGGCCCCCAGCGCCCCGATGATCGTGATGGGCGGCGAAGTCCGGCTGGGCCAGGTGCTGGTCAATCTGATCGGCAATGCGGCGGATGCGATGGTGGGGGCCGGACAGGCCGACCGGCGGATCACGATCGCTCTGCGGCGCGAGGGCGGGCAGATCTGTATGGATGTGGCCGACACCGGCCCCGGCATTCAGGAACCCGAGCGTATCTTCGATCCGTTCTATTCCACCAAAGAAGTGGGCGCGGCCGAGGGGATGGGCCTGGGGCTGTCCATCTCTTATGGTCTGGTTCAAAGTTTCGGCGGCATGATCCGTGGCCGCAACCGCCCCGAGGGCGGCGCGATTTTCACCGTGGAGCTGACCGCAGCACAGGAACCACACGAACCCCAGGGGGCCAAGGCAGCATGATCCGCAAAGTTCTGGTGGTCGATGACGATGCAGCGGTGCGTGACGCGCTGGGGCAGACCTTGGAATTATCCGATCTGGCCCCGATCGCCGTCAGCAGCTTTATCGAGGCCAAGGATCATATCTCGGAGACGTTCGAGGGCGTCGTTCTGTCCGATATCCGGATGCCGGGGCGCGATGGGTTTCACCTGCTGGAGCACGCCAAATCCGTGGATGCCGAATTGCCGGTGATCTTGCTGACGGGCGAGGGCGACATCCCGATGGCGGTGCGGGCCCTGCGCGCGGGGGCGAACAGTTTTCTGGAAAAACCCTGCGCCCCCGAGGAACTGCTGAACGTGCTGAAACGCGCGCTCGGCCTGCGGGCGATGGTGCTGGAAAACCGCCGGATGAAAGTGCAGTTGGAAACCGGCGATCCGGCGGCGCGGCTGATTTTTGGCTCGTCCGATCTGGCCGAGGGGCTGCGCGCGCGGGTGCGGATCGCCGGCAT
>PAPN01000046.1 GCA_002708925.1 Paracoccaceae bacterium
TCAACACCCGGACAATACCGGCAAAGGCTCAACGAAGCAAGCCGCAATGGTCCAATATCGAAGGAACACGATACCAAATGAAAGGTAATTCAGCGCCCGCTTGTGCGGACCAAAAGGCGTATGCTGCGGCCAACGTCATGGACTTCTATATGGGTCCCAATAACTATGAAGGACCGTCCAAGCGTTTCTTGGAAACCCAGCCCGAGTTTCCTAAAGACCCGCTCAATGGCCCATTCGTCAACAGAAGGTGGCGGACATGCTCAACCGCGCGATCTATGCGGGTTACAGGCCAAGCAAAGACTGAAATCAGACGCCAGCACAAAGAGCACACTGTCCGAAATTATCGAACTGTTGAGAGGTTTTCTCTCAAACCCTTGGAATATCTATGAAACTGGATCGTTAGAAGTGCGGAAAACCATCCTGAAAACGGCTTTCCAAGCCCCATTGGCGTATGACCGCCAAAACGGTTACCGAACCCCACAAGCGCCTGTAATCTTTGATTTTTTAGCGTATTTCACATCAAAATGTGAAATGGTGCGGCCGAGAAGACTCGAACTTCCACTCCGGTTAAGGAACAGCGACCTCAACGCTGCGCGTCTACCAATTCCGCCACGGCCGCACGTGATCTGGTAGTTGGGGGGCGTATAGACGAGCGCGGGGCGGATGTGAAGAGGCAAATTCACCTCTGCCCTGCCCGGTTCCCACATTGCCCGGCGCAGCAAAAAGGGCCGGGAAAAACCCGGCCCTTCTTGGCGTCAGTTCCGCGACTTATTCCATCTTGAAGGTCGGCAGGGCGGCAGCCGGGCTGGCCTGAGGCAAGCCCCCACCATTCAGCGCAGCCGAGGCGGCCTTGATCACGCCCATACGTTCGGGTTGACCAGGAGCAAAGACCGGCTCGGTTCCGCCCTCAAGTGCTTGCAGCGCCATATCGTACCACCCCTGGGCCTGCGCGGCCGATCGCGGGGCACCAAAGCCTTGCGACAGATGGTGGCCGACCAGCTCGGCATA
Source organism: Paracoccaceae bacterium (assembly GCA_002708925.1). GTDB lineage: Bacteria > Pseudomonadota > Alphaproteobacteria > Rhodobacterales > Rhodobacteraceae > Thalassobius. The sequence goes on from PAPN01000046.1 coordinate 1,009, forward strand.
GGGCGTCTGACCGATCCCCACCATCAGCAGCGCCGAACCCAGCGCCACATCCAGCTTATCCCGGCGATAGCCCGAATAGAGGCAGATCTTGGCGGTGCTGGCCAATTGCCCAATGGACATGTTCGAGCCCAGAACGAATTTCTGCACATCCCCCTTCACGGCCAGCGCGTCCTTGGTGCCCAGGCTATCGACATAGGGCTGCAACGCCGGGCCGAAGGCGTCGCATTGCGCGTCAATCTGGGCCTGGCTGGCGCCCTGGACCTTGCTGACCATGCTTTCTCCGGTGCCGATGGCATAGGTGCGGGTCAGGCAGAATTGCTCGGACAGGGCCAGATCGGGGTCGGTGATGCTGGAAACGGTCATGAACCCGCCATTCGAGTTGGTCAGCAGGCTGACCTTGCTGCAATGGCTGGCCAGCGAGGGCTGCTGCGGCTCTGTCCCGGCCATGGTGAACGGCTGAATACCGCCCAGCGGCTGGGCCGGCGCCTGCGTCTGCCCCGAGGTCATGATCGTCTGCGGCGCGCTGGGGGCCTGCTGCGGATAGGCCGGCGAGGCCGCCACAGGTTTCGGCGGATTGTGCTGCGCGTCATTCAGCGAACAGGTGGTCAGATGGCAGCTAAAGCTGGCCGGGGTCACGCCGCGCGCCTGAAAATCAATCCGCCGATAGCCCTGCGGCGCCGAGGCGAACACCATCACCGTACAATGCGAGGCCCCGCACCAGAACGAGCTGCCCGACACCGAGGTATCCAGAATATAATCGTTCTTGCCGTCATTATTCAGATCGGCCAGTTGCATGAAACCCGACCGTTGCATCAGTTGCTCGGCGCTGGGTTCGGTGCTGGAGGCGATCTCGTCAATGGCCTGGCTGACCTCGATCGGCACGCCGCCATAGCCGCCGGAATAGGCCGTCCGGGTGCCCTGAGCCTCGTCCCGCCAGGTGGTCAGCAGGCCGCGCACGCCCTGCGGGCCCTGCATCGCCTTGATGACCTGCGGGCCGCCAATCTGCGCCCGCTGATACGAAGACACCAGGAAATCGCGTTCATATTGCGTCAGGCGTCCGGTGCCCGGATAGCCCATGAACACCTGATATTGCGACACCGCCGCGCGTGAACGCGAGCCCATCACCCCGTCCGCCGTCCCCGCCGGAAAGCCGAAATAGTTCAGCGCGGTCTGCGCCTCGCGGTTCTGCTGACGCGCGACCGTATTGCCGGAATAGTATTTCTTTTTGCTCTTGTTCTTGTTGGCCTCGTTCATCAGCGCGCCGCCGATGATCCCGCCCATGATGGCCGCCCCCAGATTGTCCGCAAATGCCGGTGCCGTCATCGACGTTGCAATCAGCGAGGCTGCCAAAGTTGTCTTTAGCGACTTGGAAAACATCCGTCCCGCTCCCTATAACTGTGAAAGAATGGAATCAGGTTAGCCCAGGACTGGGCGTTGGGCGACAAAAAAACGACCCAAACCACCCCCGATTGCGGGCGCAAAGGCAGGTTTTCCAATGGTAGAGTGGATCACGTCAGAGGGGCTGACCGACTATGAGACAGCCGTCACCTTCATGGAGGACCGCGCCGCCCGGATCGCCGCGGGCGAGGCCGACGAATGTATCTGGCTGGTCGAGCATCCGCCGCTCTATACCGCTGGCACCTCGGCCAGGCCCGCCGACCTGACCGATCCTGACCGCTTTCCCGTCTACCCGTCCAAACGCGGCGGGCAATATACCTATCACGGGCCGGGCCAGCGCGTGGCCTATGTGATGCTGGACCTGAACAAGCGCGGCCGCGACGTCCGCAAATTCGTGCAAAAGCTGGAAGAATGGGTGATCGCCACGCTGGACCAGTTCAACGTCCGTGGCGAGATCCGCGAAGGCCGCGTCGGTGTCTGGGTCTCTCGCAATGACAAACCGCTAGGCATCAACGGGCAGCCGCAAGAGGACAAGATCGCCGCCATCGGCATCCGCCTGCGCAAATGGGTCAGCTTCCACGGGATCTCGATCAACGTCGAACCGGACCTGGAGCATTTCACCGGCATCGTCCCCTGCGGGATCACCGAACATGGCGTCACCAGCCTGGTCGATCTGGGCCTGCCCGTCAGCATGACCGATCTGGACGTGGTGCTCCGGGCCTCGTTCGAGGCGGTGTTTGGCGCGGAATAAATCCGGAATGAAGCCTGAATAAAAACGCCGCCTCAAGCGGGCGGCGTTTCAGGTCATGTCATCGCGGTTCAGGCGCCGATCATCAGATCCAGGTTCTGCACGGCGGCCCCCGAGGCGCCCTTGCCCAGGTTATCCAGCACCGCGATCAGCACCACACGGCCGCTGCCGGCATCCCCGCGCACGCTAATATCCAGGAAATTGGTATCGTTCAGCGCAGAGGGTACGATCCGGCTGTCCTGAGCGTCCAGCGGCAGAACGCGGATATTGCCCCCTGCCCCGTAATGCGCGCTCAGAGCGTCATGCAGGCTTTGCATTGTCGCCCCCGTTCCCAGCGCGCCCAGATGCAGCGGGATCTGCACCGCCATGCCTTGGGCGAAATCGCCAACGGCAGGCACAAAGATCGGCGCCTCGGACAGACCGGCATATTCCACGATCTCGGGCAGGTGCTTGTGTTGCAGCCCGGTGGCATAGACGAAATGCGCCGGGGCCGTGCCCGCGTCATATTCCGCGATCAGGGCTTTGCCTCCGCCGGTATAGCCGCTGACCGCGTTGATCGAGATCGGCGCATCCGCCGGCACCAGCCCCGCCGCCACCAGCGGAGCCAGCAGCGCAATCGCCCCCGTGGAATAGCAGCCCGGATTGGCCACATAACGCGCGGTTCTGATCCGCTGCGCCTGCGCGGCCGACAGCTCGGGCAGACCATAGGCCCAATCGGGGTGCACCCGATGCGCTGTGCTGGCGTCGATGATCCGCACATCCAGATCGGCGGACAGGGCCACCGCAGCCCGCGCGGCCTCGTCGGGCAGGCACAGGATCGCCACGTCGGCCGCGGCAAAGGCGTCATACCGGGCGGCATCGTCCTTGCGCAGGGCCGGGTCGATCTGGATCAGCTGAATATCGTCTCGCAGGATCAGGCGGTCACGGATTTGCAGGCCGGTCGTGCCAGCTTCGCCGTCAATGAATACCTTGGTCGTCATAGCGTCCTCCTGATCGGTTTGTTACAGTCACAGCCGCCTACATCGGCAAACCGCAAATCGAAAGCCCCCTCGGTGGCAAAACGCCGAAAAACAGGGACAATCACATGTTTTTATCTGCACTGCGACAATTCTGCCGTATGACACCCGTTGTCAGCGTGATGCAGTGCAGTATCTATAAGCACCAACGCGCTACCCAACACAACTAGAGGCAAGCCCATGAAAAACCTCCTGATCGCTTCCGCTGCTCTGATGGCCCTGGCCGCTCCTGCTGTTGCAGGCGACGCCGAAGCCGGTGAAAAGCTGTATAAGAAATGCAAATCCTGCCACATGATTGTGGCCGATGACGGCACCAAAATCCAGAAGGGCGGCAAAACCGGCCCCAACCTTTATGGCGTGATTGGCCGTCAGGCGGGCACTGTTGACGGGTTCAAATACGGCAGCTCTCTGGTTGCGGCGGGCGAAGGCGGCCTGACCTGGGACGAAGAGACCCTGGCAGCCTATGTTGCCGATCCCAAGGCCTACCTGAAAGAGGTCACCGGCGATGGCGCGGCCAAGTCGAAAATGTCCTTCAAACTGAAGAAGGGCGGCGAGGATGTCGCGGCCTATCTGGCCTCGGTCGGTCCGGCTGTCGAAGCCCCCGCCGAAGAGGCCGCCGCCACCGAATAATCCGGCCCGGCAGATGGAATCAGAACGGCGCGGGGCTTGCTCTTGCGCCGTTTTTATATGGCTGAAATACATGTTAAAGCGCGCCGGCATGGCGCAAATCGCCCGCAGATTACCCTTGGGGCAGCTTTCCCCCGTCTGAGCGCGGAAATCTCAAGAGGGTGCGACAAAATTATTTGACCTAGATCAAATTCAGCAATTGCCGCGCCCCCGCAGGCATTCTAAAACCGGAATTGGACCACGGGCGCAGAGTCTCTCTGCGCCTTCAACACACCAACAGGAGGCAGAGTATGGCAGACGCAGCCATCCATGGCCACGGACACGAAGACCAGCGCAGCTTCTTCACCCGCTGGTTCATGTCTACCAACCATAAGGATATCGGTATCCTTTATCTGATCACGTCGGCACTTGTCGGCCTGATCTCTGTATGTTTCACCGTGTACATGCGCCTGGAGCTGATGGAGCCCGGCGTTCAGTACATGTGTCTGGAAGGCGCGCGCTTCATTGCTGCCGCCGCGGGCGAATGTACCCCCAACGGGCATCTGTGGAACGTGATGATCACCTATCACGGCGTTCTGATGATGTTCTTCGTCGTGATTCCCGCCCTGTTCGGCGGTTTCGGCAACTACTTCATGCCGTTGCAGATCGGCGCGCCGGACATGGCGTTCCCGCGCATGAACAACCTGTCCTTCTGGCTGTATTTCTGCGGCACCGCGCTGGGTGTGGCCTCGCTGCTCAGCCCCGGTGGCAACGGTCAGCTGGGCTCGGGCGTGGGCTGGGTTCTGTACCCGCCGCTGTCCACCCTCGAAGGCGGCATGTCCATGGACCTGGCGATTTTCGCGGTGCACGTTTCGGGTGCGTCCTCGATCCTGGGTGCGATCAACATGATCACCACCTTCCTGAACATGCGTGCCCCCGGCATGACCCTGTTCAAGGTTCCGCTGTTCGCCTGGTCGATCTTTGTCACCTCGTGGCTGATCCTGCTGTCGCTGCCCGTTCTGGCCGGCGCCATCACCATGCTGCTGACCGACCGGAATTTCGGCACCACCTTCTTTGACCCAAGCGGTGGCGGCGACCCGATCCTGTACCAGCACATCCTGTGGTTCTTTGGCCACCCCGAAGTGTACATCGTGATCCTGCCCGGTTTCGGCCTGGTCAGCCACGTGTTCGCCACCTTCGCGCGCAAGCCCGTCTTCGGCTACCTGCCGATGGTCTGGGCGCTGGTCGCCATTGGGGCCCTGGGCTTTGTCGTGTGGGCGCACCACATGTACACCGTTGGCATGTCGCTGACCCAGCAGAGCTACTTCATGCTGGCCACGATGGTCATCGCGGTGCCGACGGGTGTTAAGATCTTCTCGTGGATCGCAACCCTGTGGGGCGGCTCGATCGAGTTCAAAACCCCGATGCTGTTTGCCTTTGGCTTCCTGATCCTGTTCACCATCGGTGGTGTGACCGGTATCGTCCTGAGCCAGGCTGGCGTGGACCGTGCCTATCACGATACCTACTATGTTGTGGCGCACTTCCACTACACCATGTCGATGGGGGCTGCGTTCACGATTTTTGCTGGGATCTACTTCTACTTCAGCAAGATGACGGGCCGTCAGTACTCGGAATTCTTCGGTAAGATTCACTTCTGGCTGTTCTTCATCGGCGTGAACCTGACCTTCTTCCCGCAGCACTTCCTGGGCCGTCAGGGGATGCCCCGTCGCTACATCGACTACCCCGAGGCATTCGCTTACTGGAACAAGATCAGCTCGATCGGTGCGATGATCTCGTTCAGCTCGTTCCTGCTGTTCTTCGGCATCGTGATCTACGCGCTGCTGAAAGGTAAGAAAGAGACCGCAGCGAACCCCTGGAACGAATATGCGGATACCCTGGAATGGACCCTGCCCTCACCCCCGCCCGAGCACACGTTCGAGCAGCTGCCGAAGCAGGAAGACTGGGACAAGGGCCACGCGCACTAAGCGCCCCCCGCCTCTGAACATCGCGAAAGGGGCCCCGGACACACGCCGGGGCCCCTTTTCTATTGCCAGCCAGCGACCCGCGCCCAAAGATGACTGACCGCCTCCTGGATTTTTCTGCCATCAAGGCCCAGACCCAAACCGTCTATGACCGGCAGGCCGACGCCTGGGACAGCCAGCGTGGCCAGCGCCATGAGGAGCTAGGGCTTTACGAAAGAAACTGGCTGCAAAAGTGGCTGGCCAGCCTGCCGCGCCCGGCTGACCTTCTTGATCTGGGCTGCGGTTCCGGCCGGCCCATCGCGGGCTTCCTGCTGGCGCAGGGGCATCAGCTGACGGGCTATGACTACAGCGCGCGCATGATCCGCCTTGCCCAAAGCCACTTTCCCACCGCCAGCTGGCCCACCGCCGCCTGGCATGTCGCCGACATGCGTGATCTGCCCACAGACCGCCACTGGGATGGTATTCTCAGCTGGGACGGGTTCTTTCATCTTAGCCCCGAGGAACAGCGCAGCGCCCTGCCCCGCATGGCGGCCCGGTTGCGCCCCGGCGGAGCCATGATGCTTACCGTTGGCTGGGACGAAGGCGCCGTCACCGGCACTGTCAACGGCGAAACCGTTTATCACGGCAGCCTTTCGGCAGATGAATATGTCACGATCCTGAAACAGGCCGGGTTCAGCGCGGTCACGGTCACGTTGAAGGACGCCTCGGTGCTGGGCAGATGCGTCTTGCTGGCAACGGGCAAAAGAGGCTGACGGATATGCCCTATACTTGGTCTGACGATTCGAAAACTGCTCCGCTGCTGCGTCTGTGGCCGCACAGATCCCTGCCCCGCCGCGGCTTTGCCGCGATGATCCTGCTGGCCTTTACCCTTGGGACGATCCCGCTGTATGGGCTGATCGGCACGGTGGCTTTGTGGGGGATTTTGCCCTTTATCCTGATCATGGTGGGCGCGCTGTGGTGGGGGCTGGAACGGTCCTATCGCGATGCCGACATTCTGGAAGAGCTGTCCTTGCGCGGGGACATGCTGCACCTGACCCACAGCCCCGTGCGCGGCGCCCCCCTGGAGTGGGAATGCAACGTCTACTGGACCCGTGTGGAAATGCACGTTCACGGCGGCCCCGCCCCCTACTACCTGACCCTGGCCGGCAATGGGCGCACAGTGGAAATCGGCAGTTTTCTATCCGAGGACGAACGCAAATCCCTCTATGACGAGCTGATCCGCAACCTGGACGCATGGCGCAGCAGCAAATGAAAAGGACCCCCGATACAGATTCTGGCTGTTCACAGTCCAAATGCGCCAATCGCTAAGCGCCTTCGTTCAGACGGTCAGACGGCCGGCCAGCGCATCCTCGATCGCGTCATGGCCCCAATGCAGCCCGCATTCGTATTTGCCAAAGGTGAACAAGTCATTCGCACCACTGTTCAGGCCCTTCTGAATGCCTTCGCCGATGACGAAATCCTCTTCGAACACCGTGCGGATCAGATCATAGTTTTTCTGCCAGTAGCGCTCGGCTTTTTCGGTCTTGGGGGCCTCGGGGATCAGCATATGGCACTGGAAAATACAGGTGTCCGGCCCGGTCGGGATGATCGCGTGGATATAGACGTGATCCACCTGGCACTGCACGAAATTGGCCGGGAACAGGTAGTTCTGTGTCAGGAAATTCGGGCGGTATTCCCAGGTTTCGGGATCCTGGCCCTTTAGCTCCAGCACACGGGGCAGAGGCACGGCGTGGCGCACATGCGGGCCAAAGTTGATCTGGTGGCTTTGGTTATCCAGATAAGCCGCACAAGCGGTTTCGCTGTGCGCATGGCAGAAGTGATAGGATTCCTGAAACCCCTCCAGCGCCAGGCGCCAGTTCATGTTTCGCTCCAGCGTCCATTTACGGTAAACGGCATGGGTGTCCAGGCTCAGGCTTTCCAGCTGCTCTTCCATCGGTTTCAGCCAGGTGTCGAAATCCACCGGCTTGTCCTGCGGCGCGGGCACCACCCAGATCAGGCCGAACCGTTCGTGCACGGGCAATTCGCGCAGGCCCAGCTTGGATTTATCGAGACCTTCGAACCCGTAGGGCTGCGGCATCCCGCGCAGATTGCCATCCAGATCAAAGGTCCAGCTGTGATAGGGGCACGACAGGGTCTTGGCCTTGCCGCAGGGTTCATCCTTCAGCCGGGCACCGCGGTGACGGCAGACGTTCAGAAAGGCGCGGATCTCACCGTTTTTGTTCCGGGTCAGCAGGATGGGCATGCCGGTGTGATCATGGGTCATGAAATCGCCCGGCTCGGCCAGTTCCGAGCTATGCGCCACGATGATCGGGAAGTTGCGGAACAGGGTGTTGACCTCTTGCTCCAGCTGTTTGGGATCGGTGTAGCGCGTAACCGGAGCTTCCATCATCCGAGGCAGCATATTGGTGGTGCCGGCCTCGGCATAGGCCAGGGTTTTCTCGATGATCTCGCGTTCTTCTGCGGAAATTTGCATGGCGCGGGGGCTCCTTCGGGTCTTCGGCCGGCTTAGTCTCAAAATTTCGAATGTCTTAAACTGGCAGCTCAGGGGGGCGCAAGCATCCCCGCGCATTATCTTGCAACAAAAAAGAGGGCCGAGGCCCTCTTTTGTCATCATAGTGCAACACAATTACGCCGACAGCTTATCCTTGACCAGCGGCCCCACCGCGCCGAAATCCATCTGGCCGGTGTATTTGGACTTGAGCGCGCCCATCACCTTGCCCATGTCACGGATCGAGCTGGCGCCGATCTCGGCAATCGCCTCTTCGACGGCGGCGGCGGCTTCGGCCTCGCTTAGCTGGCGCGGCAGGAAATCCTCGATCACCGTGACCTCGGACAGTTCGCGTTCGGCCAGGTCCAGCCGGCCGCCCTCTTCGTAGGTGCGTGCGCTTTCCTGACGCTGCTTGACCATCTTCCCCAAGATCGCCAGAACGTCGGCGTCGCTGACGCCCTCTTCTTTGCCTTCGCCTCGGGCCGCGATGTCGCGGTCCTTGATGGCGGCGTTGATCAGCCGCAATGTCGAAAGCCTGTCGGCTGCCTTCTCTTTCATGGCCTGTTTCAGGGCCGTGTTGATCCGGTCTCGCAATTCCATGATATCCCATCCCCTTGGGTGTGCATCGAAAGGCGACACTATCCAATCGCGCCCGCACGATCAAGCAAAGCCTACGTCACGTCATCGCCTTGTTTTAAAGGGCGGGCAAAGCGCACAATAAAGCGTAGACTTCGCGCGCTTCTGCCTCTTGACCCCGCGCGCGCCGGACCATAGAACCCCAGCAATTTGCCACCCATTCGGAGACTCGCGCCATGGCCCAGACGCCCTCTTCCCGCCCGACTGCCTGCCTTGTTCTTGCGGACGGCTCGATCTTCTACGGAACGGGGTTCGGCGCGACCGGCGTCGCCCAGGCCGAGCTGTGCTTCAACACCGCCATGACCGGCTATCAGGAAATCATGACCGATCCGTCCTATGCCGGCCAGATCGTGACCTTTACCTTCCCGCATATCGGCAACACCGGCATCACCCCAGAGGATGACGAAACCGCCGATCCCGTCGCCGCCGGTATGGTGGTCAAATGGGATCCGACCGAGCCCAGCAACTGGCGCTCGGCTGGCCGTCTGGCCGATTGGCTGGCACAGCGCGGACGCATCGCCATCGGCGGTATCGACACCCGCCGCCTGACCCGCGCCATCCGCCAGGCCGGTGCCCCGCACGTGGCGCTGGCCCATGACCCCGAGGGCAATTTCGACATCGAGGCCCTGGTCGCCCAGGCCCGCGCCTTTCCCGGCCTTGAAGGCATGGATCTGGCCAAAGAGGTCACCTGCGCACAATCCTATAAGTGGAACGAAATGCGGTGGGCCTGGCCCGATGGCTATCCGGTGCAGGACGCGCCCCAGCACAAGGTCGTGGCCGTCGATTTCGGGGCCAAACGGAATATCCTGCGCTGCCTGGCCTCGGCCGGCTGCGACGTGACCGTGCTGCCCGCCACCGCCACCGCCGAAGAGGTGCTGGCCCACAACCCCGACGGCGTGTTCCTGTCGAACGGCCCCGGCGATCCGGCGGCCACTGGCACCTATGCCGTGCCGATGATCAAATCGGTGCTGGATGCGGGCCTGCCGGTCTTTGGCATCTGCCTGGGTCACCAGATGCTGGCACTGGCCCTGGGCGGCAAGACCATCAAGATGAACCACGGCCACCACGGCGCCAACCACCCCGTAAAGGAACATGGCACCGGCAAGGTCGAGATCACCTCGATGAACCACGGGTTTGCCGTGGATGCAGACAGCCTGCCCAACGGCGTCAGCGAAACCCATGTGTCGCTGTTTGACGGCTCGAACTGCGGGATCGCGATGGACGATCGCCCCGTGTTCAGCGTACAGCACCACCCCGAGGCCAGCCCCGGCCCGCAGGACAGTTTCTACCTGTTCGAGCGCTTCGCCGCGAACATGGCCGCGCGCAAGGCCTGAGCTGTTGCAATCGGGCCCCATCGCGGGCCCGATTAACATTTATTAACCGTTCGTTAACACTTCTGCCCGCATGATTTGACCACACGGTCAGGAGAGCAGCGGTGACGCTACAAGAGCGGATCCTTTTCCACCCCAGAACACACTGGTCTTTCGGGCAATACCTGATGGACCGTGGCGTTATTGGCTCGGCACATATGCTGCGGGCCAATGCCGAACGGCTGACCAGCGATGCCGATCTGGGCGAGGTGCTGATCGCTTTGGGGGCGCTAAGCCCCGACAGCTATGCCGATCGCGCGGCCGAATGGATGCGCACCAGCCGCGCCACCCCGGCCGAGCTGACCCCGAACCTTCAGATGCTGGACCATCTGGGCCCCCGGTTCTGCCTGCGATACGGTATTCTGCCGCTGGGGGAACGGGCCGGGCTGACCTATATCGCCACGGCCCGTCCCGAAAGCTTTCAAAAACTGCTGCCCGATCTGCCCACGGACTGGGGCGTCATTCAGCCCGTCGCCGCCACGCTGGATGACATTCAGGCGGTCATTGCCCAGACCTATCGCGATCAGCTGACCTATGCCGCGCAAACCCGCACCCCCGATTTCGAAAGCTGCCGCAGCTGGGAAAATGTCTCGCGTCAGCGGGTGTGGCTGTCGGCGCTGGCGATCCTGAGCCTGCTGGCGCTGACCGTTCTGTATCCTATCGCGGTTTTCACCACGATCACCGCCTGGGCGGCCTTTGCGATGCTGGTCTCGACCGTGATCAAGGTGGTCTCTTTCCTGGCCTACCTGACCAACCGGGCCGACCCGACGCCGCCGCCGCATGTTCCTCCCGATCCGCACTATAAACGCCCGCGTATTTCGATCCTTGTGCCGCTCTATCGCGAAACGGAAATCGCCCGCGTCCTGCTGCGCCGGCTGACGCGCCTGACCTATCCCAAATCGCTGCTGGACGTGGTGCTGGTGCTTGAGGAAAACGATACCCTCACGCGTGAGGCCGTGGCCGAGGCCACCCTGCCCCATTGGATGCGGGTTGTCGTTGTCCCCGATGGCGCCCCCAAAACCAAACCGCGCGCAATGAACTATGCGCTGGATTTCTGCGATGGCGACATCATCGGCATTTTCGACGCCGAGGACGCCCCCGAACCCGACCAGCTGGACAAAGTGGCCGAGCAATTCCGCACCGCTCCTGCCGATGTCGTGTGTCTTCAGGGGGTTCTGGACTATTACAACGCGCGCCAGAACTGGATGGCGCGGTGCTTTACCATCGAATATGCCGCCTGGTTCCGCGTGATCATGCCCGGATTGCAGCAGCTGGGCTTTGCGCTGCCGCTGGGGGGGACGACGCTGTATTTCCGCCGCGAACCGCTGGAAGAGCTGGGCGGATGGGATGCCCATAACGTGACCGAGGACGCCGATCTGGGCTTTCGTCTGGCGCGGCACGGCTATCGCACCGCCATGCTGGATTCCACCACCCGAGAAGAGGCCAACTGCCGCCCCCTTCCCTGGGTCAAGCAGCGCTCGCGCTGGTTAAAGGGCTATATGGTCACCTATATGGTGCATATGCGCGCGCCCGCGCGGCTGTTTCGCGATCTGGGCGCGTGGAAATTCCTGGGCTTTCAGGCGCATTTCATCACCGCGATGTCCTGTTTCCTGCTGGCCCCGTTCCTGTGGTCGAACTGGCTGATGGTGTTTGGCCTGTATCATCCGCTGACCGAGGTCGTCTCGGGCGAGTGGATCCGCACCATGGCGATCATGTTTTTCACGGTCGAGCTGTGCAATATCGGGGTTGGCCTGGTGGCCGTGTCAGGCCCCGCGCACCGGCACCTGCTGGCCTGGGTGCCGTCGATGCATTTCTATTACCCGCTGGGGATTCTGGCTGCCTATAAGGCACTATATGAGCTGGTCTGCGCGCCGTTCTATTGGGACAAAACCGAACACGGGCATTCCTTGCAGACGTGCCAAGCATCGGGCGCTCCGCCCCCTGCGTCAGGCGGAAGCGTCCAGCTTGAGCCGGGTCACGAACGCCTTTGAGATATGCTCTTTGAGCGCCTCATAGGCCCGGTTCTCATCGCCGTTGCCGATCGCGCGCACGATGGCGTCATGCTCGGCCAGGGCCACCTCTCCGCGTCCTTCGGCCGCCAGCGAGGTCGTCGCCATCAGCGCCATGGACCGATGCACCAGGTCCAGCTGCTGCACCAGATAGCGGTTATGCGAGGCCAGGTGAATCTGCTTGTGAAACCGTCGGTTCGCCCGCGACAACGCCGCCGGATCGCCCAGCAGCGCCTGATCCTCGGCAACCATTTCTTCCAGCACGCGCACCTCTTCGGGGGTGGCATGGCGTGCGGCCAGACGGGCGGCCAGCCCCTCCAGCTCGGCGCGCACCACGTATAGCTCGCTGAGCTGGTTGTGATCCAACGAGGCCACGATCAGGCTGCGCCCGTCGCGCGTCAGCAATGATTGCGTCTCCAGCCGTTGCAGCGCCTCGCGGATCGGCGTGCGGGACACGCCGAACCTGTCCGCCAGTTCGCTTTCGACCAGCCGGTCGCCGGGGCGGTAGACCCCGGTATCAATCGCTTCGAGTATCAGCGTATATGCGTCCTTGTGCACCGGCTGTTCCTTTCCCATCCCATCGCATCCGGACACAGTAAGCGCCACATCTGGCCGCGATCAACCCCATTGGCTTGCGCCTTTCGTCGCGGCGTTTTAGCGTCTGCCCATGCCAAAACAAGCCTTCAGCCACGTCACGTTCTGGGTATTTGACCTGGATAACACGCTCTATCCCCCCGCCGCGCGCCTGTTTGACCAGATCGAGCACCGCATGACCGACTATGTGATGCGCTCTTTGGGGGTGGACCGGCAGCGCGCCGACCACCTGCGCAGCCATTACTGGGCCACCTATGGGACGACCCTGGCCGGGCTGATGCAGGAACACGATCTGGATCCGCTGCCCTATCTGGACGATGTGCATCAGATCAGCCTGGATCATCTGGAACCCGACAGCGATCTGGCCGATCACATCCGCGCCCTGCCCGGACGTAAGATCGTCTATACCAATGGCAGCGCGCCCTATGCCGAGCGGGTGCTGGCGGCGCGCGGGCTGGATGGGCTGTTCGATGCGGTTTACGGCGTGGAACATGCCGGGTTTGTGCCCAAACCGCAGCCCGACGCCTTTCGCCGCGTGTTTGAAGCCGACGGGCTGTCCCCCGCTCAGGCCGCCATGTTCGAGGACGACCCGCGCAATCTGGCCGTGCCGCACGCGATGGGGATGCGCACCGTGCATGTGGCCCCCGATCCGCACCCGGCCGATCATATCCACCACCATACCGACGATCTGACCGCGTTCCTGTCCCGTCTGCGCTAACCGAGGCAGGCTGCCGCAGTGCGGCAATCGGCCTCTTTTATTCAGTTTTACGAATGTTAAATGGAGGCTCCCGACATTCTGAAATTCTGAACAGGACAACGACATGACCGCGATCGACCCCTCCGAGCTGCCCGCCGCCGAAACCAAGCCCAAATCCCCCGATACCCTGATCCTGCTGGTGGTTCTGCTGGCTGTGATCGCCTGGGGGGGCTCGGGGTTTTTCTTTGGGATTCCAGGGCTTTACATCCCTGCGCTGGCCATGGTGCCGGTCATGTACGTGATCTTGATCATCATTTCCCAAGGCTGACCTGACGGGATGACAGGATGCCGCTTGGAAAGCCCCCGCAATCAGCACTAGATTGTGCGCCAGGAGGCATCCAACATGAGCATCTGTGACTTTGATATTCTGGTCTCCGGCGGCGGTGTCGCCGGGCTGACCGCCGCGGCCGTCTTTGGCAGCGCGGGATTCAGCGTTCTGTGCGTGGACCCGACCCCGCCCATCACGCAGCGTGACGCCGCCGGATCCGACCTGCGCACCACCGCGTTTTTGCAGCCCAGCCAGGCCCTGCTGGACCGCGCGGGCCTGTGGGATCGGCTGGACGCCCACGCCGCCCCGCTGCAAATCATGCGGATCGTGGATGCCGGCGGCGCCCTGCCCGAGCCTCGAATCGTTAAGGATTTCAACGCCTCTGACATCTCGGACCGGCCTTTTGGATGGAACCTGCCCAACTGGCTGCTGCGCCGCGAGATGCTGGCCCGTCTGGACGAGCTGCCCAATGTGGACTTTCGCCCCGGCACCGGCACCGCCAACCTGTTCACCCGCCAGGCCGAGGCCCGTGTCGGGCTGACCGATGGCACCACCGTACGCACCCGTCTGGTGATCGCGGCAGACGGGCGGGGCTCGCCCATGCGTCAGGCGGCGGGCGTGAAGGTGAAAACCACGCGCTATGGGCAAAAGGCGCTGGCCTTTGCCGTCACCCACCCGATTCCGCATGAAAATGTCTCAACCGAGATCCACCGCTCGGGCGGGCCGTTCACGCTGGTGCCGCTGCCCGATTACAACGGCCTGCCCTCCTCGGCCATTGTCTGGATGGAGCGCGGCCCCGAGGTCAAACGCCTGTCCGACCTGCCCGACGCGGAATTCGAGGCCGCAATGACCGAGCGCTCCTGCGCGCTGTTCGGCCCGCTGAAACTGGCCTCGCGCCGGACGGTCTGGCCAATCATCAGCCAGGTGGCCGAACGGATGTATGCCGAACGCGTGGCCCTGGTGGCCGAGGCCGCCCATGTCGTTCCGCCCATCGGCGCGCAGGGGCTGAACATGTCCCTGGGCGATATGCGCATCCTGCTGGAACTGGCCCAGGCCGCCCCCGATCAGCTGGGCAGCGCCAAGATGCTAGAGACATATCACCGCCGCCGCCACCCCGAGGTCCAGGCCCGCGTCACCGGGATTGACCTGTTGAACCGCGCCTCGATGATGCAGGCCCGCCCTCTGCGCGATCTGCGGGCGGCCGGGCTGAATGCGATCTACTCGCTGGCGCCGGTGCGCAAGACGATGATGCAGATGGGGCTGGGCACGCGTTAACGGTATTTGGCGGCGGTGATGAATTCACCAACGGCCTCGCACCAGATCACAACGGTGGTATAGGCCTCGATGTCGATCCCTGCGGGGATGTCCAGAATCGCACCGCCGAAGCCCGAAACATCGCCCACCCGCGCCGATTGGGCCTTTTGCGCCAGAAACTCTGCCTCATCCGCGGCGAAGTCTGGCACCAGATACAGTTTGTAATCCGGACCGGGGGCCAAAGCGCCCATGTGCACGATCCGCTGCGGCGAAACCGCAACCGTCCCCTCGCCCCAATGCAGGAAATCGCTGCCCTTCAAATCGCGCGAGAATTGCGCCCGATAGCTGGCCCCGCGCGCCATTTCCTGCAAGGTCTGCGCGTCGGGGCTGGCGGGGGCCGTCAGGATCGGCAGCAGGTAAATCCCCAGCGCCCCCCCGACACCCAACGCCGCCGCATGTGTCACAAGTAAGATCAGTTTTCGCATGGCCTAGCCTGCGGCGGGGCCGATCACCTTGTCAAGAACGACGCGCAGCCGGGCCATCGTGCCCTCAACATCATAGAGCTTGTCCAGACCGAAAAGACCCAGGCGGAAGGTCATGAATCCCTCGGGCTCGTCACAGGCCAGAGGCACCCCGGCAGCAATCTGCATCCCCTCTGCGGCGAATTTACTGCCGTTCTGAATGCCCGGATCCTCGGTGTAGCTGACCACCACGCCCGGCGCGCCAAAGCCCGGAGCAGCCACCGAAGGCACGCCCCGCGCGGCCAGCATCTGGCGCACCCCATCACCCAATTGCCACTGCGCGGCCCGCAGGCGTTCAAACCCATAGTCGCGCGTTTCGACCATCGTGTCGCGGAAAGCGCGCAAAGCATCCGTGGGCATCGTCGCGTGATAGGCGTGCCCGCCGGCCTCATAGGCTTGCATGATCGTATACCATTTCTTTAGATCTATGGCGAAACTGTCCGATTGCGTGACCTCCAGCCGCTCCAGAGCACGATCAGACATCATCACCAGCCCGGCCGAGGGCGAGGCCGACCAGCCCTTTTGCGGCGCCGAAATCAACACATCCACGCCCGTTGCCTGCATATCCACCCAAGCACACCCGCTGGCGATGCAGTCCAGCACCATCAGCGCGCCCACCTCATGCGCGGCACTGGCCAGCGCGGTGATATACGCATCGGGCAGGATCAGCCCGGCGCTGGTTTCCACATGGGGGGCAAACACCACGTCGGGACGGGCCGCGCGGATTGCCTCGGTCACCTCTTCGATGGGCGCGGGGGCAAAGGGCGACTGCGTGCCATTGCCGGTCTGACGGGCCTTGAACACGGTGGTCTGCGCGGCGAAATCCCCGGCCTCGAAAATCTGGCTCCAGCGGTAGGAAAACCAACCATTGCGCACGATCATCGCATGAGCATCATGGCCGAACTGACGGGCGACGGCCTCCATCCCATAGGTGCCGCCTCCGGGGATCAGCGCCACGCCATCGGCGGTGTACACCTCTTTCAACAGGTCCGAAATGTCGCGCATAACCTGTTGAAAAGACGCGGACATATGATTCAACGAGCGATCCGTGAAGACCACGGAAAATTCCTGCAACCCGTCCGGGTCAACGGTATCAAGCAATGCGGGCATGTCAGATCTCCTATCCAGTCAAACCAGATTTAGCCCCGTTGCGCCCCCATGTCCAAGGGCCATTCGCCGCCCAACGGACCGGGCCTGCGCTCTTCGCTGAGCAGCACGTTGGCCTCGACATCGCCAACGCCGGGCAAGGCCATCACCCGCCGCCGCAAAACCCGTTCGAAATCGGCAATATCACGCGCGGTAACACGCAGGCGATAGTCATACATGCCCAGCACGTGCTCGACCGTCTGCACTTCGGGGATGGCGCTGACGGCGCGCTCGAAATCCTCTAGGCTGATGCGACCCTTGGTGGCCAGCTTGACCCCCAGAAACACGGTGACGCCAAAGCCCAGCTTCTCGCGGTCCAGGTCCAGTTTGCGCCCGGCGATGATGCCGGCCTGGGTCAGCCGTTTGATCCGCCGCCAGGTGGCAGGCTGCGACAGGCCCAGCTGCCGCCCCAGGGTGCTGGCCGGTTGCGTGGCGTCCTGCGCAAGCGCGCGCAAAATCGCCAGGTCGGTGTCATCCAGATCAATCATAGCGGCAAGGTCTCGTCCGATTTGATACGGGCGACATGCATCAGCGCCTCGATGTCGTTGATATGCGGCAAGGTCAGGATCTGCGCGCGGTAGACCTGCTGATAATGCGCCATATCGCGCGCGATGACGGACAGGCGCACATCGACACGGCCCAGAAAGGTCTGAATCTCGATCACCTCGGGGATGTCGCGGGCGGCGGCGATGAAATCGTCAAAGGCACGGGTCTGGGTTTTGTCCAGACTGACGCGCAGGGACACCTCGACCGTAAAGCCAAGCGCGCGCCAGTCAATTACCGCGCGCTGCCCGCGATAAATCCCGGCCTCACGCAGTTTCTCCAGCCGCCGCGACAGACGCGAGGCCGTCATCCCCAACAGATCCGCCAAATCCGGCAGGGATTGTTCGGGGTCGCTTTGTAAATGGCGCAGAATGCGCCGATCCAGATCATCAAGCATGAATTTATCATTAATAGCACAAATGGCGAATGAAAAGCATATAACTTGTGAATTTAGTGATGCGATTAACCTCGTGATTTCCGCCAATCCGCCTATGATCCCCCCAGAAACATAAAGGAAGGAACGCCAAAATGCGCGTCTATTACGATCGCGATTGCGACATCAACCTGATCAAAGACATGAAAGTGGCCATCCTGGGCTACGGTTCCCAAGGCCATGCCCACGCGCTGAACCTGCGCGACTCGGGTGCGAAAAACGTCGTCGTCGCCCTGCGCGAAGGCTCTCCCTCGGCCAAGAAAGCCGAAGGCGAAGGTCTGCAAGTGATGGGCATCGCCGAGGCCGCCGCCTGGTGTGACCTGATCATGTTCACCATGCCCGATGAATTGCAGGCCGAAACCTACAAAAAATACGTCCATGACAACATCCGCGAAGGCGCCGCCATCGCATTCGCCCACGGCCTGAACGTGCATTTCGGCCTGATCGAGCCCAAGCCCGGCGTTGACGTCATCATGATGGCCCCCAAAGGCCCCGGCCACACCGTGCGCGGCGAATACACCAAAGGCGGCGGCGTGCCCTGCCTGGTGGCCGTTGACACCGACGCCACCGGCAAAGCGCTGGAAA
>PAPN01000047.1 GCA_002708925.1 Paracoccaceae bacterium
AGTAGAACTCGCCCTGGCTTTCGTTGCCGCGCAGGATGCAGGACGGGTATTTCCAGGTCACGGCAGATCCGGTTTCCACCTGCGTCCACATCACCTTGGACCGATCCCCGCGGCAATCGGCGCGTTTGGTCACGAAATTATAGATCCCGCCCTTGCCGTTTTCATCGCCGGGATACCAGTTCTGGACCGTGGAATATTTCACCTCGGCGTCTTCCTCGACGATGATCTCCACCACGGCGGCGTGCAGCTGCGCGGTGTCGCGTTGGGGGGCGGTGCAGCCTTCCAGATAGGACACATAGCTGCCCTTATCCGCGATGATCAGCGTGCGTTCGAACTGTCCGGTGTTTTCCGCGTTGATGCGGAAATAGGTGCTCAGCTCCATCGGGCAGCGCACACCGGGGGGCACGTAGACGAACGAGCCATCCGGGAACACGGCCGAATTCAGCGTGGCATAGAAGTTATCCGACTGCGGCACGACGCTGCCCAGGTATTTCTTCACCAGTTCGGGGTGTTCGCGGATCGCCTCGGAGATCGAGCAGAAGATCACACCGGCCTTGGCCAGTTCGGCCTGAAAGGTGGTGCCCACGGACACGGAATCGAACACCGCATCCACGGCCACTTTGCGGCCCTCGGCGGGCATATCTTCAGCGCCTTCGACACCGGCCAGGATCATCTGTTCCTTCAGCGGGATGCCCAGCTTTTCATAGGTCGCCAGCAGCTTGGGGTCCACCTCGTCCAGGGACTTGGGCTTTTCCTCCATGCTTTTGGGGCGGGCATAGTAATACTGATCCTGAAAGTCGATTTCCGGATAGTTGACCATGGCCCATTTGGGCTCTTCCATCTGGGTCCAGCGCTCCAGCGCTTGCAGACGCCAGTCGGTCATCCATTCGGGCTCTTCGTTCTTATCCGAGATCAGCCGAACGATGTCGGCATTCACGCCCTTGGGCGCGTATTCCATTTCAATCTCGGTTTCCCAGCCGTATTTGTACTTGCCGCCCACTTCGCGCACGGCATCAACGGTTTCCTGATCGACACCCTCTTTGACGTCGCTTTGATCCAAAGCAGCCATGGTACACCTCTTGTTCGCGTCTAGGTCTCACGCCGCGCGGGCGTGAAACTTCTGTTGTTTCTTCAGCCACGTTTCAGCGAAACGCAGCACGTCCTTTTCGGTGGTCTCCAGCCCCAAAGAGACACGGATTGCCCCTCTGGCCACCTCTTCGTCATATCCCATCGCCCGCAGCACCGGGCTGGCGCGCAATTTCCCCGAAGAACAGGCCGAGCCCGCCGAAATCGCAAAGCCCGCCAGATCCATCTGCATCACCTGCGTTTCGCCCTTCCAGCCGGGGGTGGCAAAACACGAGGTATTGGGCAGCCGATCGGCCTGTTGCCCGACAAAAATAGTATCTTTTGCCGCGCTCTCAATGACCTCTTCCAGTAAATTGCGCAACCCCTGTACATCTTTCCACCGACCATTTGACAGGTCATTGGCCGCCGCTTCGGCCGCTGCGCCGAAACCGGCGATGCCGGGGATGTTTTCAGTGCCCGCGCGGCGGCCCATTTCCTGACCGCCCCCTCGCAATTGCGCCGCAATATCGGTGCCGCGTTTGACGACCAGCGCGCCGATCCCCTTGGGCCCGCCCAGCTTATGCGCCGAGATCAGCGCCATCTGCGCCCCCGACCAGTTGAAGGCGACGGGCAGTTTGCCAAACGCCTGGGTCATGTCGCTCAGCGCCAGCCCCTCGGGCAGGGATTGGATCACGCCGGTTTCGGAATTGGCCAGTTGCAGGGCGGTATTTTCGGGGTCGGTGACGGTCACCCGTCCCGCAGGATCCCCCGCGGTCTCCACAGGCAGGCTGGCGTCAATCCAGGCCAGAACCGCGTCATGTTCAATCGGAGCGCCCATAAACCCGCGCCCCGCGCAGGCCAGCGCCGCGCCCTCGGTCGCGCCTGAGGTAAAGATCACGTCCGCCCCATCCGCCCCAAAGGCCGAGGCCACCTGCGCGCGCGCCTTTTCCACGATGGCCTTGGCGGCGCGTCCCTCAGCATGAACGCTGGAGGGATTGCCCACCGCATCCATCGCCGCGATCATCGCCGCGCGCGCTTCGGGCCGCAGAGGCGCGGTTGCGTTATGGTCCAGATAGACCCGCTGCATCACTCTTCGTCCACGACGGCAAACAGCCCCGGCACTGCGGGGCAAGGCGCCAGGGAATTGTCAATCACATCCGACAGGCGCGCATTATGCAGGAAAACATAGACATGGGCCGACAGGCTTTGCCACAGACGGTTCGTCATCGACTGCGCCCGCGAGCCCGACAGCGCGCCAGACGCCCCTGCCCCTTTGTGCATCGCATCCACGGTTTCATCGACGGCGCTCAGCACCTCGACCACGCGGATTTCGCTGGTGGGGCGCGCCAGACGGTATCCGCCCCCCGGCCCGCGCACCGATTCCACCAATCCGGCGCGGCGCAGCTTTACGAAAAGCTGCTCTAGGTAAGGCAATGAAATATCCTGACGTTTTGCAATGTCCCCCAGCGAAACCAGCGTTTCGTCCGGCTGCAAGGCGATGTCAGCCAGGGCAACCATTGCATATCGTCCTTTGGTACTAAGTTTCACGGCGCGATTCCCTCGTGAATTGATTGACGACAGGGCCTGCAAGGCTTATTTCCCATGCAGCCCACTGGCCTGGCTGGCCGGTATTTAGAACCGTTCTAAGGTGCTTGACCAAATTCGTCAAGAATGAAGCACCCACTTAGGAGAGACGCAAGACATATGCCCGAGGTTATTTTTCCCGGTCCCGAAGGACGGCTGGAAGGTCGCTATCACCCGCAAAAAGACCGTGACGCCCCGATCGCCATTGTCCTGCATCCGCATCCTCAGTTCGGCGGTACGATGAACAATAAGGTGGTGTATAACCTGCACTACGCTTTTTATAACATGGGCTTTACGGTTCTGCGGTTTAATTTCCGTGGCGTGGGGCGCAGCCAGGGCGAATATGATCAGGGCGTGGGCGAGCTGTCGGATGCGGCCTCGGCGCTGGATTACCTGCAATCCATGAACAGCAATTCGAAACATTGCTGGGTCGCGGGGTTCAGCTTTGGCGCGTGGATCGGAATGCAGCTGCTGATGCGCCGCCCCGAGATCACCGGCTTTGTGTCCGTCTCGCCGCCTGCGAACATGTATGACTTCTCGTTTCTGGCGCCCTGCCCCAGCTCGGGGCTGATCATCAACGGCACCGCTGACCGCGTGGCCCCGCCGGCCGACACCGTGTCGCTGGTCAGCAAGCTGCACGAGCAAAAAGGCATCACCATCACCCACGAGGAAATCGAGGGCGCCGGCCATTTCTTTGAAAAGGACGAGCAGATGGATCACATGATCGGTAACGTGACCTCTTATGTGAAACGTCGTCTGACCGAAACCACGCGCTGAGGACACCATGGGAGTCACCGAGGATCTGGCCGACGCATTGGCCCGCGACGCGATCGAAGCGGCCGAGAAGCTGGGCGATGAGTTGCTGATCGACCAGATCGCCAAATCCCTTGGGGACAGCTCGACCACAACGCAAGAGGCCTTTCTGACCGCTGTGCGCGTGCGGATGGCGGAAAAGCGCGCGCGCAAGCTGCTGGATGCCAGAATCGACGCGGCCCTCAAAGCGCAAGGCGCAGCCAACCCATGACGGCGCGTCTGGATGCGCAAATGGCCTTCTTAACCGAGGCCTGCAAGCTGAAATCCGTGGATCGCGCCACCCTGCTGTGCGATGGCTCGCGGCGCGAAAATTCGGGCGAGCACAGCTGGCACCTGGCGCTTTATGCGCTGACGCTGGCCGAACATGCGCCGCAGGGCGTGGATATCAACCGGGTGATCCGGATGTTGCTGCTGCATGATCTGGTCGAGATCGACGCCGGCGACGCGCCGATTTTCGGCACCCATGATCCGGCCGCGACCGAGGCAGACGAGCAGGCCGCCGCCGCGCGGATTTTCGGGCTGTTGCCGGGGGATCAGGGGGGTGAACTGCTGGCGCTATGGCAGGAGTTCGAGGCCAACCAGACGCCGGACGCGACATTTGCCAAGTCTCTGGACAGATTCCAGCCGCCCAATCAGAACCTGGCCTCGGGCGGGGGGAGCTGGGTGGAATATAACGTGGATTTCGACACGGTGGCCAGCAAGGTTGGCGCCAAAGTCGCCCATGGCGCACCGGGATTGTGGGACTGGATCGCGCCGAAAATCCGCGCTTTCTTTGACGCGAGGGGATAAGGGGCGCTGCCCCCGGCCTGCGGTCTCCCCCGGAGTATTTTCATCAAAAAGAAGCTATTTTGATGTTTTGCGTTTCTGCTTGGCGATGACTTTTTCGGCCAGGTCGCGGGCGATGGCGAAGGCGCCTTTGATTTTATCGCTGTCTTTTTGCCAGTCGCGGCGCACGACGATTTTATTGTCTTTGACCTTGGCCAGGCCGTTTTGCGCCTGGATGTATTCGACAAGGCCCTGAGGGGAGGCGAATTTGTCGTTGTGGAACTGGATCGTTGCGCCTTTGGGACCGCCGTCGAGTTTGGCGATACCGGCGCGTTTGCACATGGCCTTGATCCGGACCACCAGCAGCAGGGTGTTGACCTCTTTGGGGAGTTTGCCGAAACGGTCAATCAGTTCGGCGGCGAAACCTTCGAGTTCGACCTTGCCCTGGAGGCTGCTGAGGCGGCGATACAGCCCAAGGCGCACGTCTAGATCGGGCACATAGCTGTCGGGGATCAGCACCGGCACGCCCAGGTTGATTTGCGGGGCCCATTGATCGTTATCCTCGGTCAGGCCTTCCATTTCGCCGGCTTTGATCTTGGCAATCGCCTCTTCCAGCATCTGCTGGTAAAGCTCATAGCCGACATCGCGCATCTGGCCGGACTGTTCCTCGCCCAGCAGGTTGCCGGCGCCGCGGATGTCCAGATCCTGGCTGGCCAGGGTAAAGCCCGCCCCCAGCGTATCGAGCGAGCCCAGAACGCGCAGGCGTTTTTCGGCGGCGGGCGTCAGCGGCGCGCGGGGTTTCGTGGTCAGATAGGCATAGGCGCGGGTTTTGGAGCGCCCCACCCGCCCGCGGATTTGGTACAGCTGCGAGAGACCGAACATATCCGCGCGGTGGACGATCATCGTATTGGCCGTGGGGATGTCCAGCCCGGATTCGACAATCGTGGTGGCCAGCAGCACATCGTATTTGCCGTCATAGAAGGCGTTCATGCGCTCATCCAGATCGCCCGCCGCCATCTGGCCGTGGGCGGTGATGAAGGAGACCTCGGGGACGTGATCGCGCAAAAAAGCCTCGATTTCCGGCAGATCGCTGATGCGCGGCACCACATAAAAGGACTGCCCGCCACGATAATGTTCGCGCAAAAGGGCCTCGCGCAGGGTGACGGCATCGAATTCGCTGACATAGGTGCGGATGGCCAGGCGATCCACGGGGGGCGTGCCGATGATCGACAGATCGCGCACCCCGGACAGGGACAGTTGCAAGGTGCGTGGGATCGGCGTGGCGGTCAGCGTCAGCACATGGATGTCCGAGCGCATCTGTTTCAGGCGCTCTTTGTGGCCGACGCCGAAATGCTGCTCCTCGTCGATGATCAGCAGGCCGAGATTTTTGAAGCGGATGTTTTTCGCCAGCAGCGCATGGGTGCCCACGACAATATCCACCGTGCCATCGGCCAGGCCGGCGCGGGTGCGCGTTGCATCCGATGCTTTAACAAAGCGCGACAAGGCACTGACTTGTAAAGGAAAGCCCCGGAATCTTTCGGCGAAGCTTTTGAAATGTTGGCGCGCCAGTAGCGTCGTGGGCGCAATCCCCGCCACCTGCACGCCCGACATTGCCGCCACAAAGGCCGCGCGCATCGCGACCTCGGTTTTGCCAAAGCCCACATCGCCGCAGACCAGCCGATCCATCGGGCGGCCCGAGTCCAGATCGGCCATCACATCCTCGATCGCCTTCAGCTGATCCTCGGTTTCCTGATAGGGGAAGCGCGCGGCGAAGCTTTCCCAGGCGTGGTGCTCGGCCTCCAGCGCGGGGGCGGTGCGCAATTCGCGTTCGGCGGCAACGCGGATCAGCCGGTCGGCCATCTCGCGAATGCGCTCTTTCAGCTTGGCCTTTTTCGCCTGCCAGGCACCGCCGCCCAGACGGTCCAGCAGGCCTTCGTCATGGCCGTATTTCGACAGCAGCTCGATGTTTTCAACCGGCAGGTAAAGCTTTGCAGCGTCAGCATATTCCAGCAGCAGGCATTCATGAGCGGCCCCGGCGGCGCTGACCACCTCGAGCCCCTGATAACGGCCGATCCCATGATCCACATGCACCACCAGATCGCCGGGGGACAGCGATTGCGTTTCGGTCAGGAAATTCTCAGCCCGGCGTTTGCGCGCGGTTTTGCGCACCAGCCGGTCGCCCAGCACATCCTGTTCGGAAATCACCGTCAGGCCGGGGGATTCGAACCCGTGTTCCAGCGGCCAGATCGCCAGATGCAGCCCGTGTTTGCCCACGCCGCGCAGGTCCGAAACCGGGACGGCACCGATCAGGCCCTCGTCCTCCAGCAGCCCGTCCAGACGTTCACGCGCGCCCTCGGAATAGGACGCGACAACCACCGGACCAGCGGTCATTTTCACTTTAACATGATCCGATAGTGCGCTGAAAAGGTTTACATTCTCCTGCTGTCTTTCGGGGGAGAAATTGCGCCCGATCCGCCCACCGGCATCCACCACATTCGGCCCCGAGGCCTGCGCCAGCGGATGGAATTGCACGACGCGACGATCCGTGACCGCGGCCTCCCAGGCGGTGTCATCCAGATAGAGCCCCTCGGGCGGGACGGGTTTATAGACGGTGTCCAGCCGCCCTTTCTGCGCCATCGCGATCTTGCGGGTCTCATATTGGTCAACGATGCCCTCCCAACGGCTTAGCCGTTGCGGCGTGACCTGATCGTCCAGCGTGACCGGCGCATCCGGCAGATAGTCAAACAGCACCTCTAGTCGGTCATGGAAAAACGGCAGCCAATGCTCGATTCCCTGATGCTTGCGGCCTGCGCTGACGGCCTCGTACAGGGGATCGTCCGTGCCCGCCGCGCCAAATTCGATACGATAGTTCTGCCGGAACCGCAAAATCGCCGGATCGTCCAGAATGACTTCGGATACCGGGGCCAGTTCGATCATCTCCAGCTTTTCGACCGTGCGCTGGCTGACCGGATCGAACCGGCGCGCGCCATCCAGCGTGTCGCCGAACAGATCCAGACGGACAGGGCCGGATTCGCCTGGAGGAAAGATATCGATAATGCCGCCGCGAATGGCATAATCGCCCGGCTCCATCACTGTGGGCGCTTGGCTAAAACCCATACGAACCAAGAAGTTACGAAGCGCTTTTTCATCAACGCGTGAACCGACGCGCGCGGTAAAGGCGGCCTCTTTCAGCACCTCGCGCGCGGGGACGCGCTGCATCGCGGCGCTGACCGTCGTCAGCAAGATGAACTGCCCCGGCATCCCATGCACCAGCCCCGCCAGCGTGGCCATTCGCGCGGCCGAAATATCCGCATGAGGGCTGACCCGATCATAGGGCAGGCAGTCCCATCCGGGGAACCTGATCACCGGCATATCGGGCGCAAAGAAGCGCAAGGCGGCCTCGGTGGCCGCCAGTCTTTTGTCATCGCGGGCGATGTGGATCACCGGGCCCTGGGCTTTTTCCACCTCGGCCAGGATCAGCCGGGCGTCATAGCCTTCAGGAGCGCCCCCGATCATGATCATTGGGTTCTTCGACATGAGTATTTTGCCCCAAGTGCCAGAAATTATTCGGAAGATTGACGGTCAGGTTCTGATAAACGCCCCAGATCGTGGTGACGAAAATCGCCACCATACCCAGCACCTGCACCCAGATCCGGTGCCGGGTCAGACGTTTGCGCAGATCGGCGCCGGTTTCGGCCTCGTCGCGGATACGGCGGGCGGTGTTCAGGCTCATGATGCCGACAATGGACAGCGGAAACAACAGACAGAACACCGCCTGCGCCAGCTGCACATCATAGACAAAGCCCAGCAGGATCAGCATCGTGAACAGGAAACAGGCCAGCCCCAGAATCCACAGCCCCGACACACCCGAGATATACAGCAGCCGGTTCACATTCACCCGCACCATATCCTCCAGGTCCTGCTGCGCCTGGCTGCCTTCGCCTTTTGTTTCAGCGCGGGCGGCGCGGATCACCATGTCAAAGGGCACGCCCAGCACCCAGTGGCTGGTGGTTGACCACATGACCGCCAATGCAATCCAGAACCACAGGTTCGAGAAGGACCGCATATCGATCATTTCATTCAGAAGTTCGTACCAGTTCACCTGACTGCCTCGCCGTTTTGGCTTGATTACCCGGCCTGCGCGGCAATTCCTACCCTTGAGTGACGGGAAATTCCATGCAACGGATGCACGGCACTCAGGAAGGAAACGCAAGATGCCCCACAACGCCCAGGCCCCTTTTCCCACCACGCGCTTTCGCCGGCCCCGTCAATCGGCGCAAATCCGGGCTCTTGTGCAGGAAAATACGCTAAGCGTGGGCGATCTGATCTGGCCCATTTTCGTCCGCGAGGGCGAGGGCATTGTGGAGCCTGTTGCCTCGATGCCCGGCGTGAACCGGCTGTCGGTGGACAAAATCATCGAGGCCGCCCGCCAGGCCGCCGATCTGGGCATTCCGGCGATCTGCCTGTTTCCCTATACCGATCCGTCGCTGAAAACCGCCTGCTGCTCGGAAGCGTGGAACCCCGATAACCTGTCCAACCGCGCCAGCCGCGCCATCAAGGAGGCGGGTATCGAGATTGCCATCATGTCCGATGTGGCGCTGGATCCGTATAACGCGAACGGCCATGACGGGCTGGTCGAGGACGGCAGGATCCTGAATGACGAAACCGTCGAGGCGCTGGTCAAACAGGCCGTGGAACAGGCGCGCAACGGCGTGGACATCATCGGCCCCTCGGACATGATGGACGGCCGGATCGGCGCCATTCGCGCGGCGCTGGAATCCGAGGGCTTCAAAGACACGATGATCCTGTCCTATGCCGCCAAATACGCCAGCGCCTTTTACGGGCCGTTCCGCGATGCCGTTGGGGCCTCGGGGGCGCTGAAGGGCGATAAGACCACCTATCAGATGGACCCCGCCAATTCCGACGAGGCCCTGCGGATGATCGAGCGCGACCTGTCCGAGGGCGCCGATATGGTGATGGTCAAACCCGGAATGCCCTATCTGGACATTTGCCGCCGGGTCAAGGACGCCTTTGCCGTGCCCACCTATGCCTATCAGGTGTCCGGCGAATACGCGATGATACAGGCCGCTGCGCAGAATGGCTGGATCGACGGGCAGCGCGCCATGCTGGAAAGCCTGATGTGTTTCAAACGCGCAGGCTGTGACGGGGTGCTGACCTATTTCGCCCCCGCCGTGGCGCGCCACCTGCAAGAGACCTGATGCAGCTGGGGGTAAGATACTGGGGCGCAAGGCAGCCCAGCCCGCGCGCGCCGAAAACTGCCCACGCCCCACACGAGACGTGACAGCCCCCCTGCCCGGCCCTATACTTGGCCCATGAACCGGCTGCGGATAAGGCCGGTAACACTCTGGAAAACAGACAGACAGGCGACAGTGACATGACAAACCTAACCCGACGCAGCTTTACGCTGGCCGCGCTGGCCGGTGCGGGGATGACCGCCGCATGTGGCAATGGCATCGGCTCTCCGAATGCCTCGACGATTGATGCGCGCGTGAATGCCACGCTGGACTATCTTTATAACAAATACCCCAACACGCAGGACGTGGCCGCCAAATCGGTGGGCCAGCTGGTAATGCCGCTGGTGACCGAGGCGGGCTTTATCGTCGGCGGCGGCTATGGCCGGGGCGCGCTGCGCGTCAATGGCGTGACGGTGGATTACTATTCCTCGGCCAAGGGCAGCTTTGGTTTTCAGGCCGGCGCGCAGCAATATGCGCATGTGCTGTTCTTCATGACGCAGGACGCGCTTGAGGATTTCCGTCGCGGATCGGGCTGGGCCGCAGGGGCGGATATGGAATACGTGTTCTCGGATGTGGCTGAAAATGTCCGAGCCGAAACCACCACCGCCACCGCTCCGGTTCTGGCCGTGGTCTTTGGGCAGGCGGGCCTGCTGGCCGGTGCCAGCCTTGAAGGTCTGAAATACACCCGGATCATTCCCTGATCCGGCACCTTGGGGGAATCGCCTGGAAACCGGCGTCCCCCTTTGCACCGCCCTTTGGCCCTTTGCATCGCTTGTGCGCCCCGCGACCTCAACCAGCACGCGCAATGCGCGCCCCAGCGGTTGTTTTTCAAGGCAAATAGCGCCTGCGACCGGCACTATCCTTGCGTTCCAATCCAATAAATCAATACCTTAGAGGCGTATTAACCCGGACTCCCGTCCGGGGCGTATTCGTAAATCGTAAACGAGACCAGCTATGCCATTGCTCAGCCATGAATTCAGCCCATTGTTTTTCTCTGCGGAATTGCCCAGCACTCTGACCGGGCGCAATGCCTCGTTGCAGACATGGATTACCCTTGTCGGAGACGACACCAACGAGCTGCTGCCCGGCACCGGAGACGCCGATGACCTGTCCGGCGCCGGCGGTGAGGATACGCTTCTGGGCAGCGGCGGGGATGACCTGCTGGATGGCGGCGCGGACAATGACCAGGTCTGGGGCGGCAGCGGCACCGACACTTTGCTTGGCGGCACCGGAGATGACCAGCTGGGCGGCGGCACCGGCGACGACCTGATCTATGGTGACGACACGGCTGCCGGGGCTTCGGACGGGCATGACGTTCTTTTGGGCGGCGCGGGGAATGACACGCTCTATGCGATGGGCGGGCATGACATCCTGTGGGGAGGCGCAGGAAATGACCTGGCCTTCGGCGGCGCGGGCGATGACATGATTGGCGGCGTTGACGGGCATGACACCCTGCTGGGCGAGGCCGGGCTGGATACCTTGATGGGCGGCCAGGGCGCTGACAGCCTGGATGGCGGCGCGGACAATGATCAGGTTTGGGGCGGCAGCGGCCGGGACACTCTGAACGGCGGTGACGGCGATGACATCATCGGTGGCGCGCTTGGCCTGGATACAATTGACGGCGGGCTGGGCAATGACACGATCTTTGCCGGAACCCACGCGGATTTGGTTTTTGGCGGGATGGGTGCTGACGAAATCTGGGCCGGAAGCGGCAATGACATCGTCTATGGCAATTCGGGCAATGACGTGATCAACGGCCATTACGGCGATGACATCATCGAAGGCGGCAACGGCCAGGACACGGTCCGCGGCGAGGCTGGACACGATTGGGGCCTGGGCGGCGCGGGCCATGACTCGGTCGATGGCGGCGAGGGCAACGACACCCTTGAGGGCGGCGCGGGCCGCGACACCATGGTCGGCGGCGAAGGCAATGACGTGCTTTGGGGGAACGACGACGCGGATGTGTTCTTTTTCACAACCAGCGGCGGCCAGGACACGGTCATGGATTTTGACACCACCGAAGGCGACCGGCTGGAGCTGGATGACGATCTGTGGGCGGCCTCGGGGACGCTGACCATTCAACAGGTGATTGACCAGTTCGGCGCGGTCGAGGCCGGTGGCGTGGTGCTGACCTTCGCCTCAGGCGAAACGGTCACCCTGACCGGCTATTTCGATCTGACCGGGCTGATCGACGATATTACCATCGTCTGACCCCCTCGGATTATTGAAACTCAGACCGAACGGCCCCCTGCCGAAGCGCGGGCCATTCGACAGCCCAGCCAGCGGCCATTAGGCCCTGCCAAACCTTATTCGCTTACGCTCGCTTTGCGGGTGGAGTTGGTTGGTTTTTCGTCCTTTTATGGTTTAGAATTGCGCCAGGCAGCCCTGTCTTTGACATTTCGGCTGCCAGTTCATTTTACCGGTAAAAGAGACATGTCATGCAACTCGATAGGTCCTATTTCAAACAGCCGACTTTTCTGTCCAACATCCTAGCCTGGATGAGAGACCCCACTCTTCTTCCTCAAATCCGCATTACAGTCGTCGGGGATGAGGACGACGAAGAGATTTTTGGATTCGTAGGTGACGACAGCCTGACTGGCGCAGGCGGCAGCGACACGATCTGGGGCTGGCGCGGCGATGACATTCTGCGTGGTGGGGGGGGGCGCTGATTTGATAAGCGGCGGTCAAGGCAACGATACGCTTTGGGGCGGCGAGGGAGATGATATAAGCCATGGCGACGACGGAGATGATCTGATTGGCGGGGGCCTCGGTGCGGATCTGATCGATGCCGGAACGGGCGATGATGTGATCTACGGCGGCCGCGGGGATGACACGATCTTCGGAGGAGACGGCAACGATCAGATCAGCGCGGGGTATGGTGCAGACTTGGTTTTGGGCGACGCAGGAAACGACTTGATATTGGGTTGGGACGCGAATGATGCGCTCTTCGGCGGGGAAGGCCAAGACACGCTCCATGGCGGCGCAGATGACGACCTGCTGAATGGCGGCGACGGAGACGACTTGCTGAATGGCGGCGACGGAGACGACACCCTCTATGGAGTAGAGGGCAACGACACATTCTTCGGCGGGGCCGGAAATGACAGAATCTTTTACAGCGATGGAAACCACCTGATCCACTGCGGCGACGGAGACGACAACGTCAGATGGGCTGATGTCTACACGCCTGTTTATGGAAACATCACAATTTTCGGCGGCGATGGGCACGACACCCTCTATGGAGCACACGGTAACGACAGACTCTTCGGTGGCGACGGAAATGACTCCATAGTCGGGCGCGAAGGGGATGATCTGATCTATGGCGGGGATGGGGATGATGATATCTACGCCGCGTGGGGCCACGATTCCATATTTGGCGGCGCTGGAAATGATAGAATATCCGGTGGCCATGGCGGTGCTGGGTTTAACTCTGGTAGCAACTATATCGAGGGCGGCGCCGGGAATGACACAATTGATGGATCGGCCTTTGATGACACGATCATCGGCGGGGCCGGGGATGACGTTCTCTACGGGGCCGATACTGAACTATACGTAGTGGGCGGCAATGATCTGTTTATTTTCGGGGTCGGCGATGGGAATGATACGTTGATGTTCTTCGGTGAACGCTACACTCTGCAGTTGGACGACGCACTGTGGAGCGACCACGGCACACTGACCGCCCAAGAAGTGGTGGATCTGTTTGGAGGCGTTGATAACAACGGGGACCAGTTTCTGAGATTCGATGGCGGTGAATCCATCACATTTGGTCCCTGGGGGATCGGAGAAATTTCTTATCTTGCGGACACCATCACCATCGTCTGACAGAGCTCTGATCGCGTTGAAGGGCCCCGATTTTTCGGGGCCTTTTTGTCTGTGCGTAATCAGATCGCGACAGCCATTGCACCCCATATGATGGCTCTGATATAACCAATGTAACAAAATATAGACGATCCAGACAGAGCGGTAAGATAACGTGAGCAACACGCCTCAACCCCCTGAAAACGAACAAGAAAACGCACCAGAGCGCCCCACATACAGCGGCCCCAGCGTGTCGATCACGGACGAGATGAAATCGTCCTATCTGGATTACGCCATGAGCGTCATCGTCAGCCGGGCCATTCCGGACCTGCGCGACGGTCTGAAACCTGTGCATCGGCGCATCCTCTATGCCATGCACGAAACCGGCAACAGCCACGATAAGGCCTACCGTAAATCGGCCCGTCCGGTCGGCGATGTCATGGGTAAATACCACCCCCACGGCGATAGCGCGATCTATGACGCGCTGGTGCGGATGGCGCAGGATTTCTCGATGTCGCTGCCCTTGCTGGATGGTCAGGGCAACTTCGGCTCGATGGACGGGGATAACCCGGCGGCCATGCGCTACACCGAAGTGCGGATGGACAAACCCGCTGCCTTCCTGCTGAACGACATCGACAAAGATACGGTCGATTTCCAGGACAACTATGACGGCAAGGACCAGGAACCAACAGTTCTGCCCGCACGTTTCCCCAACATGCTGGTCAATGGTGCCGGCGGTATTGCGGTCGGTATGGCCACCAACATCCCGCCGCATAACCTGGGCGAAGTCGTGGATGCCACGCTGGCTCTGATTGACGATCCGGACCTGACCAGCGAACAGCTGATCCAATATGTCCCCGGCCCCGATTTCCCGACGGGTGGCATCATGCTGGGGCGTTCGGGCGCGCGAAAGGCCTATCTCGAAGGGCGCGGCAGCGTCGTGATCCGCTCTAAAACCCGCGTCGAGGAGCTGCGCAAAGACCGCTACGCCATCATCATCGACGAGATCCCCTATCAGGTGAACAAGGCCTCGATGATCGAAAAGATCGCCGAAGCGGTGCGCGAAAAACGCATCGAGGGCATCAGCCACGTTCAGGACGAATCTGATCGCAACGGCGTGCGCGTGGTGATCGAGCTGAAACGCGATGCCACCGCCGAGGTGGTGCTGAACCAGCTGTTCCGCTTTACGCCCATGCAGACTTCGTTCGGGTGCAACATGCTGGCGCTGAATGGCGGGCGGCCCGAGCAGCTGACGCTGCGGCGCTTCCTGACCTCGTTCATCGACTTCCGCGAGGATGTTGTGGCGCGCCGCACCGCCTATCTGCTGCGCAAGGCGCGCGAGAGGGCGCATATCTTGTGTGGTCTGGCCGTCGCCGTCACCAATGTGGACGAAGTGGTTGCGACCATCCGCGCCAGCGCCGACGCCGCCGAGGCGCGCGAAAAGCTGATGACCCGCCGCTGGCCGGCCGAATCCATCGCCGAATACATCCGTCTGATCGACGATCCGACCCATAAGATGAACGACGATGGCACCTATAATCTGTCGGAAACCCAGGCCCGCGCCATTCTGGAGCTGCGCCTGCAACGGCTGACCCAGATCGGCGTGCAGGAAGTCACGGACGAGCTGCAAGAGCTGGCCGGCAAGATTAAGGAATACCTGGAAATCCTGGGCTCGCGCGATCGTATCATGGGCATCATCGCCGATGAGCTGCGCGAAGTGCGCGAACAATTCGCCGTCCCCCGCCGTACTGAGATCGTCGATTGGTCCGGTGACATGATGGATGAGGACCTGATCGAGCGCGAGGACATGGTCGTGACCGTGACCTCGGGCGGCTATATCAAACGCACGCCGCTGGCCGATTTCCGCGCGCAGAAACGCGGCGGCAAGGGCCTGTCGGGGATGCAGACCAAAGAAGAGGACGTGGTGACCACGCTGTTTGTGGCCAACACCCATACGCAACTGCTGTTCTTTACCACCGACGGGATGGTCTACAAGCTGAAGACCTGGCGCCTGCCGCAGGGGGGGCGCACCGCCAAGGGTAAGGCGATCATCAACATCCTGCCCATCCCGCAGGGCGTTTCGATCGCGGCAATCATGCCCGTGGATGTGCCTGAGGACGACTGGGCCGACCTGCAAATCGTCTTTGCCACCTCGGCGGGCGATGTGCGCCGCAACCGTCTGTCGGATTTCACCAACGTCAAATCCAACGGCAAGATCGCGATGAAACTGCCCGAGGATGGCTCGGTCAGCCTGGTCAATGCGCGGATTTGTTCGGAAGATGACGACGTGATGCTGGTCACCAATTCAGGCCGGGCGATCCGATTCCCCACCACGGATGTGCGGGTGTTCGCGGGGCGGAACTCGACCGGGGTGCGCGGGATCAAACTGTCGGGTGGCGATAATGTGGTGTCGATGTCGGTGATCCGTCACTTTGACGCGACCCCGGACGAGCGCGCCGCCTATCTGAAAATGCGCCGCCTGATGGCCGGTGTCACCGAAGAGGCCGAGGGCGACGAGGATGGCGGCAATGCCGACGCCGCCCTGCCACAAGAGCGTTATGCCGAAATGTCGGCCGCAGAGAACCTGATCCTGACGATCACCAGCGCGGGCGCGGGCAAGCTGAGTTCCAGCCACGACTATCCGGTGCGCGGGCGCGGCGGCATGGGCGTGATGGCCATGGACAAGGCAATGCGCGGCGGTGAACTGGTGGCCTCGTTCCCGGTGGAAATGGACGATCAGGTGATGCTGGCAACCTCGAAAGGGCAATCCATCCGGGTGCCTGTCGAGGGGATCTCGTTCCGGTCGCGCTCAGCCGGTGGGGTGAAAGTGTTCAACACCGGCAAGGGCGAAGAGGTTGTCTCGGTCGCGCGGATTGCCGAAAGCGGCGACGAAGACGCGGATGAGGCAGACAGCTGAGACTGATGGCCCCGCTTCGGCGGGGCCTGCTGCTTTGTCGGATGGCCGCGGTTTTCATTTGGACGGGCGCTGAGGGCAAGCCGCGCGGCAGGGGGCCAGCCCCCTGGAGGAAAATCCGGGGGATTTTCCTCGACCCCCGAAGTATTTTTATCAGAATGAAATGCGCAGAGGGGCCGGGCTGACGGTTTTGACAGTGCCGTTTTGACAGTGCCGTTAGAGATTGTAGAGGTCGCTGAATTTCTGTTCCAGATAGGTCAGAAGCGGGGCCTCGGAGGGGGCGGCAGCGCAGGCTTGGGTGATCAGATCGACGGGTTTGTAGAGCCCGCCGTGAGTCTGAAGATTTTGGCGCAGCCAATCGGTCGCGGGGCTGGTATCGCCCTGGGACAGGGCCGCGTCCAGATCTGGGACATCCCGGCGCAGCGCTGCGTTCAGGCAGCCGGCATAGACATTGCCCAGGCTGTAGGTGGGGAAATAGCCGAACAGCCCGACGGACCAGTGCACATCTTGCAGGCAACCGTTCGAGGGCTTATCGACCTCGAACCCGAAATCGGCCTTGAAGCGGTCATTCCAGGCGGTTTCCAGGTCGGAGACGGCCAGGTTTCCAGAGATCAGGGCGCGTTCCAGATCGAACCGCAGCATGACGTGGAGATTATATTGCACCTCGTCGGCCTCGGTGCGGATAAAGCCGTTTTGCAGGCGGTTGACGGCGGCGTAGAAGCTATCCTCATCCGAGATGCCGAAATCGCCGAAGGCATCGCGCATCTGGCCGAACAGCCAGCCGGTGAAGGGGCGCGAGCGGCCCAGTTGATTTTCGTAAATCCGTGATTGCGATTCATGCACGCCCATGGACACCCCCTGCCCCAGCGGCGTCAGCAGATAGGCGCGGTTGATGTTTTGCTCATAGCAGGCGTGGCCGACCTCGTGGATGGTGGAATAGAGGCAGTTGAACGGATCGGTGGGGCTGGTGCGGGTGGTGATCCGCACATCCAACCCCGAGCCCGAGCTGAACGGATGCACGGCCTTATCCACGCGGCCGTGATGGCCGTCATAGCCAAAGGTGCGGGCCAGTTGGCGGGTCAGTTTCATCTGAGTCTGTTCGTCGAAAGTGCCGGTCACGCCTGCGGGGGCGGGTTTGGCCAGGGCGGCCTCGCGCAGGGCGACCAGACGGGGGCGCAGGGCAGAGAACATCTGCTCCAGCTCTGCCGCCTTGGTGTCGGGCTCATAGCCATCCAGCAACGCATCATAGAGATCGCCGCCCTCGGCCAGGGCCTGGGCCTCTTGCTGGCGCAGGGCGACCACTTCGGACAGGACGGGGGCGAAATCGGCGAATGAATCCGCCGCCCGCGCCGCCGCCCATTGGCCTTGGGCGCGGCTGGTCACGCGCGCCAATGTCGCGGCCAGATCGGCGGGCACTTTTATCGCACGATCATAGCTGCGCCGGATGTGCCGCAACTGCGCCTGCCCCACCTCATCCAGATCGGCCGCGTCAATCTGCGACAGCCATTCGCCCACCCGAGGGTCGGTGCGCCGGGCGTGCAGAACGGATTCCATCGCGGCCATTTCCTCGGCCCGCTGATCGGCCGCGCCGCGCGGCATCATCGTTTCCTGATCCCAGCCCAGACGCCCGGCGACCTGTCCCAGGGCCTCGGTCTGGCGGGTGAACCCCATCAAATCGTCATAGGCGGTCATGGTCAGGCTCCTTTGATTTTGTCAGCCACCGGATAGCCGGCCTGAAAACGCGCGCGCAGGATCAGCACCCAGACCAGCACCGCGATGATCTGGTGGGTCAGCGCCACATGGGCCTGCACGCCCGAAAACAGCACATAAATGCCCAGCCCCACCTGCCCCAGCACCGCGATAAAGGCCGCGGAAAAGGCCGCGCGGGTGCCCGCATGGGCCGATTTACGCCCCTTCAGCAGCGCCATCACCGCATAGATCGCCAGCACATAGGCCACGCAGCGGTGGATGAACTGCACCAGCCCCGGATTTTCAAAGAAGTTGCGCCAGACCGGCGTCAGATCGAAGGCCTGCGGCGGGACAACCTGCCCGCCCATCAAGGGCCAATCGGTAAAGCTCTGGCCTGCGTCGATCCCGGCGACCAGCGCGCCCAGCAGGATCTGCACAAAGGCCAGATGCAGCCAGCCCGTCGCGATTCCCCATTGTTTGGCCTCGCGGCTGCGGCGAGCCTGCATCAGGTCTCGTTCTTCGCGGCCCAGCAGGAACACGTACCAGGCGATAAAGCCCAGAATGATGAAGGCCAGCCCCAGATGAGTGGCCAGACGATAGCTGGCCACATCCAGCATCGTCCCCGTCAGGCCCGAGCTGACCATCCACCAGCCCACGGCCCCTTGCAACCCGCCCAAAGCGCCGATCAGCACCAGCCGTCCGGTCCAACCCACGGGGATCGCGCGCGCCGCCAGAAAGCCGGCAAAGCCCAGGAACCACACCAGCCCGATCACCCGGCCCAGCTGCCGGTGGCCCCATTCCCACCAATAGATGGATTTGAATTCCTCTAGGCTCATGCCACTGTTTTGCAACTGGAATTCCGGAATCTGCTGGTATTTTTCAAATTCAGACTGCCAATCGGCCGCGTTCATTGGCGGGATCGCCCCGGTGACGGGTTTCCATTCGGTGATGGACAGGCCGCTGTCTGTCAGGCGGGTCAGCCCGCCCACCGCGATCATCAGAACCACCAGCGCAAACAGCACCAGCAGCCAGGCGCGAATGCCGCGCCGGGCCCCGCGTTTGCCTTTGTCAATCATCCCGCCCGCAGGGGGCGTGCGGGTGCTGGGCGCCTCGTCCGAGACCTCTTCGAAGATACTGCGTTTGTCGCTCATGATGTGCCTTTTGGGTCGTCTCTGGCGCCAAATCTAGGGCGCATAAGGGGGTTCGTCCAGCGCTCAGCCGCGCTCTTTCCAGCGCACCATTTGACGCATGATCCCGTGCAGCATCTGCACATCCGAGCGCGTCAGCGGCATCCGAGACCACAAGTTGCGCAGCACGATCTTCATGCCCTCGGCCTTGGTTTCGGGGAAAAAGAACCCGGCGTCATCCAGACGGCCTTCGTAATGCTCGGCCAGTTTTTCGATCTCAAGGGTGCTGGCCCAGTCCGCGCCGGCCATTTCGGTCACCTCGGGGGTGATTTCAGCGGTCTGACGGCGCCATTCATAGGCCATCAGCAACACGCATTGCGCCAGGTTCAGGCTGGCAAATTCCGGGTTCACCGGGACCGAGATAATCGCGTTGGCCCGCGCAATATCGTCATTCTCCAGCCCCGCGCGTTCGGGGCCGAACATCACGGCCACCTTTTCCCCCGCGGCGATTTTTTCGGCGGCGATCTGCATGGCCCGTTCGGGCGTGACCACCGGCTTTGTCAGCCCGCGAGACCGCGCCGTAGTGGCAAACACATAGGTGCAATCGCCCACGGCCTCGGCCACGCTGTCGGCCAGGATTGCCTCGTCCAGCAGCCGCCCGGCCCCGCTGGCCAGCGCCACGGCGCGCTCGTTCGGCCAGCCATCGCGCGGGCAGATCACCCGCATCCGATCCAGCCCGAAATTCCACATGGCGCGCGCGGCCGATCCGATATTTTCGCCCATCTGCGGACGGACAAGGACAAAGGCAGGCTGAGGGGTCCCGGTGGGCATTGATCTATCTCCGATACTGACCGGGCGCTGATACGCGATGGGCGGGCTCAATTCCAGCCCCGCCCCCCATTTTCAAACGGAATTTTCCCCTGTATAGACGCCTCAAACCACCGACAGGAGCCCAAGATGGCCGAGACTGAGCACCCGCAGATCTACCTCATCACGCCGCCCGAGTTCGAACTGTCGCAATTCCCCAATCAATTGGCCCGCGTGCTGGACACGCATGAGATCGCCTGCCTGCGCCTAAGCCTGGCCACCCGCGACGAGGACCGCCTGCTGCGCGCCGGCGATGCCCTGCGCGAGGTCTGCCATGCCCGCGATGTGGCCATTGTGATTGACAGCCATCTGCTGCTGGTGGAACGGCTGGGGCTGGACGGGGTGCATTTGCTGGACGGGGCGCGCTCGGTACGCAAGGCGCGCAAGGAGCTGGGCGAGGATGCCATCGTCGGCGCTTTCTGCGGGGCCTCGCGCCATGACGGGATGAACGCGGGCGAATCCGGGGCGGATTATGTCTCGTTCGGGCCGGTGGGCCAGACGCCGCTGTTCGACGGCACCATCGCCGCGCACGAATTGTTCGAATGGTGGTCGCAGATGATCGAAGTGCCCGTGGTGGCCGAGGGGGCCCTCTCGGCCGATCTGGTCGCCGCGCTGGCCCCGGTGACGGATTTCTTTGGCATTGGCGAGGAAATCTGGAAATCGGACGATCCGGTTCAGGCGCTCAGCGACCTGAAGGCCGCGTTCTAAGCCTGCAATCCCTGCAACACCGCGCGGGCTGCGCGCAGACCGGGGGCCTCGCCGCCCTGGCCCAGACGCTCCATCGTCAGGCGCATCGCCTCGGCCTGACCGGCATCGCCCTGCAAGAGCGACAGAACAGCCGGCGCGATCCTTTCGGGCTTGCAATCGGCCCCGATGAATTCGGGAATCGTGCGGGTTTCGGACACCAGATTAACCAAAGTCACCGTGTCCACCTTGAGCATCCGGCCAATGATCTGACGGCTCAGCCAGTTCATATCATAGGCGATCACCATCGGTGTGTTTGCCGCCGCCAGTTCCAAAGAGACAGTGCCAGACGCCGCCAGCGCCGCATCCGCCGCGGCAAAACAGGCCGCTTTGCGCGCCAGATAAGCCTCTTTATCCTGGCCTTTGGGCGACAGAATGACCGGCGTGATCGGCCAGCCGGCCACCTGATCGCGCACCAGATCGGTGACATTGGCCGTGGTCGGGATCACCAGTTGCAAATCGGCGCGCTGCGCGTGCAGGCGCTGCACCACCTGCCCGAAAATCGGCGTCAGACGGGACACCTCGCCCCGGCGCGAGCCCGGCAGCACCATCAGCAAAGGCCGCGCGTCCAGCCCGTGCGCAGTGCGAAATTCTGCCGCCTGCTGTGCTGTCGCGACGGGCTCGGCCACCACCGGATGCCCGACGAAATCACAGGCCATCCCGGCGGCCTGCATATAGGGCGGCTCGAACGGAAAAAGCGCCAGCACCTGATCAATCACGCGCGCCATTTTCTGCGCCCGGCCCGCGCGCCAGGCCCAGACGGTGGGGGCGACGTAATGAACCGTGCGAATATCGCTGCGGTCTTTGACCAGCCGGGCCACACGCAGGCAGAAATCGGGGCTGTCGATGGTGATCAGAACGTCCGGTTGCAGATCCAGAACGGCCTGGGCCGTCTGCGCAATGCGGCGTTTCAAATGCCGGTATTTCGGCAGCACCTCGGCGATGCCCATGACCGACAGCTCATCCATGGGAAAGCGGCTGCGCAGCCCCTCGGCCGTCATCAGGGGGCCGCCGATCCCGTGGAATTCCACATCCACCAGGGATTTCAGCCCCGCCATCAAGGCCGCCCCCAGCTTATCGCCCGAGGCCTCTCCGGCGATCAGGAACACCCGGATCACAACACGCGCCCCAAGATGAAAACACTTTCCTTTTCAGCCTCTTGCAGGACACTCTTCGTGTCAACAATCAAAACCGATCCTGCCTGAAGCACGATCCCTTCAACCCCGGCGCGCGCGGCGTTTCGCAGCGTTTCAGGGCCAATCGCAGGCATATCCACGCGCAGATCCTGACCGCGTTTGGGGGCTTTGACGAAAACGCCCCTTGCCCCGCGCCGCAGATGTTTCGGCGTCTGCGCGACGAATTCCAGCAGCGCATCGGTGCCCTGAATCGTTTCGATCCCCAGGCACAGACCGCCCGCCACAACGCAGCCCTGCCCCACATCGACGGGCGAAAGCGCGCTGAGAATATCGGCCCCGCGCTCGGTATCTTGCAGCGCCGCGTGAGAGGGCTGAGGCCCCGCGAACAGCCCCTCGGGGACCGTCAGATCGGGCGCAATTTCATGGGCCCCGCGCACGGTAAACCCCTGTTCCTCGAATATCTGAACGACCAGTCGCAGCAGGGCATCATCCCCGCCCTGCATCGCCGCCAGCAGCCGTGGCGCCAGCGCCATCATCACCGGATCAAACCCCTGCGGGTCCAGCGGTGGGCGCGACATGGACCCGGCAAAGACCACCTCGGTGACGCCGCGCGCCTTTAGATCGTCAAACAGCGCGCCCATTTTTTCGAAGCGATGTTCATGGGTTACGCGGAAAAGCTCATGTGAAACACCCGCAAAGGTGATACAGACAGCCGCCGGCCGCGCCGCAGCCAAGGCCACCGGCAAGCCGCCACTGCCCGCCAATATCGCCAGCGTGTCGCTCATGCTTTGGGGGTCAGGAAAGATCGGTCAGTGGCGCCGGTGATGAACTCGACAATCTCGCGCACATAAGCGCTGTCGCTGTCCAGGGATTTGGCGCGCTCCATGAAGGTGCCCTCGCCCGCAGACAGGCGTTTCAGCGCCTCGCGCAGGGCCGAGATATCCGTCCGCGCCACGCCGCCCCGTTTCAGCCCAACCAGGTTCAGCCCATCCAGTTCACCGCGTTGTGCCTGCACCAGACCATAGGGCAGTACGTCCGCCGTGACCATCGTCACCGCCCCAATGATCGCACCGCGCCCAATACGGACCCATTGGTGAATGCCCGACAGACCGCCGATAATCACGTCATCACCGATGATGCAATGCCCGGCCAGAGCCGCACTGTTGACCACGATCACCCGGTCGCCGCAGATCACATCATGGGCCACGTGACAGCCGGCCATGAATAGCCCGTCATCGCCGACCTTGGTCAGACCGCCGCCGCCCTCGGTGCCGGTGTTCATGGTGACATGTTCACGGATGCGATTGCGTTTGCCGATGGACAGGCGGGTTTCCTCGCCTTTGAATTTCAGATCCTGCGGGATTTCTCCGATCACCGAGAACGAGAAAATCACCGTATCCTCGCCGATATCGGTCTGGCCGGTCACCACGACGTGGCTTTTCAGCTCGACCCGATCCCCCAGAACCACATTCGGGCCAACGATGCAAAACGGGCCGATCTTGACGTCCGCGCCCAGCTGCGCGCCAGGGTCCACAATCGCCGAGGGGTGAATCTGCGCGCTCATTATTGCGCCCCCAGATCCATCATTGCGGTGAACTCGGCCTCGGCGGCCATTTCGCCGTCCACCGTCGCCAGCCCCGAGAATTTCCACACCTTCCCGCCAGGTTTGCCGCGCGTGGTGGTCACCTGCATTTCCAGCACGTCACCGGGCACGACCATGCGGCGGAACTTGGCCTTATCGATGGCCATGAAATAGACCAGCATGTTCTTATCGGCCATATCCAGCGCGGTGCCCACGGTGATGGCGGCGGTCTGGGCCATCGCCTCGATGATGGTGACGCCGGGCATGATCGGCTTACCGGGGAAATGCCCCTGGAAATGCGGCTCGTTCATGGTGACATTCTTGATGCCACGCCCGGATTTATACCCGTCGATATCGACCACCTTATCGACCAGAAGGAAGGGATAGCGATGCGGGATGATCCGTTGGATCAAGGCGATATCCGCGCTCAGCAACTGCTCTGACATGGGTGGGATCCTTTCTTTTCCTTGGCTTTCCAGTACCAAGATGGGCCGCGTGGGGCAAGCGCCGGGCTATTCGGAATCTTCGTTTGGCGTGGTTTGCTGCGCCAGATCCGAGCCATCGCCGATTTCCGCATTCAGACGCGCAATGGCCAGGTCCGTGATGTCAATCGCTCGCACGCTTAGGAAGACGGTGCGCCGTTCCACCACGACGGCGGCATTGGATTCGAACAGGATTTTTTCCAGCACGGGGCCAGCTGCCAGCAGAAACTGGCGGCGCACGGTTTCGGTGGACTGCGCCAGGGCACGGGATTTGGCGTTCTGCTCGGCGCGGATCTGTTCCACCTTTTCGTCAAAGGCATCGGCCAGCGACCTGAACTTGGCCGGCGGCAGAGTGGCGCGGCGCTCGGTCAGCTCTTTTTCCTCGGCGATAAGCTCGGCCTCGATCCGGCGGTTTTCGGCCTCAAGGATTTTGCCCCTGGCCTCGAAATCCTGGGCGAATTTCTGGCCGAACTGGGATTGCACGAACAACTGTTCGGAATCGATTGTCAGAACCGGACTGTTCACTGCGCCCGACTGCGCGCCCGCCTGCCCGCCCAGCAAAAGAAGAAGGGCCAGCACCGCCAGCCCTTTTTCAATCAGATACCGCATCAGAAGGTGGTCGCGATGGTCAGGTTGAAGCTCTGCTCTTCGTCGAACTCTTCCTTTTTCAGCGCCTTCGAGAAGTTGAAGCGCAGCGGCCCGATGGGCGTGTTCCAGAACATCGACAGGCCGATCACATGGCGGGCCGAGAAATCGTCATACAGGACAGTCCCCGTGGCCGCGTCGCTGTTCGACACCCCCCAAAGCGAGCCGACATCGTAGAAAACGCCGCCGGTGATGCCGTATTCCTCGGGCAGGCCCAGCGGGAATTCAGCCTCCAGGCGGGCCACGGCAAACATGTCACCGCCAAGCGAGTCATTGATCCCGCCGGCCTCATCGTATTCACGCGGGCCGATCCCATCCGGCTCAAAGCCGCGCATGATACCCGAGCCAATGTTGAAACGATCGATTGACCGGCCGGTGGTGGTGCCGTTGTAATGGAACATCCCCGCCTCGATCGAGGCCCGCAGCGTGACCTCTTCGTGCCAGATCTTGGTCTGAGCGATGGCCTTGGCGGTGGTCTTGATATATTCCGCATCGCCGCCCAGCCCGGCATATTCCTGGCCGAACTCGAACAGCCAGCCGGCATTCGGATTCAGGCCAGTGCGGCGCGAATCGTAGGTGTATTTATACCCAACCGCGCTGGTCCACAGACCGCCCTGGTCAATCTCATCCGAAACGATACCGCCGACCGTTGCAAAGGTATCCACGACATTGCCATCGTCATCCAGCGTGCTGGATGCGACATGGCGCTCCATGTCGGACCACTGCCCCAGATAATAGACCCCCAGACGCCCGTTTTCACTGACGGGGAAGGACAGGCCAGGGCGGAAAGTGGCAATCGTCGTATCGTAATTGGCAAAGTTGCTTTCGGCCTCGCGGTAGCCGATATCAAAGCTGAAGGCCACGTTGCGCCCCAGGAAGGCGGGCTCGGTGAATTTCAGCCCATAGACCGCGTTATCCGTCGCCCCCGAGATCGACAGCGACAGTTTCTGCCCGCGCCCCAGGAAGTTATCCTCTTTGACGCTGACGATCACGCCGAGCCCGCCGTTGGTAGAATAGCTGCCCCCCAGCGAGAGCGAGCCCGTGGGTTTTTCCACCACATCCACGTCCACG
Source organism: Paracoccaceae bacterium (assembly GCA_002708925.1). Lineage (GTDB taxonomy): Bacteria > Pseudomonadota > Alphaproteobacteria > Rhodobacterales > Rhodobacteraceae > Thalassobius. The sequence goes on from PAPN01000047.1 coordinate 25,535, forward strand.
ATCACCTGATCGGGCGCCGAGCCTTCGCGCGCGTTCACCTTCGCGTCTTCAAAGAAGCCAAGCGCGCGGATGCGTTCCGCTGTCTGGCGGATTTCGCGCGGGTTGAAAGGATCGCCCTCGACAGTGCGGAACTGACGGCGGATCACCCGGTCCATCGTGGTGGTGTTGCCCTCGATGTCGATGCGTTCCACAAAAACGCGCTGCCCGCGGGTCAGGCGGAATTCCACGTCCAGCGTCAGATCGCGGTCATTGCGGGTGATGCGCGGCTCGATCCGGACAAAGTTCAGGCCCTTCTTGATCGCCAGACGCTCCATCCGCGAAATCGAGTTTTCGACCAGCGCCGGGTTATAGACAACGCCCGGTTTGATCTTAAGCACCGCCTGGAAATCCTCGGCATCGGCCTGGCTGATCTCTGAGGTGGTGGTGATCTGGCCGAAATGGAATTTCTGGCCTTCCTGAATGTTCACCGCCAGGAAATAGGCGTCGCGTTCCTCGGTCAGTTCGGCATTGGCGCCGGTGACGCGAATATCCACATAGCCGCGCGACTGATAGAAATCGCGCAGCACCTGTTTGTCGAATTCCACACGGTCCGCGATATAGGTATCGGCCCGCACC
>PAPN01000048.1 GCA_002708925.1 Paracoccaceae bacterium
CGGGTCTGTCACGCTGCGCGACCGCGATGGCGAGGTCTTTGCCTGGCGCGGCGACCAGTTCGGCGGCGTGGTGACCGCCGAGACGGTCAGCCCGCACCTGAAGAATGCAGTGGTCGCGACCGAGGACCGGCGGTTCTACCGGCATTTCGGGATCAGCCCGCGCGGCGTGGCCAGTGCCATCCGCATCAACCTGAGCGAGGGGCGCGGGCCGCTTTCGGGGCATGGCGGATCCACCATCACGCAGCAGACCGCGAAACTGCTATGCCTGGGCGTTGTCTACGATGACACCCAATGGGACAGCGAGGCCGCCTACGAGGCCGACTGCCGCCGGGGCTCTTTGTGGCGCAAGGCGAAAGAGGCGATTTACTCCATGGCGATGGAGGCCAAATACACCAAGGATGAGATCCTCAGCATCTATCTGAACCGCGCCTATATGGGCGGCGGCGCATACGGGGCCGAGGCCGCCGCGCAGCGTTTCTTTGCCAAACCCGCCGCCGCACTGAACCCGGCCGAGGCCGCGATGATTGCCGGGCTGCTGACCGCGCCCACGTCCCTGTCCCCCACCAACAATCTGAAACGGTCACAGAACCGGGCCGGGGTGGTGATCGGGCTGATGCAGGAACAGGGCTATCTGTCGGATCGCGCCGCCCAGGCCGCGCTGGACACCCCTGCCCAGCTGTCCGAGGCCGCCGAGGCCCGCGCCGGCGGCTATTTCGCCGATTGGGTGATGTCCTCGGGGCCCGAGTTTTTCACCCGCAGCTCGGCCTCGGATGTGGTGATCAAGACCACGCTGGACCAGCGCCTGCAAACCGCCGCCGAGGACGCGCTGGCCTATATTTTCGAAAACAAGGTCAAGGAAGGTTCCAAGGCGCAGGCCGCCATTGTTGTCATGAGCGCGGACGGGGCCGTGCGCGCCATGGTGGGCGGCCGCAAGACCAAGGTCGCCGGGGCGTTCAACCGCGCCACCCAGGCGCTGCGGCAGACGGGATCCTCGTTCAAACCCTTTGTCTATGCCACTGCGCTGGAGCTGGGCTGGTCGGCCAATGACACGATTGTGGACGAACAGATCACCATCAACATTCCCGGCTCGGGCGCCTGGACACCACAGAACTATGACCGCAAATTCCACGGGCGCGTCACCCTGACCGAGGCTTTGCGGACCTCTCTGAACATCCCGGCGGTGAAACTGGCGCAGGATGTGGGGCTGGAAAATGTACGCAAGATTGCCGCCGATTTCGGGCTGGAATCGGATCTGGCGCAGGGACCGGCGCTGGCGCTGGGGGCCTCGGAATCCACGCTGATTGAAATGACGGGCGCTTATGCCGGGATTCTGAATGGCGGCAGTTCAGTTAAGCCCTACGGGCTGATCGAATTGCGGATGCAGGGCGATGATGAGCCCGTGATGACCGCCACCGGCGGGATCGGCGAGCGGGGGATCCGCGAAGAGGCCGCGCAAGAGCTGATCTGGATGATGCACAAGGTTGCAACCGAGGGCACCGGGCGGCGGGCGCTGCTGGGGGATCGTCCGATCGCGGGCAAGACCGGCACCACTCAGGCCGCGCGCGATGCCTGGTTCATTGGGTTCAGCGCCGACTATGTGGCCGGGGTGTGGATGGGCTATGATGACAATACGCCTTTGACCGGGGTGACGGGCTCGGGGCTACCCGCCGAGATCTGGCACGAAACGATGACGCGTGTGCACGAAGGCGTGCCCGTCTCGCCGCTGCCGATGCTGGAGGGGGGCTCGCGGCCCAAAAGGACGCCCAGCGATGACCGGGACCGGACCAAGAAGGGGATCGAAAGACTGCTGGACGATCTGCTGGGCGGGGGTGGCAACCGCTGATCCGGGGGGGCGTTTCCGGGCCTTGATCCAAAGGAGCGCTAACGCGCGCTTGTCTGCTCGTCGTCGGCTTTGCCGCCGTCTCGGGCTGCCGGACGGTGACGCATCTTAGCCCCCGCAGTGTGAAGACGAGAAAGCCGCCCCAGCGCCCGGCAATCACCAGGGTGATTTATAGAGGCTTGCGCAGGGACGGCGGTCTGGTTTGAAGCGGGCCGGATCAGCCGGTTTTCTTCAAATCCGTGATCATCTGGTCGATATCGCCTTTGCGGCGATCCAGCATGGCGCCGATTTCTTCGCGTTCGGTCAGCAGCATGTTGATGCCTTCAATATACATGTTGAAGAACAGATCCTTGCCGGTGCGATCCGAAACATGGAAGTCCAGCTCGAACGGGGCTTCGCCGCGCAGGTGGGCGATGGTGCGCACCTGATAGAAGCTTTTGACCTTTTGCACGCCCTGCACTTCGAGCCGGCCCCCGATGAATTCACGGAACCGTTTGCCGTATTTGCGCGAGACATAGCCGGTGAAGGCCTCGGTGAAGGATTTCTTCTGTGCGCTGCTGGCGCGGCGACCGTCCACGCCCATGGCATAGGCGGCGATATAGGGCAGATCGGCATATTTGCGGAAAATCACCTCGAAATCGCCAATCATCGCCCGTTCGGATTTGCCCGAGTCGATGACCCGGTTGATCTCGGACACCAGCGCATTCACCAGCGTTTCAGCCTGCGCGTTGTTCAAAGCCAGAGCCTGCCCCGGCAGCGCCAGGCTGGCCCCGGTAGCGGCCAGAAAAATTCGGCGGGAAAAATACGACATTTAAGTACCCTTCTTAAAATCCATCCGTGTCGATGTCTTCTGGGGCGATATAGGTATCCTCGGTGGCCATTCCCAGTTCGTGACGGCGATTTTGCAGGTACATGGTCCGGCCCTGCGCGTAGCTGTCGGCGCTTTCATAGAGGATGGAATCGACGATATCCGCATAGCGGCCCCGGTCTCCTACTTTTGCCGCAACTTCGGCGACCTTGCCAATGTTGCGTTCGCGCGTCGGCAAAACATAGCTGAGCGGGTTGGTGAACAGATCCACCACCTTGCCCGCAGCGTCGCGTTCGGTGGACGGGCCAAGCGCGGGGAGCTCTACATAGGCGCCCTCGGGGGCACCCCAGACATGCAGGGTTTCGCCGAAATCGGATTCGTCCGGATACAGCCCCAGATCCGAGGCCGCGTCGAACAGCCCGCCAAAGCCCAGTGTCACGTTGATCACGAAGCGGGTCACGTTCCGCGCCACGCCCGGCACATCCCCCTGAAGCGCGTGGTTCACAGCCGAGGACGGCTCGCCCAGGTTTTCCGCGAAATTACCGACGCTGATCGCGATGCCCTCGGGGACGACGGTCACATAGCCCTTGGCGGCAGGCCGCACCAGAGCCCGGTCCAGGGCGCGGTTGAATTCGTGGGTTTTACGGTTGCCCTCTTCATAGGGATCGAAAATCTCGCCTTGCGGATGGTCGGGCCCCGCAACGGTGCACCCGGCCAAAGCCGCAATCAACACGGCCGCGCCCAACTTAGGCAAAACGGAAGAAGGGATATTGTAATGCTGTACCGGCACGTTTTTTTCCAATATCAGTCGTTTGGTGATCTATTTAGTCGAAGTATTAAGGAAGCCCAGCCACCCTGTCCGGCAAGTCAATTCTCTGTGGCAGATGTGTGACAGAGCTTTGGGCGTTGCAATTACAGCAAAACGCCACAAACCGAAAGGGCAGGCCATGGGAAAACCGGACCTCAGAGAATGAAGAACCCAAAAATAGAAGCTGGCAAAGACGAGCTGCGCGCCGCGCGACGCGAGAGTCGCGGGCTCTTTTGGACCGTCGGACTCTTCAGTTTTTTCGTGAACCTGCTGATGCTGACCGGGCCGCTCTACATGCTGCAGGTCTATGACCGGGTGCTGGGCAGCCGGTCGTTTGAAACATTGTTCGGGCTGACCCTGATTGTCGGGTTCCTGTATGGGATGATGGGATTGCTGGACTTCTCGCGCGCAAGGATCATGGCGCGGGTGGGTTCGCGGTTTCAGGCGCGGCTGGATCAACGTGTGTTTGACGCCGTGATCCGAAAATCCTCGATCGCGCCGGACGAAAGCAGCGCCACCGGGCTGCGCGATCTGGAATCGATCCAGCGATTGCTGATTTCTCCGCCGCTGATGGCGCTGTTCGATATGCCCTGGACCCCCATTTTCCTGGCCGGGATTTTGCTGTTTCACCCCTGGCTGGGCTATCTGGCAATCGGAGGCGGGGCGATCCTGATCCTGCTGACCATCCTGAATCAGGCCACCACGCGCCTGCCCGTCGCCCGCGCCAATATGGCCACCGTTCAGTCCGAGCAGATCTCGGGGCAAATGGTGAATGAAGCGGAAATGGTGCAGGCCATGGGAATGCGCGAGGCCAGCTTTCATCGCTGGCAGACAGCCCGCGATCAGGCGCTGCGACAATCGCTGGCGGCCTCGGATATGGGGGGGCTGTTCAGCGTCCTGACCAAGACCTTCCGCCTGTTCCTGCAATCGGCCATGCTGGGGCTGGGCGCCTATCTGGTGCTGGTGGGCGAACTAAGCCCCGGTGCAATGATTGCGGGCTCCATCCTGATGGGCCGCGCCTTGGCCCCGATCGAGCTGGCCATCGGTCAATGGCCCCTGTTCCAGCGCGCCGCCAAAGGTTGGGAAAGCCTGGCGCTGCTGCTGGGCACCGTCCCGCCCGAACAGCCGCGCACCGCCCTGCCCACGCCCCAGGCCAAGCTGGAGGTGCAGCAATTGACGCTGGTCCCGCCCGGACAATCGCAGGCCACGCTGCGGATGGTGAATTTCGTGGTGCAGCCGGGGCAGGCTCTGGGCGTCATTGGCACCTCGGGCGCGGGGAAATCCACGCTGGCGCGCGCAATCACCGGGCTGTGGCGGCCCGCAGGTGGGAAAATCCGTCTGGATGGGGCATCGATCGAGCAATACGACCCCTCCGTTCTGGGCCAGCTGATCGGCTATCTGCCACAACGGGTAGAGCTGTTCGACGGCACGATTGCCGAAAACATCGCCCGCCTGTCCCCCACCCCGGATGCGGCCAAAATCGTCGCCGCCGCGAAAAAGGCCGACGCCCACGCGATGATCCTGAAGATGCCCGAGGGGTACGACACCCGCGTTGCGGCCTCGGGCGGGCGTCTGTCGGGCGGTCAGATCCAACGGATCGGCCTGGCGCGCGCAATGTATTCGGACCCGGTGATCCTGGTTCTGGACGAGCCGAACTCAAATCTGGATAACGAAGGCAGCCAGGCCCTGAACAACGCCATCCGCGCCATGAAATCCGAGGGCAAATCCGTGCTGATCATGGCCCACCGCCCCGCCGCCATTCAGGAATGCGATCTGCTGCTGATGCTGGACGGCGGCCAGGTCCGCGCCTTTGGCCCCAAAGACGATGTACTTAAAAAAGTCGTACAGAACCGACAGGCCCTGGCGCGCGGCGATAATCAGGGGGGCGTCCAATGACCCGGACAGACACCACGAAATTCCCGGTGCGCGGCCCGCTGACGCTGGGGCTGGCAGCGCTGGTGGTGCTGCTCGCCGGTTTCGGCGGCTGGGCGGCGCTGACGAATATCTCGGGCGCGGTGATTGCCTCGGGGCAGGTCGAGGTAGACCAGAACCGGCAGGTCGTGCAGCATCCCGACGGCGGCGTCATTCAGGATATTCTGGTGGACGAGGGCGATTTCGTCGAGGCCGGACAGATGCTGATCCGCCTGGATCCGGACGATCTGCAAACCCAGCTGACAATCATCGAAGGCCAGCTTTACGAGCTGATGGCCCGCCGTGGCCGCCTGGAGGCCGAGCGCGACGGCCGCGCTGACATCCGGTTCGATCCCCGCCTGCAAGAGGCCGGCGCGGCCGACCCCAAGGTGCTGGAACTGATGCAGGGGCAGGCGCAACTGTTGCAGGCGCGCTTGGATTCTGTGCGTCAGGAGATCGCGCAACTGGAAAAACGCCGCGGGCAGATCAGCAGCCAGATCGAGGGCATCGACGCGCAGCGCAGCGCACTGTCCGCACAGCTGGACCTGATCCAAGAGGAACTGGCCAGCCAGCGCACCCTGCTGGAAAAGGGCCTGGCGCAGGCCGCGCGGGTTCTTTCCCTGCAAAGAGAGGAGGCAAAGCTGGCCGGGCAGGTCGGGCAACTGGCCTCGGAACGGGCGCAGGCCGAGGGGCGGATCACCGAGATTGAGCTGGAAATCCTGAAAAAGGACACGCTGCGCCGCGAAGAGGCCCTGACCACCCTGCGCGACCTGCAATATCGCGAGCTGGAATCGGCAGAAAACCGACGCGCGACGCTGCAAAAACTACAGCGTCTGAACCTGCGGGCACCGGTGTCCGGAGTCGTGTATGGGCTACAGTTTTTCGCCCCCCGTTCGGTCATCAAACCCGCCGATCCCGTGCTGTTTCTTGTGCCTCAGGACCGGCCTCTGGTGGTGGCCGCGCAGGTGCCTCCGATTCATGTGGATCAGATTTTCCTTGGGCAGGACGTGACATTGCGGTTTTCGACATTCGATCAGCGGGACACCCCGGAATTGTTTGGCAAAGTCGCGCAAATCTCGGCGGATGCGTTTACTGATCAGGCCACCCAGGCCGCTTTTTACCGGATTGAGGTTCTGCCCAACGAGGGAGAGCTGTCGCGCCTGCCGGACGGGGCCAAACTGCTGCCCGGAATGCCCGTCGAGACCTTCATCCGCACCAAGGACCGCACGCCTCTGGCCTATCTGATCAAGCCCCTGTCGGACTATTTCACCAAGGCCTTCCGCGAATAGGCGTCTTGCATTCGCCGGGCGGTGCGCTAGCCTGCGCGCACGTTCAAACGCAAGGATACGGACATGACCGGAACCATCGAAACCCGCCTGGCTGAACTGGGCATCACCCTGCCCGACGCGCCAGCCCCGGCTGCGAATTATGTGCCCTATGTGATCGTGGGGGACATGGTGTATGTGTCCGGCCAGGTATCTGCGGATGCGAATGGGTTCATCACCGGAAAACTGGGCGACGACCTGCTGACCGCCGATGGCGCTGCCGCCGCAAAAACCTGTGCAATCAGCCTGTTAGCGCAGCTAAAGGCCGCCTGCGGGGGGGATATAGACCGGCTGGAAAGGGTGGTCAAACTGGTCGGTTTCGTGAACTCGACACCCGATTATGTGGAACAGCCCCAGGTGGTTAACGGGGCCTCGGATTTCCTGGTCGAGGCCCTGGGCGACAAGGGCCGCCATGCGCGCTCGGCGGTGTCCGCCGCCGCCCTGCCGCTGGGCGTGGCCGTCGAAATCGAAGCCATTTTCCAGATCAAATGAGCCCCCTGCCACGGGGGTTCCTGAAAGCCCCGATCGCGCATCGCGCCTATCATGACATCCGCGCCGGCCGGGTGGAAAACTCGGTCAGCGCGATCCGGGCCGCGATAGACGCGGGCTATGGGATTGAGATTGACCTGCAACTGTCCAAAGACGGGCAGGCGATGGTGTTTCACGACTATGACCTGGGGCGCCTGACGGGTGAAAACGGCCCGATCCGGGGGCGAACGGCCAAGGAGTTGGCGCAGATCGCCTTAGCGGGCGGGGCGGACACGATCCGCACGTTCCCTGAGATGCTGGATCTGATCGGCGGGCGCGTGCCTCTGCTGGTCGAGCTAAAGGATCAGGACGGCGCAATGGGCGCAAATGTTGGCCTGCTGGAGCGCGCAACCGCCCAGGCCCTGACCGGATACACCGGCAAGGTGGCGGTGATGTCTTTCAACCCGCACTCTATGCTGCAAATGCAGATTCTTGCGCCTGACGTGCCGCGCGGGCTGACCACCAGCGCCTATACCCCCGCGGATTGGCAGCTGCTGCCCGCCCGCACCCGCGACAGGCTGCGCGAAATCCCCGACTATGACTCGGTCGGAGCCTGTTTCATCAGTCACGAAGCCGCCGACCTGCCTCGCCCGCGCGTTGTGGATCTGAAAAACCGCGGTGCCCATGTGCTGTGCTGGACCATCCGCTCGGCTCAGGCCGAGGCAGAAGCCCGCAAGATCGCGGAAAATGTGACCTTCGAGGGCTACGCCGCCGCGATCCCCGCTTGATCCGGGGCAATTTTGGCTCAGATACTGCCAAAAGGGACGCAAGGGACAGATGGCGCAAGAGACTATAGAGATTCAGGTGCTTGGCAGCCTTGGCCAGGTAGACCCCTCTGCGTGGGACGCCTGCGCCCGCGCGGGCGATGGCCGCGCGCCGGACCCTTTCACGACCTATCGGTTTCTGTCTGCGCTGGAAAACAGCGGCTCCGTCGGGCCAGGCACGGGGTGGCAGCCGCAATATCTGCTGGCCAAACGCGGGGACACGCTGATCGCCTGCGCGCCGCTTTATGCCAAATCCCACAGCCAGGGCGAATATGTCTTTGATCATTCCTGGGCCCACGCCTATGAGCGCGCAGGCGGGCGCTATTATCCCAAGCTGCAACTGGCCGTGCCCTTCACGCCCGTCACCGGCCCGCGTTTCCTGACCCTGCCGGGCGCGGAACTGGCCGGCATGTCCGCCTTAATCCAGGGCGCGGTGCAACTGGCCTCGGAACACCAGGTCTCATCCCTGCATGTGACCTTCTGCACGCAGGCGGAATCGCTGGCAGGCCAGCAGATGGGCCTGCTGCACCGCACCGGGCAGCAGTTTCACTGGCTTAATGACGGCTACACGGATTTTGACGGATTTCTGGCCGCCCTGTCCTCGCGCAAGCGTAAAACCATTCGCAAGGAACGCCGTGTCGCGCAGGGCTTTGGCGGCAGCATCCGGCAATTGACAGGGGACGACATCAAAGCGCATCACTGGGATGCCTTCTGGCAATTCTATCAGGACACCGGCGCGCGCAAATGGGGCTCGCCCTATTTGACCCGCGCGTTTTTCGAAATCGCCCACGACACAATGCGCGACGACACCCTGCTGGTGCTGGCCGAACAGGACGGCGTGCCCATCGCTGGGGCGCTGAACTTCATCGGGCAGGATACGCTGTTTGGCCGCTACTGGGGCTGCATTCAGGATTATCCCTGCCTGCATTTCGAAGCGTGCTATTATCAGGCCATCGACTATGCCATCGCCCAGGGCCTGCAAAAAGTCGAGGCCGGTGCCCAGGGCGATCACAAGCTAGCCCGCGGCTACCTGCCGGTGGAAACGCATTCGCTGCACTGGATCGCGGATGCCGGCTTTGCCCGCGCGGTAGAGCAATTCCTGCAAGGCGAACGCCAGGCCGTAGCCCAAGAAATCGACATCCTGACAGACTATGGCCCCTTCAAGAGGGCCCAAACAGAGGATCACCAATGACCGAAAGACTCAGCGATACAGGACGCAAGACCATGCTGGATCCGCTTCTGGAAACGGGCTGGCACCTGCTGGACGGCCGCGACGCCATAACCAAGACCTATGCGTTCTCTGACTTCACCGAAGCCTTCGCTTTCATGACCCGCGCGGCTATGTGGGCCGAAAAATGGAACCACCACCCCGAATGGACCAACATCTGGAACCGCGTCACCGTCACGCTGACCACCCATGACGTGGGCGGCCTTAGCGCACAGGACGTGAAACTGGCCCGAAAACTGGATCAACTGACAACATGACCTTCTCTGACATCCTTGGCATCGAAATCACCAATGGCATCACCCTGGGCGATATGCTCACGGCCGAGTTCCTGACCACCGTCCTGGGCAACGTGCTGGCCGCAATCGCCATCGTGATCCTTGGTTTCGTGGTCGCCGGATGGGCGCGCCGCCGGATCATCAGGCTGGGTCTGAAATACGACTCCCTCGACGATACGCTGTTCACCTTTCTGGGCAATATCCTGCGCTATGTGATCCTGATCTTTGCCGGGCTGTTCATCCTGAACACCTTTGGCATTCAGACCACATCCTTTGTTGCCATCATCGGCGCGGCGGGCCTGGCGATTGGCCTGGCGCTTCAGGGCACGCTGTCCAATGTGGCAGCCGGCGTGATGATCATCCTCTTCCGCCCGATCAAACTGGGGGACTTCGTCCAGATCGGCGGGGAAACCGGCACCGTCAAATCCATTTCCCTGAACTATACCGAGCTGGCCAGCGCCGCGAATGTCCAGATCATCATCCCCAATGCCCGAGTCTGGGGCAACACGATCACCAATTTCTCGATCTACCCGACCCGCCGGGCCGAATGGACCTTCGGAGTCAGCTACGAGTCCGATCTCAAACTGGCCGAAACCGTGATCCGCACCACAATCATGGCCGATCCGCGCGCCAAAACCGACCCAGCCCCATTTATCCAGGTCAACAACCTGGGCGATTTCTCAGTCGATTTCCTGGTCCGGGTCTGGGTGGATTCACCCGACTTCTTCGCCTTTCAGGCCGATATGAAACGCGCCGTCAAAGAGGCCCTGGACACCGCCGGAATCGATATTCCCTTCCCCACCCGAACGCTCATCCAGACCTCCTGATCCCAAAGGGGCCGCGCCCATCGCAGGCCCGGCCCCTTCTTTGCTCTGAAAATACTCAATCGCAGCACGCAGCAGAACACCGCCCGCGCGGTTCTGTCAGATCTCTGCCAGCAGCGCCTCACCGCTGGAAATCTCACACCCCCGGCTCGTTTCGGGATGAAACACTTTCACCACCCCATCCTCGACATACATCGCATAGCGCAGCGAGCGCCCGTAAAAGCCCACAATTTCAGCATCGAAGCTCTGACCGATACTTTTGGCATAGCTGCCATCGGCATCCGACAGGCAGGTAATCCCCGCCTCCTGCGCCCCCGAGGCCTCGCCCCACATCTTCATCACAAACGGATCATTCACCGCCAGGCAAATGATCTCGTCCACGCCTTTTTCCGCAAACCCGTCTTTTGTGCGAATAAAACTGGGCATATGCGCCACATGGCAAGTGGTTGAAAACGCCCCCGGTACGGCGAAAATCACCACCTTGCGCCCTTTCAGTTTCTCGGCCAGCGCCACGGTGGCGGGCCCCTCCTCGGTCATCACCAGAAAATTCGCATCTGGCAGGCGGTCTCCGACTGCTATCGTCATTTTTCGTCCTTCGTTGCACTCCTCACGCCGCACGATATAGGGTGCGCGCACAGGACGGCCAGCCCGGCCGCATCGGAGATTTGGATATGGACAAGATTGTCGTCGTGGGCGCAGGTCAGGCCGGAGCCTCGGTGGTTGCCAAATTGCGCAATGCAGGTTTCGAAGGCACGCTGACCCTCGTGGGCGAGGAAACCGCCCCCCCCTATCAGCGCCCCCCCCTGTCCAAGAAATACCTGCTGGGCGAAATGGAGCTGGAGCGGCTCTATCTGCGCCCGCTCAGTTTCTATCAGGACAACCGGATTGACCTGCGATTGGGGGCGCGGGTCTCGGGCATTGATCGTGCCGGCAAAACCATCAGCGTGGGCGATCGGACGATCCCCTATGACGCGCTGGTTCTGGCCACTGGCTCTTGTCCCCGCCACCTGCCCGCCGCAATCGGAGGCACCCTGGACGGCGTTTATGTGGTCCGCGGCCTGACCGATGTCGATGCCATGGCCCCCGAATTCAAGGACGGCGCCAAGGTGCTGATCGTCGGAGGCGGGTATATCGGGCTCGAAGCCGCTGCCGTCGCCGCCACCAAAGGCCTGAACGTCACCCTGGTGGAAATGGCCGACCGTATCCTGCAACGCGTCGCCGCGCCCGAAACCAGCCGCTATTTCCGCGAATTGCACATCAGCCACGGCGTGAACATCCGCGAAGGCGTGGGCCTGGAAACCCTGCTGGGTCAGGGCCACGTCACCGGCGCGCGCCTGACCGACGGCTCCGAACTGGAGGCGGATTTCGTCATCGTCGGCGTCGGCATCACCCCCGCCACCGCCCTGGCCGAAACCGCAGGCTTGGACATCGAAAACGGCATCAAAACAGACGCCCAGGGCCGCACCAGCGATCCGGCCATCTGGGCGGCAGGCGATTGCGCCTCTTTCCCCTATCGCACAGGCCGCATCCGCCTGGAATCCGTCCCCAATGCCATTGATCAGGCCGAATGCGTGGCCGAAAACATCCTGGGCGCGGGGAAAACCTATATCCCCAAACCCTGGTTCTGGTCCGATCAGTACGACGTGAAACTACAGATCGCCGGGCTGAATTCAGGCTATGACCGCGTGATCACCCGCCCCGGCGACAAACCCGGCGCGGTCTCTTTCTGGTACTATCGGGGTGAAACCCTCCTGGCCGTGGACGCCGCCAATGACCCGCGCGCCTACATGATCGGCAAACGCCTGATCGACGCAGGCAAATCCCCCGATCCGAACGCCGTTGCCAGCCCCGACACCGACCTGAAGTCCCTGATGAAATGAGAATCGTCGCAGGCAGTTTCAAAGGACGCGCCCTGGCCGCCGTCGGCAAGGGCGACCCCGGTGCCCATCTGCGCCCCACCACCGATCGCACCCGCGAAAGCCTGTTCAACATGCTGGCCGGAGGCCGCTTCGGCGATCCCATCACCGATGCCCGCGTACTGGATCTCTTCGCCGGCACCGGCGCATTAGGGCTCGAGTCCCTCTCGCGCGGTGCCGCCCACGCCACCTTCGTGGACGATGGCAATAAATCCAACGCGCTCCTGCGCCAGAACATCCAGATTTGCCAGGCCAAATCTCAGTCCAGGATCATCCGCCGCGATGCCCGTAAACTGCCGCCAAATCCCGACGCCCCCTATACCCTGATCTTCCTCGATCCCCCCTACGGCAAATCCTTAGGCGAACGCGCCCTCCAGACCGCCCTGGAAAACGGCTGGATCGCCCCGGACGCCCTCATCGTCTGGGAAGAAAACACCGCCATCACACCGCCTCCACAGCTCACCCAGCTCGACGCCCGGCGCTATGGCGACACCACGATCACCCTTCTGACCGCCCGATCCGCTTCTTTCTGATCCCAATACTCCGGGGGAATGCGCCACAGGCGCAGGGGGCAGCGCCCCTATTTCACCAACACCACAGGCACCTTACAGGTCCGGATCATCTGCGTGGTGGTCGAACCGATGATCATCGCGCGAATACGCGAATGGCCATAGGCGCCCATCACCAGCAGGTCATAGCCCTCGGCCTCCACCAGCTCGCCCAGCGCGGTTTCCGGCGCACCGTCCACCACCTTGATTTCGGCCCTATGCCCCCCCGCCGACAGAGTCGCGCGCGCATCTTCCAGCCCGCGCTGCACGGCCTCACTGGGCTTGCCCACCGTCACCAGCGTGCAGGCCAGCCCGGCAAACAACGGATCGCGCGCCACGTAATCCACCGCCTTCATCGCAGACACGCCGCCGTCATAGGCAATCAGCACGGTCTCGATTGGCTTGAACGCGCGATTGGCCACAAACACAGGCGCTTTGGTCGCCCGCGCCACGCGCTCCAGGTTTGACCCCAGATGCATCTTGGCAAAATCCGCGGCCTCGCCCCGCTTGCCGATCACGATCAAAGAGGCACCCTCTTCCTGTTCGGTCACGGTTTCTACCATGTCCCCGTTGCGCAGGCGCAGGGCCACATCCGTCACCCCATCCGCGGCCACGATCTCTTTGGCGTCATCCAGAATAGCCCGGCCCTGAGCCTGCGCCAGCTTGGCGCGCTGCGCATCCAGCTCGGCCAGCTCGCCCATGATTTTCGTCCGAGCGCCCAGCCGCAGATTGCCGCTCAGATCCCCCGAGCCCCCCTCGCGACGGCCCAAAACGTGGAACAGTTCCACCGGCGCGCCGGTGCGCCCCGCGATCCAGGCTACGTGGTGGCAGACGCTCTCGGAATAGGCCGAGCCATCCACCAATGCGATGATCTTTCCGGTCATGGCTCTCTCCTTAATGTGCCAGCAGCTTATCCATCGCGCCGGGTTTGTCATGTTCGCCCAGACGGTCCACAATGGTTTCAGACGCCTTGTTCATGCCGATGATCTCAACCTCCGCACCCTCGCGGCGGAATTTGAGCACAGCCATGTCCAAAGCCGCAACCGAGGAAATATCCCAGATATGCGCGCGGCTGACGTCGATCACGACGCGCTCCAGCGCCTCACGGAAATCGAACGCTTTCATGAAATCCTCGGACGAGGCAAAGAACAGCTGCCCCTCGACGATATAGCGCCGCTCGCGCCCGTCATCCGACAGCTCGGACCGTACGCCAAACAGCTGCGCAATTTTCCAGGCAAAGAAGATGCCCGACAGCAGCACCCCCACCAGAACACCGATCGCCAGGTTATGAGTAAAGACCACGAACACCACGGTCGCCACCATCACAATGGAACTGCTGGGCGGGTGATCGCGCAGCGATTTCAACGAGGACCAGCTAAACGTGCCCACCGACACCATGATCATGATCGCCACCAATGCGGCCATCGGAATGCGCGCCACCAGATCGCCCAGAAACACCACCAGGATCAGCAGCACGGCACCCGCGACAAAGGTCGAAAGCCGCCCGCGCCCGCCCGATTTCACGTTGATCATCGACTGGCCGATCATGGCACAGCCTGCCATGCCGCCAATAAACCCGGTGCAGAAATTCGCCACACCCTGGCCCACGCATTCCTGGTTCTTACTGGATGTCGTATCGGTCAGTTCATCCACCAGGTTCTGAGTCATCAGGCTTTCCAGCAGGCCCACAGCGGCCACTGCGGCCGAGTATGGCAGAATGATCATCAGGGTCTCAAAGGTCAGCGGAATATCGGGCAACAGGAAAATCGGCAGCGTGTCCGGCAGCTCGCCCATATCCCCAACCGTGCGCAGATCCAGCCCCATGGACAGCGAAACCGTGGTCAGGATGATGATACACACCAATGGCGAGGGCACAGCCTTCGTCAACAGCGGAAACAGGTAAATGATCCCCAGCCCGGCCGCGACCATCACATAGGTCAAAGGCGGCACGTTGATCAGCTCGGGCAGCTGCGCCATGAAAATCAGGATCGCCAAAGCATTCACGAACCCCGTCATCACTGAACGCGACACGAACCGCATCACATAGCCCAGCCGCAAAATCCCGGCCCCTACCTGCAAAACACCGGCCAGAATCGTCGCCGCCAGCAGGTACTGTAACCCGTGTTCCTTGACCAAGGTCACCATCAATACCGCCGTCGCAGCGGTGGCCGCGGAAATCATCCCCGGACGCCCGCCCACAATCGCCGTAATCACCGCAATGGAAAACGACGCATACAGCCCCACCTTCGGATCCACGCCAGCAATGATCGAAAACGCAATCGCCTCGGGAATCAGCGCCAGGGCCACAACCAGCCCCGAGAGCAAATCGCCCTTCACATTCCGGGTCCACTCGCGCCCGTAAGAAGCAAAAGAAATCATCGGCTACCGGCCTCCGTCATAAGGCCCGCAAACTGCCTCTTCGCCAGCCGCAGGCCCAGTCCATCATCTGTCAGCATATCCAGCCCGGCCCATTCAGCCAGTCCACGCGTTTCCCCCGCGCTTATACGCCCGCCCCATTTTCCGCAACAGCTTGCAACCGGCGCGCGGCGCTTTAACCGCGATTGCGCCTTCTTTGCTCTGCAAATACTCAGGCAAGCCGGGTCAATCAGACACCATACGTCGGATGGAACATCCCCGCCGGAGACAGGGTGAAAATCTCAAACCCATCCGCTGTCACCCCGATCGAGTGCTCGAACTGCGCGCTCAAGGATTTGTCACGGGTCACGGCGGTCCAGTCATCGGACAGCACCTTGGTTTCGGGGCGGCCCAGGTTCACCATCGGCTCGATGGTAAAGAACATGCCCTCTTCCAGCACCGGCCCGGTGCCCGGACGGCCATAATGCAGCACATTGGGCGGCGCATGGAACACCCGGCCCAGACCATGGCCGCAGAAATCGCGCACCACGCTCATCCGGTGCCCCTCGACATAGGACTGGATCGCGTGGCCGATATCGCCAAAGGTGTTCCCCGGCTTCACCATCTCGATCCCCTTGAACAGGGCATCATGGGTCACCTGGATCAGGCGCTCGGCCTTGCGGCTCAGCTTGCCAGCCACATACATCCGCGAGGTATCGCCAAACCAGCCATCCACAATCACCGTGACGTCGATGTTCAGAATATCGCCATCCTTCAGCTTCTTGTCACCGGGGATGCCGTGGCAGACCACGTGGTTGATGCTGATACAGCTGGCGTGCTTATAGCCCTTGTATCCGATCGTCGCGGATTTCGAGCCCTTCTCGATCACCTTGTCCTCGATGATCTTGTCGATCTGGCCGGTGGTCTGGCCGGGATAGACGTGTTCAGCGATCTCATCCAGGATCTCGGCGGCGATACGGCCGGCGGCGTGCATGCCTGCGAAATCCACCTCTTGGTGGATACGGATACCCTCGCGGGTGACGCGGCCATCATGCTTGTCTTTCAACAGTCTTCTCCGTCGCAGGATCATTTTTTCCAACTTCTACAATGAACCGCCCCGCAGGGCCAGAGCAGCTAAGGCCGCAGCGGCAGGGCCTGTCCCAGAGTGACACCCTGAGGCGAAATTTGCGTGCCGAACACCAGCACCTCGACCCCTTGCGCCCGGGCCTGCGCAAAGGCGGCGGCATAGGTCGGATCAATGTCAGCGGCCAGCGCGAAACCCTGCGCATCCGTTCGCTGCACCAAATAGAGCATCACCGCACGGTGGCCAGCCTTGGCCATTTCGGCCAGTTCGCCCAGGTGTTTGGTGCCCCGCGCGGTCACGCTGTCGGGAAATTCAGCCAGACCGGGCTGGCGGGACAGGGTGACGGATTTGACCTCGACATAGGTATCCGGGCCGCCGCCCGTCAGCAGGAAATCAATGCGGCTGCTGGCACCGTATTTCACCTCGGCGCGCACCTGATCATAACCGGTCAGGCCAGGCACCTGCCCTGCCTCCAGCGCGCTGCGCAACGCGCGATTGGGCACCGAGGTATCGACGCCGGTGAAATGCCCATTCTCATGTTCCACCAGACGCCAGCCGAATTTCAGCTTTTTCTTTGGGTCGTCATTGGGTTCCAGCCAGATTCGCATCCCCGGATCAGCCAGCCCCATCATCGAGCCGGGATTGGCACAATGCGCGGTCACGATCTGCCCGTCCTCCAGCCGGCAATCGGCCAGAAATCGCTTATATCGCTTGATCAGAGTGGCAGGTACAAGAGGGGTAGGAAAGCGCATCCCTCGCGCCTATACCGGAGTGGGAGAATGCGCAAGATGAGGGGGCAGAAAGAATGGCAAATCCAACAGCGGCCATGCTGGTAATCGGGGATGAAATCCTGTCAGGCCGGACCCGTGACAGCAACATGCACTTTCTGGCCAAAGAGCTGACCCGCACCGGCATTGACCTGAAAGAAACGCGCGTGGTGTCCGACGATCCGCAGGCGATCACCGGCGCGGTTCAGGCGCTGGCTGCGGCTTATGACACCGTGTTTACCTCGGGCGGGATCGGGCCCACCCATGACGATATTACCGCCGAATGCGTGGCCGCGGCCTTTGACACGCCGATCGGCATCCGCGATGACGCCCGCGCCCTGCTGGCCGCCCATTACCAGCGCACCGGGGCCGAGCTGAACGAGGCACGCCTGCGCATGGCCCGCATTCCGGAAGGGGCGGCGCTGATTGACAATCCGGTCTCGGTGGCGCCTGGGTTCACCATTCAGAACGTGCATGTGATGGCCGGTGTCCCCGCCGTATTCGAGGCCATGGTGGCCAGCGTCCTACCAACGCTGACGGGCGGGCAGCCGCTGCTGTCTCAGACCCTGCGAATCGAACGGGGCGAGGGTGAGATCGCGGGCCCTCTGGCGGATCTGGCGGCCGATTTCCCTGATCTGTCCATCGGATCTTATCCGTTTCAAAGCAACGGCATATACGGGGCCAACATCGTGATCCGGGGCCAGGACGGCGCGCAGGTCGATGCCGCCATGACCCGTCTGTCGGAGATGTTCGCATGAGCTTGCCCGACGATACGCAGCTCTATGACGTCATCGACGGCACCTGGCCCGCCGTCAGCGAACGCCCCGAGGGCCCCTGGATCATCCGCGAGGGCCAGGGCGGCGGACAGCGTGTCTCGGCCACAGTGGCCACCGGGCCTGTCACCGCCCAAGACCTGGCACAGGCCGAAACCGCCATGCAGGCGCTGAACCAGCCGCGCCTGTTCCAGATCCGCGCCGGCCAGAACGATCTGGACTCCCTGCTAGAGCAAAACGGCTATGTCATCGTCGATCCGGTGAACCTGTGGGTTGCCCCTGTCGCGGATTTGGCCACCGAATTCCCGCCCCCCGTCACCGCCTTCGCGGTATGGGAGCCTCTGGCAATTCAGATCGACATCTGGGCCAAGGGCGATATCGGCCCCGGACGCATCGCCGTGATGGAACGCGCAGCCCAGCCGAAAACCGCTCTGTTGGGGCGTCTGAACGATTCCCCCGCCGGGTGTGCCTATGTCGGCATCCATGGGGACACGGCGATGCTGCACGCGATGTATGTGCTGCCGCATCAGCGCAAACAGGGCATGGCCCGCTGGTTCATGCGACTGGGGGCATTCTGGGCGCGCGATAACGGGGCGCGCTATTTCTCGGTTGTCTGCACACAAGACAACGCTGCGGCCAATGGCTTATATTCAGATTTGGGAATGACCAAAGTCGGCCAGTACCATTACCGCAAGCACAAAGAAGATTTATAAAATGACCTCCAAAGACATGTTGACCGCCCTGGACCTGCACCCCGTTGATCCTCTGCCCGAGGACACGGCGAAATATTTTGCCATCTGCGAGGAAAAACTGGGCCTGGTGCCCAACGTGCTGAAGGCGAACGCCTGCGACATCGAAATGCTGAACGCGTTCACCGCGCTCTATAACAAGATCATGCTGGCCGACAGCGGCCTGTCCAAACTGGAACGCGAGATGATCGCCGTCACCGTGTCCTCGGAAAACAAGTGTTTCTACTGCCTGACGGCCCATGGCGCCGCCGGGCGCGAACTGTCCGGCGATCCCATTCTGGGCGAAATGCTGGTGATGAACTATCGCGTCGCCGATCTGTCCCCGAAACAGCGCGCCATGCTGGATTTCAGCGTGTTGGTCACCAAGGCCAGCGCCACCATTCTGGAAAAGGACCGTCAGGCCCTGCGCGACGTCGGCTGGACAGACAAGGACATCTGGGACATCGCCAACACCGCCGCGTTTTATAACATGACAAACCGCGTGTCCTCGTCCCTGGATATGCGCCCGAATACCGAGTACCACTCGCAATCCCGTTGATGCTGCGCCCCTTCGCCCTTTTCTGCGCTTTGATGACGGCTCTGCCAGCCGGGGCGCTGTCGCTGGAATTGCCCGCAGCAGCCACCCCCCTGGCCGAAGAGATCAGCCCGATGGACAGCTATGCGCTGCCGCTGGGCCCGTTTCAGGACGGGGCCGTGCCGGTGCAGCCGCTTGAAGGCGAGATCACCCGGCAAAGCTGGCAGATTGCGGCGCAGGGGCTGACCTCTTTGCAACTGTTCGCCCCCTTGCGTGAACAGTTGCTAACCGAGGGCTACACCCTGCTGTTCGAATGCGGCGGCGAGGCCTGCGGCGGTTTCGATTTCCGGTTCGCAACCGAAGTCCTGCCCGCCCCTGACATGCATGTAGACCTGACAGATTTCCGGTTCCTGGCGGCCCGGCGCGGCAAGGACATGCACCTGACCTTACTGGTCAGCCGGACCGAAAACGCCGGTTTCGTGCAAATGATCCGTGTCGCGCAGACCCCGGCCAGGGCTGGCGTTCCTACCGTGCAGATCGCGACGCCCACCGCGCTGCCCGACACCGATCTAAGCGCGCAGCTGTCTCAGTTCGGTCATGTGGTTCTGTCGGATCTGGCCTTCGAGACGGGCTCTTCCGCGCTGTCGGGCGGCCCGTTTGCCTCGTTGCAGGCGCTGGCGGCCTTTCTGCGCGCGGATCCGTCCCGCCGGGTGGCTCTGGTCGGGCATACCGATACGGTTGGCACCCTGGAAAACAACGTGGCTTTGTCCAAGCGCCGGGCGGCGGCTGTCCTTGAGCGCCTGGCCACGGCGCATGACGTCCCCCGCGCGCAGATGGAGGCCCAGGGCATGGGCTATCTGTCGCCCGTCGCCCCGAACCAGACAGATGCCGGCCGCGAGGCAAACCGCCGTGTCGAAGTGGTGCTGCTGAACACCGAATAAACCAAGGCCGGGGGGGGCGATTGCCCCACCCATGGCGTCTAATTCCGGATCAGAATGGCCCGAAAATCGTTGACATTGGTGCCGGTCGGGCCCGGTTCGAACAACGCTCCGATTGCCTGAAACGCGGTCCAGGCATCATTGCCAGCCAATGCCTGCGCCGGGTCAATCCCGGCCCGACGCATCGCGGCAGCAGACGCGCCATCGGCAAAAGCACCCGCATTTTCCTCGGACCCGTCAATCCCGTCAGTATCCGCAGCCAAAGCCGTTATCCCCTCCGCCCCGTCAATTTCCCGCGCCAGAGACAACAGGAACTCTGAATTCCGCCCGCCTTTGCCCGATCCGCGCAGGGTAACCGTGGTTTCCCCCCCCGAAAGCAATAGAACAGGCGGCGCGAAGGGGCGCGACTTCATGGCCACCTCGCGGGCAATGGCCGCGTGAACCTTGGCCACCTCGCGGGCTTCTCCCTCGATCGCATCGGACAGGATTGCCGCAGGGATACCCTGGGATTCGGCCAGTGCCGCCGCGGCCTCAAGCGATTTGGCCGCCGAGGCAATCACATGGGTTTCATTGCGCTGAAACGCCAGCGCATCAGGGGCGGGCGCATCCTGAGCAGCATCGCGCAGAAAGGCGGCAATCCGGGCGGGCAGCTGTATGCCGTAATCGCGCACCGCCGCCAGGGCCTCGGCCCGGCCCACCGCATCCGGCACCGTCGGCCCCGAAGCCACCTGCGCCGGATCGTCCCCCGGCACATCCGACACGATCAGGCTGACCACACGCGCGGGCGCGGCGGCGGCGGCCAGCCGTCCGCCCTTGATCCGGCTGACCTGTTTGCGCACCGCATTCATCGCGCCGATGGGCGCCCCGCTGGCCAGCAGTGCCTCGTTCAGCGCGATCTCATCCGCCAGGGTCAGCCCCTCGGCCGGCGCGGCCAGCAAAGCCGAGCCCCCACCACAGATCAGAGCCACCACCAGATCGTCCGCACCAAGCCCCGAAACCGCGGAAAACAGCGCCTCGGAGGCAGCGAGTCCCGCCTCATCGGGGACAGGATGCGCGGCCTCTAGCACGCGCACATCGCGGCACGCACAGCCATAGCCGTACCGCGTGACAACCCCCCCCTCCAGCGGCCCCTGCCATAGTTGCTCGAACGCGGCGGCCAGTTGCGCCGCGCCCTTGCCCGCCCCGATCACAACCGTGCGCCCCTTCGGAGCTGCGGGCAAATGCGCCGCCAAAGCCCGCGCAGGATCCGCCGCCTGAATGGCCGCATCAAACAATTGGGTCAGGAAATCTTGGTCAGTCATAGGCGCTCCGGGTTCTGAGGCCAACAGACCGCGAGAGCCCCGCAACCGCAAGCCCCTTTGCACAAGTCCCGGTGTCTGGAGCGCCTCTGCCGGGGGGCTGTCGGGGGCTCTGGCCCGGCTGCTCAAATTCTACGCAGGCGGCGAGGAAACTGCGCGCCAGAGATCTGGACATATAGAACATGCCATCTGGACATATTCCAAATCCCCCGATCAAGTGTGTAATGCCCGCATCTTTTGCGCTACGGCGCACCCTTCTTGCATCGGAGCATATCGAAATGGACGGCACTCTGGAAAACGATATCCGCGCGGTGGTGGACGCCGACCGCGCTCATGTCTGGCACCACCTGACCCAGCACAAACCCTTTGAAACCGCAGACCCGCGCATCATCATCGAGGGCAAGGGAATGCGTGTCTGGGATCAGAACGGCAAGGAATACCTGGACGCCGTGTCCGGCGGGGTCTGGACGGTGAATGTGGGCTACGGCCGTGAACAGATCGCCGATGCCGTGCGCGATCAGATCATGAAGCTGTGCTATTTCGCGCAATCTGCCGGCTCGGTCCCCGGATCGCAATTCGCCGAAAAGCTGATCGAGAAGATGCCAGGGCTTAGCCGCGTCTACTATACCAACTCGGGGTCCGAGGCCAACGAGAAGGCCTTCAAGATGATCCGCCAGATCGCGCATAAGAAATACGGCGGTAAAAAGCACAAGATCCTGTACCGCGACCGCGATTATCACGGCGGCACCCTGGCCACCATGTCAGCGGGCGGGCAGGACGAACGCGGGATGCAATACGGCCCCTTTGCCCCCGGTTTCGTGCGCGTGCCGCACTGCATGGAATACCGCAAGGAAGAGCTGGGGCTGGGCCATCTGTCGGGCCGCGAATTCGGCATTGCCGCCGCCAATCTGATCGAGGACGTCATCCTGCGCGAAGGCCCCGACACGATCGGCGGCCTGTGCCTGGAACCTGTCACCGCTGGTGGCGGCGTCATCACCCCGCCCGAAGGGTACTGGGAACGCGTACAGGAGATCTGCAAGAAATACGACATCCTGCTGCATATTGACGAGGTCGTCTGCGGCATCGGGCGCACCGGCACGCACTGGTTTGGCTATCAGCACTACGGCATCAAACCCGATTTCGTAACCATGGCCAAGGGCGTGGCCAGCGGCTATGCGGCCATCGCCATCTGCGTGACCACCGAAGAGGTGTTCGAGATGTTCAAATCCGACCCCACCGACAAGCTGGACCATTTCCGCGATATTTCCACCTTCGGGGGCTGCACGGCAGGCCCTGCCGCCGCGCTGGAAAATATGAAAATCATCGAGGACGAACACCTGCTGGACAACTGCACCCAGATGGGCGCGCGCCTGATGGCCAATTTCGAGGCGCTGAAGGAAAAGCACGAAATCATCGGCGATGTGCGCGGCCTGGGGCTGTTTCAGGGGATCGAACTGGTAAAGGACCGCACGACCAAGGAACCCGTGTCCGAACAGGACATTGCCGCCGTGGTGGCCGAATGCGGGGCGAATGGCGTGATCATCGGGGCGGCGAACCGCTCGGTTCCGGAACGCAATAATGCGCTTTATTTCTCGCCCGCGCTGATCGTCACGCCGCAGGACATCGACCTGATCAGCGAGACGGTAGACAAGGCGCTGACAAAGATCTTCGGCTGACGCCGCTTCGCCGCACACATGCCTGAAAGGGCCGGAGGCAGCTCCGGCCTTTTGCATTTCGAATGCCGCCCGGTTCGCAAAACCGGCCCCTACCCGGCACCGGAAATCCCGCGTCCTCTGCGGGGCTACTCGGCCCGGTCAATCAGCTCTACCAACGCGGTCAACATCCGGTTCAGCGGAACGGACAGGCCGTGTTTCTCTGCGCGCCGGACAATCTCTGCGTTCAGAAAACCGATCTCGGTCGGGCGGCCACGCATGATATCCTGCGCGGTCGAGGAAAACTGCCCCGGCATCCAGTCCGGCACGCCTTTGACCGTCGGGATGGTGTCTGCGGGAATCCGTATGTCCTCGGCCTGTGCGACAGCCAGACATTCGGCCACGATATCGTCCAGCAGCCGGGGAATGCCGTCGCCCGCATAAAGCGGCCCATAGGGCAAACGCGTCACCGCAGAGAGAGCATTATAAGCGCAATTCACCACCAGCTTGCCCCAAAGCAGCCCCATCACATCCTCTGAAACCTGCGTTTCAATACCGGCGTCCTGCAAAATCGCGGCAGCCCCGGCCGCCCTGTCACCACCGATCGCCAGATCGCCGCGTCCCTGGTGCTTGACCACCCCTGGCGCGGCCATGCCGCTGGCCACATACACAACCGAGGCAATGACAGAATGCCCGGTTGCCTGCGCCAGGGTCTCGGGGTTGGAAATGCCGTTCTGCAAGCTCAGCAACATCGCATCGGGGCTCAGGAAGGGCGCAATCTGGCGTCCGGCGGCGGCTGTATCCCCCGATTTGACGCAGAACAGCACCATCTCGGCGCCGGTTATCGCGTCCGGCCGGTCCGAGGCCTGCACCCTGCACACATGCTGCTGCCCCGCCTTATCCAGAATCAGACCATCCGCGCGCACGGCCTGAACCAGCGCCGGGCGGCCGATCAGCACCACCTCATGCCCCGCCATGGACAGCATCGCCCCATAGTAACACCCAACGGCCCCGGCCCCCATAATCGCAATCTTCACGGCGTCCTCCTGTTTTGCAAGACTGTGCCGCAACCGCTGCCGCTTGTCACGCCAGATTGCCCTGCCGATAAGTCCAGTTTAGGCTGACCCCATGACCATTTCGGCGGATACGTTTTTCCTGGACCCACTGGCGCAGGGCACATTGCAGGCGCAGATTCAGCAGATGATCGCGCAGGGGATTCTCTCGGGGCAGATCACACGCGGCGAGAAGCTGCCCTCCTCGCGTGGGCTGGCCAAACACCTGGGCGTCAGCCGTATCACCGTGACCCTGGCCTATACCGAGCTGGTCGCCAATGACTATCTGACAGCGCGCGGACGGTCGGGCTACTATGTCTCGGATACCGCGCCCGAGCCCCCCGCACAGCCGCCAACCATCACCCGGCGCGACGCCGTGGACTGGAGCCGCGCCATCGGCCAGAAATTCACCGGAGGCGCCACGCCCGAGCGCCCCAAAGACTGGTCGCAGTTCAAGTTTCCCTTCATCTACGGACAGACGGACCCGGCGCTGTTCGATCATGCAAACTGGCGCCTTTGCGCCCTTAAGGCATTGGGGCAAAAGGATTTCACCTCTCTGACCACAGATTATTACGATCGGGACGATCCCAAGCTGATCGAGTTTATCCTGCGTCACAGCCTGCCCCGGCGCGGGATCGTGGCCCGCCCCCAAGAGGTACTGCTGACCCTGGGCGCGCAGAATGCGCTGTGGCTGGCCGCGCAGGTGCTGCTGACGCAAAGACGCGTGGCCGCCGTGGAAAACCCCTGCTATCCGGCGCTGCGCGATATCCTGACGCAATCGCGCTGCCACATGCGCCCGGTGGATGTCGATCAGCGCGGGCTGCCTCCGCAGAATATTCCCCAGGCGGACGTGATTTTCACCACGCCGTCGCATCAATGTCCGACCGCCGCCACCATGCCGCTGGAGCGCCGCCATGCCCTGCTGCAACGGGCGCGCGAAATGGATGCCCTGATCGTCGAGGACGACTATGAATTCGAGATGTCCTTTCTGTCCAAACCCTCTCCGGCCCTGAAATCGCTGGATGAGGACGGGCGGGTGATCTATGTCGGCAGCTTCTCGAAATCGCTGTTTCCGGGGCTTCGGCTGGGCTATCTGGTCGGATCCGAGGCCTTCATCCGCGAGGCCCGCGCCCTGCGTGCCAGCGTGCTGCGCCATCCGCCCGGACATATCCAGCGCACAGCGGCCTATTTTCTGTCGCTTGGGCACTACGACGCGCAGATCCACCGGATGGGCACGATACTGGCGCAGCGCCGTCAGGTGATGGAACAGGCGCTGCATGAACACGGGCTGGAAATCGCGGGCAGCGGCACTTTTGGAGGCTCATCCATCTGGATGCGGGCCCCCGCCGGCGTCGATACCCGCCACCTGACCCGACAGTTGATGGATCGGGGCGTGCTGATCGAGGCAGGGGAGCATTTCTTTCCAACCGGCACACCGCCACCGAATTTCTATCGGCTTGCCTATTCCTCGATCCCGTCCGAACGCATCCCCGAGGGCATTTCAAGGATCGCCCAGGCCCTGACCCGGCTGCATGGTTAATCGGCAGGCACCCCCCATAATACAGTGTCCGCTACGACACCTCTGGCGCAATGACACAGGTTTGTTACCCTGACCGCTCATTTCAGAAGTTGCCCGGCGCAGCGAAAGGTCAATTGAATGCAGCTTACCGTCCGTGATCCATTTCCGTTTCTGTCCCCGATCTCGGCCAAAGCGCCGCAAAGATTGCTGGACCAGGCCCACGATCTGCCCAAACCCCGCGTTGCGCTGGTGAATGCCGGCTCGGTCAACGCGCTGGAGGGCATCCGCGAGGCCGCAGAACTGGGCCTGGCGGACCCGGTGTTGATTGGCGACATTGAAAAAATCAAAGCAACCGCGGACGAGATCGAATGGGATATTTCCCAGTTGCCCCAGATCGACGCCCCGCACGCCACCGCCGCCCCCAAAGCCGCAGAACTGGCCCGCAATGGCCAGGTGCAGGCGATCATGAAAGGACAGATTCATACCTCGACCTTCCTAAAGGGGCTGTTGCCGTCCTCGGCGGGGCTGCGCGCACCGGGCACGCGCTGCGGACATGTGTTTCACATCACCACGCCGACCTCGGACCGGCCCCTGCTGATGACGGATGGCGCGCTGAATGTGGATCCGGATGTGGAAACCCGCAAGGAATGCCTGAAACATGCGGTCAAACTGGCGCATCAGCTGGGCATCAAGGAACCCAAGGCCGGCATTCTGTCCGCCACCGAGGATCCGATCCCGTCGCTGCCAAACTCGGTCGAGGCGCGCGAGATTGCCGATTGGGCCAAAACCGCCCTGCCCCATTGCACCGTCAGCGGCCCCATGGCGATGGATCTGATCCTGTCCAAAGAGGCCGCGCTGGCCAAGGGGTTCGATTCGCCGGTCAGCGGGGATGCGGACATCATCCTCAGCCCCAATATCACCACCGCGAATGCCCTGTTCAAACTGATGGTCCTGGGCATGGGCTGCTGCGCGGCGGGGCTGGTGCTGGGGGCAAAAGTGCCGATCCTTTTGACCTCGCGCGCGCAGGCGGCCCCGGCACGGATTGCCTCGGCCGCGCTGGGGGTCATCGCCGCCGGAGCACCGGAATGATCCTGGTTGTGAATGCGGGGTCCAGCTCGATCAAGATCGAGCTGTTCGATATGGGCCTGACCGCCATCCTTGAGGGCAAAGTCACCGAGATCGGCGGCAATGCCAGAATCAAACTGGGCGCGCTGGACCAGCCGGTCTACGCCCCCGATCACAAGGCCGCGTTCAAATCCATTCTGGAAGCGCTGAGCGCACAGGGCCATCCCGCCAGCGCCATGCAGGCCGCCGCGCACCGGATCGTCCATGGCGGCCCCGATCTGCACGCCCCGGTACATCTGACGCCCCGGATCATGCAGCAGGTCGCGGGTTACAACCATTTGGCTCCGCTCCATAATCCGCATAATCTATCTGCTATTCAGGCGCTGGCCGAACTGGTGCCGGACCTGCCGCAATACGCCAGTTTCGACACTGCCTTTCATGCGGGGCATTCCGATCTGGTCACCACCTATGCCATTCCCAAATCCGAACGGGACAAGGGCATTCGCCGCTATGGGTTTCACGGGCTCAGCTATGCCAGCCTGGTCGAGAAACTGGGCCACGCCCTGCCGCGCCGCATGTTGGCGCTGCATCTGGGCAATGGCTCGTCCCTATGCGCGATCAAAGACGGCGCATCCGTGGCCAGTTCCATGGGCTATTCCCCAGTCGAGGGGCTGGTGATGGGCACCCGTCCCGGTGCCTTCGATTCCATGGCCGTGCTGCGCATGGTCGAAGATCACGGCACAGACGAAACCCTGCGCCTGCTGAACAAGGAAAGCGGGCTGAAGGGGCTGGGCGGGACAAATAACATGATCGAGCTGCTGGCCTCGGACCGTGCCGAAGCGGCATTCGCAATCGAGCATTACTGCTATTGGGCGGCGCGTCAGGCAGGTTCGGCGATTGTGGCGATGGGCGGCGTGGACGCCATCGCCTTTACCGGCGGGATCGGCGAAAACGCCGCGCCGATCCGCAGCCGCATCTTGCAACATCTGGATTTTCTGGGGGATCTGCCGGTGCATATCGTCCCCGCGGACGAAGAGCGCCAGATCGCCCGCGATGCCCTGCGGCTGATGAAAGCCGCCACCTAACCTTCGCCCCGGTCCTTGGGCAAGGCCTGCTCAACGGCTCATTTGGTGCTTTTTTCCAGCGCGTCCAAACGGGCCTTCAGCGCTTCGTTTTCCTCGCGGGCCTTCTGCGCCATCAGGCGCACGGCCTCGAACTCTTCGCGGGTGACGAAATCGCGATCCGCCAGCCAGCGATCCATCAGGCTTTTCATCGCCGTCTCGGCCTCGTCCTTGGCGCCCTGGGCCACGCCCATTGCGTTGGTCATCAATTGGGACATATCGTCCAGAAATTTGTTCCGGGTCTGCATCCTGCGTCTCCACCGTTACAGTTTGACACCTATATGGGCCGCAAAGGGCCGGGCCACAAGGTTGACTTCCCCGCCATAGCAGAGGCACAGAGACGCATATGACATTCGCGATCCCATTTCCGCAAATTTCGCCCGAGATTTTCTCGATCTCGCTGTTCGGAATTGACTTTGCCCTGCGTTGGTACGCGCTGGCCTATATTGCCGGCATTCTGATCGGCTGGCGGCTGGTACTCAGCGCCATTCGCCGCCCGGCGCTGTGGCGCGATGGCCCCCCGATGACGGCTGCACAGGTCGAGGATCTGCTGACCTGGATGATTTTGGGCATCATCCTGGGCGGGCGTCTGGGATTCGTGCTGTTTTACCGCCCCGGCTATTATCTGGACCACCCGGCCGAGATTTTGCAGATCTGGAGCGGCGGCATGTCCTTTCACGGGGGATTTCTGGGCGTGGTGATTGCCGCGCTGATCTTTACCAAACGCCACAACATCCCGCGCCTGCCCACTGCGGATTTACTGGCGCTGGCCGTTCCAATCGGGCTGATGCTGGGCCGGATCGCCAATTTCATCAACGCCGAGCTATGGGGCCGTCCCACCGATCTGCCCTGGGGCGTTGTGTTCCCCGGTGCCTCGGCTCAGGCCTGCGAAGGCGTGGTGGGTCTCTGCGCGCGCCATCCCTCGCAGCTCTATGAGGCCTTTCTGGAGGGGGTCGTCCTGGCCTCGGTTCTGTTGTGGCTGGCTTTCCGCTCTGGGGCGCTGAAAAAGCCGGGGCTGCTGCTGGGCGTTTTCCTGACTGGCTATGGGCTGGCCCGCGTGATCGTGGAACATTTCCGTCAGGCCGACGATCAGTTCATCACGCTGGAGAACCCGATGGGCCATATCCTGCGACTGGGCGAATGGGGGCTGACGATGGGGCAGCTGCTGTCCTTGCCCATGGTGGCGGTTGGTCTGGGGGTTCTGTTTTATGTGCGGCGCTCAAAATGAGCCTGACCGACCACCTGATCGCCCGCATCCGCCGCACCGGCCCGCTGTCGGTGGCGGATTATATGGCCGAATGCCTGCTGCACCCGACGCTTGGCTATTATACCACCCGCGATCCTTTGGGCGCGGCGGGGGATTTCACCACGGCGCCGGAAATCAGCCAGATGTTTGGCGAATTGATCGGGCTATCGCTGGCCCAAAGCTGGATGGATCAGGGCGCGCCCGCCGCTTTCGTTCTGGCCGAGGCCGGGCCGGGGCGCGGCACTTTGATGGCGGATATTCTGCGTGCCACGCGGGCGGTGCCGGGGTTCCATGCGGGCCTGCACCTACACCTGATCGAGGCCTCGCCGACCTTGCGCGCCGCGCAGGCCGATCGGCTGGCCGGCCACGCGCCTGAATGGCACGACAGCCTGTCCGAACTGCCCTCGGATTTACCTGTGTTCTTTGTGGCCAACGAATTTTTCGACGCGCTGCCCATCCGGCAATTCATCCGCGACGGCGCGGGATGGCGCGAGCGGCGGATCGCGCAAACCGAGGGGGCCCTGTCCTTTGCCCTGACCGAGCCCACGCCCCAGCCATCGCTGGATCACCGTCTGGATGACACCAAGGATGGCGATCTGGTGGAACTATGCCCCGCCGCCACGGCCATAAGTGCCCAGATCGCTCAGCATATCGCCCAAAATGGCGGCGCGGCGCTGTTCATTGATTACGGCGACTGGCGCTCTTTGGGGGACACGCTGCAAGCGCTACACGCGCATCAGCACGTTGACCCGCTGACCGATCCGGGCAATTGCGATCTGACCGCCCATGTCGATTTCGAGGCCCTGGTCCAGGGCCTGCCCTGCCCGCACACGCGCCTGACCCCCCAAGGCGTTTTTCTGGAACGCCTGGGGATCACCCAGCGCGCACAATCCCTGGCCAGCCGTCTGGAGGGCGAGCCGCTGAACGCGCTGATCGCGGCACATCGGCGCTTGACGCACCCGGCGGAAATGGGGACGCTCTTCAAAGTGATCGGGCTCTATCCGGACGGACAGACGCCCCCACCCGGACTGGAAACCTAAAAGAAAATGACCCTTGAAATCCTGACCTCCGATCTGCTGCACGGCACGCGCCATGGGTTCTTCACCCGTCGGGGCGGGGCCTCTTCGGGGATCTTCGACGGGCTGAACTGTGGCTTCGGATCCTCGGATCAACGCGAGATCGTCACGATCAATCGCGCCCGTGTGGCTCAGGCGATGGATGTCCCGCACAGCCATCTGGTGACGATCCACCAGACCCATTCACCGAACGTCGAGGTGATTACGGCTGCGGATCAGGAAACCGGCCCCGCCGATGCGATGGTCACGAATGTGCCGGGGCTGGCCCTGGGCATTCTGACGGCCGATTGCCAGCCGGTTCTGTTTGCGGACACGCAGGCGGGCGTTGTTGGCGCGGCCCATGCAGGCTGGCGCGGCGCGCTGGACGGGGTGCTGGAGGCGACGGTCTCGGCGATGGAAAGCCTGGGCGCCGACCGGGCACATATTCACGCGGTGATCGGCCCTTCGATCAGCCAGAAAGCCTACGAAGTCGGGCCCGAATTTTTTGACGATTTCCTGGCCGAGACCCCCGATAACGCACGGTTCTTTGCCTCTGGTCAGGGGGATCGGATGATGTTTGACCTGCCCGCCTTTGGGCTGTCCAGGCTGCGTGCCTGCGGCGTCGGTCAGGCCGAGTGGATCAGGCATTGCACCTATTCCGATCCGGATCGGTTCTATTCCTATCGCCGCACCACCCATGCGGGTGAGGCCGATTATGGCCGCCTGATCTCTGCCATTCGCGTCTAGGCCTGCCGCCTTAGTATTTCCCCAATGTGACGTCCATCGCGCCCAAACAATGCCGCATTGGCAAGGCAGATTGTTTCTGAAGCAAGACACTCAAAGCCGCAGGAGCACCAAAATGGCCCGCAAGCAAAAACGCTGGATGAAATCCGTGATCGAAACCTCGAAATCCGACATGCCCGCCATGCCCTGGGCGCGCAAGGCCCAGAATTCGAAGGCGACATCGAAACCGGCAAAACGCCGCGCCAGCTGATCCTGCGCACAGAATCAATGCGCCCCACTGAAAACAAGACCGCCTTCGGGCGGTCTCTTTTTTGGTCCTGACGTCTGGCCGAATCGAAATGTGGCGCAGCCGTCCACGCCAGGGAAACAATCATGGGGCGAATCCCTGATTTCCCCTGAATCCGCGACACAATAGGCTGAAAGCTTTGACAATGCGGGGACAAAGCCTGCATTATTTCCTGACTAGCAGATGGAAACCTGTCCTTCTGTCGTTGTCGGTGGGGGCCGACGCGGATGTGACGAACCTGGAATAGGTGCGTACATGAATAAGTTTGCCCCCGTCTTTGACGCGGTCACCCGTCCCTCTCTCACGTCGCGGAACACTCCGGCGATGGCGCGGCGGCCCGGTGTCACCCGGCGCTATGACATCTCATTTCTGAACGATGACATGACGCCCGAATTCCGGCAAACTGTTGCACCCTCTCTGCCCTCGTTCGAGGCAGCCTTCTCGGCTTTTGGTCGCGGATTGCTGCTGAGCACATCCCAAGGCCCCTGCGCCATCGAAGATCTGCAACCCGGAATGCTGGTTGAAACGGTCGAACACGGTCCTCTTCCCGTGCAATGGATCGGATCCATGCAGATCATCCCCAACGTGCCGGCCGATCGGCCCGAGCTGTCCCGACTGGTCCGAATCATGGCGGATCGGTTTGGCATCGGCCGGCCCGTTGTGGATATGATCCTGGGGCCGGGTGCGCGACTGTTACAAGGAGAAGGCCCAGACGCGATCTATGTCCCCGCGCAGGATATGGTGGATGGCGACGGGGTGTTCCAACTGACACCGCCCGCCCCGACGCGGGTGTATCATATCGCCCTGCCGCAGCAGGCGACGATCCTGGCGGGCGGCTTGCAGCTGGAATCCTATCACCCCGGCCCCCACCGGGCCGAGATGCTGGGCCCGGAAATGCTGCGGCTTTATCTCAGCCTGTTCCCGCATGTGACGAATCTGTCTGGCTTTGGCAGCATGGCGCATCCGCGCACAGACAGCACGCACCAGTTGCAGGCCGAACTTTACTGATCAGGCCGAGCGGTTCAGCCGCTCTTCGAGCACATCGAAAGGCACGCCCGGATCGTCCTTAGCGTTCCGAATCACCAAAGATGTCTTCACGCTGGCCACATTATCGGCTGCGGTCAGTTGCTCGGTCAGGAAGGATTGAAAGGTGCTCAGGTCCGGGGCCACGCATTTCAGAATGAAATCGACCTCACCATTAAGCATGTGACATTCACGAACCAGCGGCCAATCCTGGCAGCGCTGTTCAAAGGCGCTCAGGTCCACCTCCGCCTGGCTTTGCAGCCCCACCATGGCGAACACCTGCACCTCAAAGCCCAGCTCACGCGAATCAACCCTGGCGTGATAGCCCTGGATAAAGCCCTCCTCCTCCAGCGAGCGCACACGGCGCAGGCAGGGCGGCGCAGAAATCCCGACGCGTTTGGCCAATTCGACGTTGGTCATACGACCGTTCGCCTGAAGCTCGGCCAGAATTTTGCGATCAATGGGATCAAGACGCGAGGTCGGCATAACTATCCTCCTATGCAACGGTTTCTTATATCACCCTTCACTGGCGCGCAATATTCTTTCGCCCAAAGGCAAGATAGTTACGTTTTCCTCAAATCATATGCACATTTCCTGATCGCGTCCTCAAACCGGGGATGTGACTGAACGGGGGGTTTTCGCAGCCCGTTGTGCAGATTATATGCGTAGGCAGCCAACTCATGCGGAAAAGGGAAAAACATGGCCGAAACGCGACACACCAAGGTTCTGATCATCGGCTCGGGGCCCGCAGGCTATACTGCTGGCGTTTATGCCTCTCGTGCCATGCTGAACCCGATCCTGGTGCAGGGGATCGAACCCGGCGGGCAACTGACAACCACCACCGAGGTTGAAAACTATCCCGGCTTCACCGAAATTCAGGGCCCCGATCTGATGATCAAAATGCAGGAACACGCATCGGCGATGGGCTGCGAGATCATCGGCGACATCATCACCGATCTGGACACCTCGGCCCGTCCGTTCAAGGCAACGGGCGACAGCGGCACCGTTTACACGACCGACGCGGTGATCCTGTGCACCGGCGCACGCGCGAAATGGCTGGGGCTGGACAGCGAAGAAGCCTACAAAGGCTTTGGCGTCTCGGCCTGCGCCACCTGCGACGGGTTCTTTTATCGCGGGCAGGAAATCGTGGTCATCGGCGGCGGCAACACTGCGGTCGAAGAGGCGCTGTTCCTGACGAACTTTGCCTCTAAGGTGACCCTGATCCACCGCCGCGACGAACTGCGCGCCGAGAAGATCCTGATCGACCGCCTGATGAAAAACGAAAAGATCGAGCCCCTGTGGGATCACGTACTGGAAGACGTCCTCGGCGAGGACACCCCCAAAGGCGTCACCGGCGTGCGGGTGAAGAATGTGAAAACCGATGCGGTTTCGGAAATCCCCTGCAAGGGCGTCTTTGTTGCCATCGGCCACGCCCCCGCCAACGAACTGGTCAAGGACGTGCTGGAGCTGCACAACGGCGGCTATGTCAGCGTGAAGCCAGGCACCACCGAAACCTCGATCCCCGGTATTTTCGCCGCCGGAGACCTGACAGACCACAAATACCGTCAGGCGATCACCTCGGCGGGGATGGGCTGCATGGCCGCGCTGGACGC
Source organism: Paracoccaceae bacterium (assembly GCA_002708925.1). Taxonomy (GTDB): domain Bacteria; phylum Pseudomonadota; class Alphaproteobacteria; order Rhodobacterales; family Rhodobacteraceae; genus Thalassobius. The sequence goes on from PAPN01000048.1 coordinate 33,630, forward strand.
GGAGCGCTTCTTGGCGGAACAAGAATAATTCCGCCCGATTGTTCCCAAAGCCCGGCCTTTGCGCCGGGCTTTTCCCATCGCATCGGCGGAATGTGGCCAAATCTCCTTATTCCCAGCGGGGATAAAAGTTTGTTCTTTTCTGAACGAACCTCATCGCCTATATGTTCATCCATGAACAAACCTTGAGCCCCTGCGATGACCGCATCCAAAACGAAACCCAACGTCGCGGAAGAAGACCTGCTTTTCCGCCTTCTGCGCCAGCTGGATCAGGCGCCGGAAGCCTCGCAGCGCGCGACGGCCCAGACGCTTGGGGTGTCTTTGGGGCGGCTGAACACGCAGCTGCGCGCCGCCACGGACGCAGGTTTCATCAAGATCACCGAACATTCAAGCCAGGACAAACGGCAGCGCTATGCCTATGCGATCACCGCGCGTGGGGCCGCTGAAAAATCCCGGCTGACCGATCAGTTTTTGGCCCGGAAACTGGCCGAATACGATGCCCTCCATGCCGAGTTGACCGGCACCTCCAGCGGCTTTGCGCCATTGAAAAACAGGAATAAATTCGTGCAAAACAACCTTGCCCCCATCCCCGAGCTATATGTCTCTCATGACTCGGCCCAAAAGCTGAAAATCGAAGCAGCCGGCCTGACCAGCTGGGATCTGACCCCGCGCCAGATCTGCGATCTGGAACTGCTGATGAACGGTGGCTTCAACCCGCTGAAAGGCTTCATGGGCGAGCACGACTATAACAGCGTCGTCGAAAACATGCGCCTGGAAGACGGCAGCCTGTGGCCGATGCCGATCACTCTGGATGTCAGCGTCGAGTTTGCCGATCAGCTGGAAATCGGCCAGGACATCGCCCTGCGCGATCAGGAAGGCGTCATTCTGGCCACCATGACCGTCACCGACCGCTGGGAGCCGAACAAATCCAACGAGGCCGAGAAGGTTTTTGGCGCGGATGACGTGGCGCACCCTGCCGTGAACTATCTGCACAACACTGCCGGTCGCATCTATCTGGGCGGCCCCGTCGTCGGCATCCAGCAGCCCGTGCATTACGATTTCCGCGCCCGCCGCGACACTCCGAACGAGCTGCGCGCCTATTTCCGCAAACTGGGCTGGCGCAAAATCGTGGCCTTCCAGACCCGGAACCCGCTGCACCGTGCGCATCAGGAACTGACCTTCCGCGCCGCGCGCGAAGCTCAGGCCAACCTGCTGATCCACCCCGTTGTCGGCATGACCAAACCAGGTGACGTGGACCACTTCACCCGCGTGCGCTGCTACGAGGCCGTGCTGGACAAATATCCCCAGTCCACCACCACCATGTCGCTGCTGAACCTGGCCATGCGGATGGCCGGCCCGCGCGAGGCCGTCTGGCACGGCCTGATCCGCGCCAACCACGGCTGCACGCATTTCATCGTTGGCCGCGACCACGCCGGCCCCGGCAAAAACAGCCAGGGCGAAGATTTCTACGGCCCCTATGACGCGCAGGATCTGTTCCGCAAACACCAGGATGAAATCGGCATCGAAATGGTTGATTTCAAACACATGGTCTGGGTGTCAGAGCGCGCGCAATACGAAGCCATGGACGAAATCAAAGACAAGGATGACGTCACCATCCTGAATATCTCGGGGACCGAACTGCGCCGCCGTCTGCGCGAAGGACTGGAAATCCCTGAATGGTTCTCGTTCCCTGAGGTGGTCAAGGAACTGCGCCGCACCTCTCCGCCGCGTAGCAAACAGGGTTTCACCGTGTTCTTCACCGGCCTGTCCGGATCCGGCAAATCCACCATCGCCAACGCGCTGATGGTCAAGCTGATGGAAATGGGCGGCCGCCCCGTGACCCTGCTGGACGGTGACATCGTGCGTAAAAACCTGTCGTCCGAGCTGGGCTTCAGCAAAGAGCACCGCGATCTGAACATCCGCCGCATCGGCTATGTGGCCTCTGAGATCACGAAAAACGGCGGGATCGCCATCTGTGCGCCCATCGCGCCCTACACCGCAACCCGCCGCGCCGTACGCGAGGACATCGAACAGTATGGCGCCTTCGTCGAGGTCCATGTCGCGACCAGCCTGGAAGAGTGCGAACGCCGCGACCGCAAGGGCCTGTACAAACTGGCCCGCGAAGGCAAAATCAAGGAGTTCACCGGGATTTCCGATCCCTATGAAAGCCCCACGAAGGCCGAGCTGGTCGTCGAAACGGAAAACGTGGATGTCGATAACTGCGCCCACCAGGTTCTGCTGAAACTGGAATCGATGGGTCTGATCTCGGGCACCTAAGCCTGCATCCGGAAACAAACAAGCGCCCCGCCAATCTGGTGGGGCGTTTTGCGTTGTCAGCGCAGATGGCGCCGCAGCAGCCACAGATAAAACAAATGCCCCAGGATGAACGAAACCGCCGAGATGCCCTGCGCCTCTCGCAGACCCTGCTGGGCGGGAATAAAGCCAACGCCCAGCATCGTCACGAAGGCCAGAGCCGGTAAGAACGCCAGCGCCACCATGCGCGGCGCGCTCCAACCTGCGTGCCCCGTCAGCGAAAACTGCATCGGCAGCCGGTCTGCATGGGGTAACATCTGGTGCGCCCGGATCGACAACAGGGTCAAAACGGCCGCCACAAAGGCAGCGACAAGCATCCTCGCCTAGTGTACCGTTACCGGCGCGAAATCGTGCTGACGCGCCAGGCTAAAGGCCAGTTGGCGGTCATTGACCAGCGCCAGACGCTCGCCCTCGGCGCTGTGCACCGCATAGAGCGTGGTCTGCCCCTGCGCCTGTGCACGCAGTTCCTCGGGCAGGTCGGCCACCTCGACGGACCGGACATAGACGATCCGCCCCTCTGTTTCCGAGCCGAAATCATATTTAGTATCCATGACTTACCCCTTTCTGATCTGAATGCTTTGCACAACGGTGTCGGGCTGGACCCGGTTCAGATCCACATGCAGCAGACCGTTTTCCATCACGGCCTCGCCCACCTCGACCCCATCGGCCAGAACGAACGAGCGCTGAAACTGCCGCGCCGCGATCCCGCGATGCAAAAAGACCCGGCCGTCCTGATCTTCTTTTTGGCGTCCGCGAATGACCAGTTGACGGTCCTCTAGCGTGATCGCCAGATCCTCTTCGGCGAAACCGGCGACGGCCAGCGTGATCCGAAAGGAATTCTCCGAGGTTTGTTCGATATTGAAAGGGGGATAGCCTTCGTTGCCGGATTTGGCATTGCGTTCCAGCAGGCGTTCCAGCTGGTCAAATCCCAACAGATACGGGTGCGACCCCAGGGTAAGCTTCGTCATCGGCACGTCCTTAGTCTAAGCGACAGTCCATTTTCCGGATCCCGTTTCGGCAACCCGTCCTCAGAAATATGGGCATGGCGGGGCCAGGGCGCAAGACCTTTGCGAAAAGCTTCGTTTTCAGTATCTTAAAACCACAGCCAACAATAAGAATCAGAGCCATGAACGCCCCTTCAGACATTTCGATGAAAACCGATGACGTCTTGCGGGTGGAGCTTGAGGTTTTTCGCCAGGAACACCGCGATCTGGACGAGGCGATCACCGCCATGGTGGACCGCGGCACCGCCGATCAGCTGACGATCCAGCGCCTAAAGAAGAAAAAGCTGCGCCTGAAGGACATGATCGCCCTGATCGAGGACCGTTTGACGCCGGATATCATTGCGTAAACGCCTGCCTTGGCTATAGTGCGCGCTCGCAGATAAGGGGCGCAGAATGACTGACGTAAAAGTGGGCATCATCATGGGCAGCCAATCGGACTGGCCCACCATGAAAGAAGCAGCCGATGTGCTGGACGAGCTGGGCATCGCCTATGAGGCAAAGATCGTCTCGGCGCACCGCACGCCTGATCGTCTGTGGACCTATGGCAAAACCGCCGTTGATCGTGGCCTGCATGTGATCATCGCCGGCGCGGGCGGGGCGGCGCATCTGCCGGGCATGATGGCCTCGAAAACCCGGGTGCCGGTGATCGGCGTCCCGGTGCAAACCAAGGCCCTGTCCGGTGTCGATAGCCTCTATTCCATCCTGCAAATGCCGCGCGGCTTTCCCGTGGCCACCATGGCCATTGGCGGTGCGGGCGCGAAAAACGCGGGCCTGATGGCCGCCGGCATTCTGGCCACTAATGACCCTGAAATCGCCCAGCGGCTGGACGCCTGGCGCGATGCTCTGTCTGCCTCGATCCCGCAGGAGCCTTCGGATGACTGACGCACTGCAAACCGGCGCAACCATTGGCATTCTGGGCGGCGGCCAGCTGGGCCGTATGCTGTCTGTCGCGGCCGCGCGGCTGGGATTCAAGACCCACATCTTTGAACCGGGCGCCAACCCGCCCGCCGCTGACGTGGCCCATACCGTGACCACCGCCGCCTACGAGGACGAGGACGCCCTGCGCGCCTTTGCCGCCACCGTGGACGTGATCACGTATGAGTTTGAAAACATCCCCCCCTCGGCGCTGGACATTCTGGAATCGCTGAAGCCGATCCGCCCGAACCGCCGGGCGCTGGCCGTCAGCCAGGACCGCCTGACCGAGAAGGCCTTCCTGACCGAGCTGGGCCTGCAAACCGCCCCCTTTGCCGCCGTCGATGATGACATTGACCTGGCCGAGGCCATCGCGGAAATCGGCATCCCTGCCATTCTGAAAACCCGCCGCTTTGGCTATGACGGTAAGGGCCAATCGCGCCTGAAATCCGCCGATGATGCCGAAAAGGCGCTGGCGGATATGGCCGGTGCGCCCGCGATCCTCGAAGGTTTTGTCAACTTCACCCACGAGGTCTCGGTGATCGGCACCCGCGCTGCGGACGGGCAGGTCTCCTGCTTTGACCCCGGCGAAAACGTCCACCGCGATGGGATTTTGCACACCACCACCGTGCCCGCCAACCTGACCGGCAGCCAGAAAATGGATGCCGTGCTGCTGACCGGCAAGATCCTGAACGCGCTGAAATATGTCGGCACCATGGGGGTGGAACTGTTTGTCACGCCGCGGGGCCTGATCGTGAATGAAATCGCCCCGCGCGTGCATAATTCCGGCCATTGGACGCAAAACGGCTGCGCCATCGACCAGTTCGAGCAACACATCCGCGCCGTTGCGGGCTGGCCTCTGGGCGATGGCTCGCGTCATTCGGACGTGGTGATGGAGAACCTGATCGGAGACGACATGGACCGCGTTCCCGAAATTTCCGCCGAGCCGAACGCCGCGCTGCATCTATACGGTAAGGCCGAGACGAAACCTGGCCGTAAAATGGGCCACGTGAACCGCATAACAGGCTGATTTTCAGGCGATAAAACGGGTGGCGGCCTCTCCGGCCAGATGTGTCACCCGCCCGCCTGCAATCGTTGCGCCAACGCGGCCATGCTGATCCAAAACCACCAGATCGGCGCGTTTTCCTGGCTCTAGGCTACCGCGATCCGACAGCCCCAACAGCCGCGCCGGACCGCTGGAGACCAGCCCCCAATCCCCCAGCATCAGCGCCGCCTGCAACGGCGCAGGATAGTGATAATCCGAGGCCAGCGCATTCCCGATCCCGTCGCCAATCAACTGGGCCGCGCTGACATTTCCAGAATGCGAGCCCCCGCGCACCACATTCGGTGCCCCCAGAATGACAGGATCACCGGCAGCCGCCGCAGCCTCGGCCGCCTCTTGGGTTTCGGGGAATTCAGCAACGCGCAGCCCCAGCCTGCGGGCCGTCGCCCGGCCCTGCGCCGTGCAGTCATCGTGGCTGCCCATGATCACCCCCATTTCCCCCAGTCGCGCAGCCAGCCCGGCCATCGCTGCCGGCACCTGAGGACCGGCCTCATGCAGCCGCTTCAGCAGCGCATGATGCGCCTCGGGCGAGCGCCCGCTTTTCAGCGCCTGCCCCGTCAAACGCGGAGGCCGCTTGCCCTTGGCCAGGGCGTCATGCGGCAGGTGATCATTGAACACCACAAAGCCAATACCGTGACGCTGCACCAGATCGGCAATCGCGTCGTAATCATCCAGAAGATGGGTTTCAAACCGCAATTGCACGCGCATATCCGTGCCTAATGTCCGATAGCGCGCCAGGGCTTCGATCATACGGCGGGCGAAATCAGGGCCGCGCATTCCGCCTTCCCAGCTCCAGAATTGCGCCAGCATGGCGGTGGTGATCCCGTTCGCCGCCAGATCGGCCTCGGCCGAGGCCAGACCCACCGCCAGATCCGTCATCGCCCCACGGCGCGGTGCCAGATGGCGTTCGAACCCGTCCCCATGCGCGTCAATAATCCCCGGCAGGATGCGAAATCCGGACAGATCAATGCGCCGCCCCACGGGCGCCTGCGCAATCACCCCGCCCGCAATCGACAGCGGCGCGTAATCCACACCGCCAGGGCGCAAAACCTGCGCATTTTCAAAGGTCAGAGAAAGGCTCATCTATTTCTCAGGCAGCGTCAGAAACGCCCACCCCCATGTCATATCGGGATCGAATGCCCCTTTCTCGATGAATTCCGGAACCTGCGCAATCATCAGAGGATTGTTCATGATGAAAGTATGGATGACGGGCAACACGATATGATCCGCCATTCCGGCAACGCGGGTCCAGCCGGCTGAAACCTTCCCATCGGCCGGGCCGTTGATCCAGTCAAACGGCTCCAACTGGCCCAATGTCCACCAGCTCGGCCCCGGCATTCAGAGGCGACAACATCACGTCACAATCGCGAATAGGCTGCGGGATAGACCAGTTCCGCCATGATGCCGGCGTTTTCAGACCGGATCGGATAGAGCAACGTGTTTTCCCGCGAAAAAGGAGTCTCCAGCGCCTCGGCACTGCTGCGGGTAAAGCCGAAGCGCTGATAATACCGGGCGTTGCCCAGCACCGTCACCGCGCCGGCGTCCACCTTGCGCGCTTCGTCCAGAATCGCCCGGACCAGATCGCTGCCAATCCCCTGCCCGCGCCGCTCGGGGGACACCGCAATCGAGGACAGAATGAACCAGGCTGGCGGATGACGGTGGCGCGTCAGGCTGACATGGCCGTGCACTTTGCCCCCGTCCTCCCAGACCAGCTCCGCAGCGATATCGCCCGCTTCTCGCAGGGCTTGCACCAGCCAGGCCTCGTAGCTGCGTTTGTAGGAGCGGCCCATCAAGGCCGCCACCTGGAAATAATCTGACGGCAACAGGGCCCGGATCATTCGAAAAACTCTTCCAAAACAAGCTACTAGAGCAACCGTTCTATAGAGTATCGTGCCAGCCGCCGATGGCAAGGCTCGCCATCAAGTTTTCCACACTTTTTACGAGAATATTAACGTAACGAAATTCACGTCAATCACAGCCGTGCTAAACCAACCCGTGAGACTTGAGACTATTGCGGATTTTCAAAGCGGCCTGATTGTGCAGCTTGGGGTTTGGCAAATCCGCAGCGGCAAATGCCTCCATCTGTCCGAAAACCATGCCTTTTGTGCCCGCTTCCTGTGCCTCATCGTCCGGTGTAATGGCAATCACATCGGCGCATCTTTTCCGCACCGGCTCAAGCAGGCGTTCATCCAAAAACGGATCAAGCCTTTGTTCTTCCTTCGGTTTTTGCATCCACACCACGAATGTTGGCCGGTCGATCCGCCGTACCATTCCAATCAACGAGGTCAGCCAGATCTTGCGGCAATCCCGTACGATCTTCTCAAACGCCCGCGGAGACGTGCGCCGCAATTTCCGCAACAAGTGACCGACAAAGTGAAACTCGGTAAAGTCCAGTTGCGGGTACATCGTCGTCAACGCAGGGCGCACTTTGATGAACCTGTCATTTCTGCGCGGATGAACTGCGTAAAAATTATTCGTTACATATTGTGGCCCCATCACCTGCAAAACCGCAAACTCAGCCCCCCGAGCGATATTCAGCACCGTCGGATCCGTGCGAAACGTCTCGATCCCGGCATTGACTACCCCCAGATTCACGCTGGTCAGGCCGGTCCAATCCTCCACCAAAGACGGATAGGGCCGCGCAATGAATTTCCCGTAAGTCTCTGTTCCGCCGATGAAAACGCCGTATGGCGCATCCAGTGATCGTTCTGGCCCCCGAAAATGAAGCCGGTCCTGGCCGTAGCCACATGTCAGATAATCCAGGGCCCCCGCCCCGGTATGTTCATAGGTCATCTCACCCACCATATTTTCACCCAAGTCAGAGAGTCGCGCACAGAACTTGACAATTCGCTAATGGGCGAATTTGAGTAACATTTCGCACATATGCTGCGTATGCAGCGTAGTGTTGGGCGTGAACATGACGCCCGAACCGAGGAAGGAACTCTTATGGAAATCAAGACTGTCGGCGTGATTGGCGCAGGCCAGATGGGCAACGGAATTGCACATGTGATGGCAATGGCGGGCTACGACGTTCTGCTGAATGACATCAGCCAGGATTCGTTGGATAAGGCCCTGAAAACCATCGAAAAAAACATGGACCGCCAGGTCAGCAAAGACCAGATCACCGCCGCAGCCAAAGAGGGCGCCCTGGCACGCATTTCGGCCACGGCAACGCTGTCCGATCTTGGCAAAACCGATCTGGTCATCGAATCGGCCACCGAAAAAGAAGCGGTCAAAAGCGCGATTTTCGAACAGCTGATCCCTCATCTGGAGCCGCACACGATCCTGACGTCGAACACCTCGTCGATCTCGATCACGCGTCTGGCCAGCCGCACAGACCGGCCCGAAAAATTCATGGGGCTGCACTTCATGAATCCGGTTCCGGTGATGAAACTGGTCGAGCTGATCCGCGGAATCGCCACCGACGATGACACCTATCAAACCTGTCTGGAAATCGTGTCCAGGCTGAACAAAACCGCCGCCTCAGCCGAGGATTTTCCCGCCTTCATCGTGAACCGCATCCTGGTGCCGATGATCAACGAGGCCTGCTATACCCTGTACGAGGGCGTGGGCGACGTGGCCTCGATCGACAGCGCGATGAAACTGGGGGCGAACCACCCGATGGGCCCTCTGGAACTGGCGGATTTCATCGGTCTGGACACCTGTCTGTCGATCATGCAGGTGCTGTATGATGGGCTGGCGGATACCAAATACCGCCCCTGCCCCCTGCTGGTGAAATACGTCGAGGCCGGATGGCTGGGCCGCAAAACCAAACGCGGGTTCTATGACTACACCGGAGAAACGCCCGTTCCCACGCGTTAAACAATCAAGGCGCTCGGCCCCGTCGGGCGCTTAGTCATCCGTCAAAGACAGGGTATGCTCGCGCAGCCAGGCCATGAACCCGCGTGGATCCGTGCTAAGCAGCGCCATCTGATCATCCGTCAGCGGCGCGCCAACAATCGGTTTTTGCGGCTTATTACAACTGTGAACGATTTCGTGCAGCAGCAGGCTCTGGCGCAAAACCGGAGAAATCCTGTTCGCGATCTGATACCAGCGCGAATTCGATCCGGGGAAAAAGATCGGCACCACCCGCGCACCCGAGCGGCGGATCATCTGCGCGGTGAACACGTTCCACTCGGCCTCGATTGCCGGGCCGAACCAGGTCTTGGACGCGCTGACGACGCCAGAGGGAAACACCGAAATAACACCGCCCTGTTTCAGGTTGGCCATGGCCTGGGCCCGCATTTCAACAAATTTGCGCTGCGCATCGTCCTCATGTGGGAAGGGCACCGGGATCAGAAAGGACGAGGCCTCTGCGTCGATGCCCGTCAGCAGCGCACGGGTCAGAATCTTATAATCCTTCCGGCGGCGTCCGATCAGATCCGCCAGAATCATCCCGTCCACCATGCCATGCGGGTGATTGGCCACAACCACAACGGGGCCTTCGGCGGGGATGCGATCAATCTGCGTCTGCGGCGTTTGCAGCGAAATACCCATCACATCCAGCGCTGCCCGCCAGAACGGTTGCCCCTGCGGCGCGCCCTGTTTTTCGAATTTCCGGATCATCCGCAGGATCGTCAGCTTGCCGGTCAGCCACTCGATCGTTTTGATGATGGTCGCGGTCAAAGAGCTGTCAAACGTGCTGGCATAGGTCAGGCTCCGGCGGTCATACGTGTTATGCACGACCTGAGGGCTGTCCTGAATCTTGGCCGAAGTGTTTTCCACGTTCACCGCACTGTTCCCGCTGCGCCGCGTGGGCGCTTACATGTCTTCTCCGAAACGGTCGGCCACCAATGTTTCCAGCGCCTGCGCAAGCGCGCCGGCATCTGGCCCCGACGTCCGCACCTCAATAGAGGTTCCCTTGGAGGCTGCCAACATCAAAAGCCCCATAATACTGTCCCCCGAGGCGGACATCCCATCCCGAGTGATTTCAGCATTGGCATCGAACCCCTCGACCACCTCGACCAGCTTGGCCGATGCGCGGGCGTGAAGCCCCTTTTCGTTGATGATTTGCAGGGTACGCGAATTATTGTCGGTCATGTTCACTAATCTTTAGAGATATTCTGACTGTCTATATACTTACGGCCGGCCTCGGTTGCAGCACGAACGGCGGTGGCGACGTCCATATGGCGGCTTTTGGCCAGCTTGATCAGCATCGGCAGATTTGCCCCATACAGAATCCGGCGCCCATGGGGCTGGCACGCCATCAAAGACAGGTTCGAGGGCGAGCCACCAAACATATCGGTCACGACAACCACGCCTTCGCCGCCATCCACGGCATCTGCGGCCTCGCAGATTTCACGCTGTTTCTGGGTGCGGTCGTGCTCATTCTCGATCGAGATCGCCTGAATCCCGCTCTGCGCTCCGACGACATGCTCCACGGCGGCCAGGTATTCCTTGGCCAGCCCCCCATGCGCGACGATGACGATGCCGATCACGCTTTGTCTTCCTTCATATTCGCGCTCATTACTCCGGATCCGGGTGCTGGCGGCATAGCGTTTGCCTTCCGCTCGATTTCCCGATGCCTAGTTGACACCTGCCACCCCCGATCCGCAAGGGCCTTTGACAGCTTTTCTGCCATTGTCACCGAGCGATGCTGCCCCCCGGTACAGCCAAAACCAATCGCGAAATGCGCTTTACCCTCATCCCGGTAGGCGGGCAGCAACATTTCCGTAAGGTCAAGAACTCGCTGGAAAAACCCATCAAAACGATTGTCAGCACCGACATAGGCGGCCACCGGCGGCGCCCGCCCGTCAAGCGCCCGCAACGCGGCATCCCAATACGGGTTGCGCAGGAACCGGCAGTCGAAGACCATGTCCATCCCGCGTGGCAATCCGCGTTTATAGGAAAACGAATTCACCGACACCGCCAGACTGCGCCCTTTGGCCCCGGCGAACAGGCGCTCGACCTCGGCTTTCAGGTCATGTGGCGTCATTTCAGAACTGTCGATCAGAATATCCGCGCGCGCCATGATCGGCACCAGCAGATCGCATTCGCGCTGAATGCCCTGATCGGGGCTCTCGGCCGGGGCCAAAGGGTGCCGTCTGCGCGTTTCGGAAAACCGCCGTAACAACACATCCTGCCGGCAATCCAGATAGAGCACCTCGGGTCGGATGTTGGGAATAGCGGACAGGTGATCAATCGTTTCGATCAGCGCATTCACCGAGAAATCCCGGTTCCGGACGTCCAGCCCCAGCGCAACATCACTGCCCAGCGGCGGCCCTTCCAGCAGACGCGGCAGAAGCGTTAACGGCAAGTTATCGATCGCTTCGAACCCCAGATCCTCAAGCGTCCGGATCGCCGTCGTCCGCCCCGCACCAGAGGGCCCAGTGATCAGAACGATCCGTTTGCGGGTCTGATTTTTGCTCTGCTCGGTCATGGGTTGGAAATCACGCCTGCCGTCCGGCCCTCAAATACTGAAGAATCGCCGCAGCAAAATGCGGATGTGCAGCATTGTGAACGATTGGCAAAGAAACGCCCAGACAAACCTTTTCACGCTGAGGTGGCAATCTGTGAGTTTCACGCTGATCCAGATCGACCCATAACGCCAGCCGCGTAGCCCCGGCCGGTTTTGCATTCAAGAGCCCGACGCCCCGCGCTTCGATCAGGCCGCTGATCGTGCCCACCGCATCGACCCAAAGCAAGGCCTCCTGACGCCAAACCCTGCAACCGTCATCGGCAACCAACCTTGCACCATAAGCCATCAATTGCAGCGCCAGGCCGGATTTTCCCGTGCCGCTTTTGCCCAAAATGCAAACGGCGGCCCCATCGAAGGCCACCGCGCTTGCATGTAAAATACGGCCCGTTTCCGGCACGTCAGACCGGCAAGCCGACAACGAAACGCGCCCCCAGCGGCTCGGAAGTCGGATCGGCATCCGTTGGGCGAATATTCTCGGCCCAGATCACACCGCCATGCGCCTCGATGATCTGTTTGGAAATCGCCAGACCCAGCCCCGAATTATTCCCGAACTGGTTTTCAGGGCGCTCCGAATAGAAGCGTTTGAACACTTTGGTAAGCGCCTGCTCCGGAATGCCCGGCCCCGTATCCTCGACCACGACCAGCACGCGATTGTCACGCTGGCGCGCCCATACCCGGATCGCATCTCCGTCTTCGCAGAAGCTGATCGCATTGGTGATCAGATTGACGAACACCTGCGCCAGCCGCGCTTCGAGCCCGTGAATACGGATCGGCTCTTCGGGGATGTCCATGATGAACTCGACCCCTTTTTCCTCAGCTTGCTGCCCCAGGTATTCACCAAGGTTTCCGATCATTTTCAACAGGTTAAAGCTTTCCTGCTCTTCTTTGACCAGCTCACTATCCAGGCGCGACGCGTTCGATATATCACTGACAAGACGGTCCAGGCGCCGTACGTCGTGATCAATCACATCCAGCAGTTTTTCGCGCTGATCGTCGCGCTGCGCGACCCGCAAGGTCCCCACGGCCGAGCGCAAACTGGCCAGCGGATTCTTAATCTCATGCGCGACATCGGCCGCGAACTGTTCATTGCTGTCGATGCGGTCATACAGGGCCGAAACCATCCCACGCAGCGCAGAAGAAAGCCGCCCGATCTCATCCGGGCGCGCAGACAGGTCGGGGATGCGAATGCGCCCCGCAGCGCTGTTACGGCGATCCTTGGCCCCGCCCAGTTCTGCCGCAGTGGCCAAATCGGCAAGCGGGTTGGCAATGGTCGAGGCCAGAACGATGCTCAGACCAATAGAGACCAGCGTGGCAATCAGGAACATCTGAAGAATGCGCTCGCGCTCCCCTCGGACCAGTTGATCAATCTCGCCAGTGGCGCTGGTCAGCGCAATCACCCCGACAATCTGCCCCGCCTGTATAATCGGCGTCGCGGCCGCGAAATAGCTGCCCTCGGCCGTTTGCAGGCCGGTTTCGATCTGAGCGCCGCCATCCACTGTTGCGCCCACCATTCCCGTGACCAGCTGCTCGATCGTTGGCATCGCGCTACGATCCCGCGGGCCGTTGATCAACGCGTCGAACTTGTCCCAGACCCGCGCCAAAGCGTCCGAAATCAGGGTCGAGCCCCCGTCCCCGGAATCCTGCGCCCGCGCGACACCCTTCCCCTGATCCGAGGCAATCAGCGCCCCGGTTCCGTCGAACACATAGACCTCAACGCCTTTGCGCAGGTCCAGGCCCTCCAGCGTGTCGGGCACGTCAATTCCGTCACCCGAGGCCAAACTGACCGGCGCGCCTTTGGGCAGTTGTGCCTCAACCACGTCGGACACCAGCTCGGCCTGTGCGATCAACGCATTCGCACGGTCCACAACCAGAGAATCCCGAGACGAATTCAACAGCAGCACACCCGCCACCAGAACATTGAGCGCGATCAGGTTAAAGGTGATGATCTTTCGGGTCAGCGGCGAACGATTGAGCGTGAGGAAACCACGCCGGTCACGCCGGGCGCGGATTTCCTTTTCAACGGTGCTTTCCGGGGCGACAAATTCATCGCCCAGCACAACATCGCCGTCGCGCTTTGCGCCACTATCCCGCAAATGTATCCCCTCAGCGAGAGCCATTATTCTTCGTTATACCTGTAGCCGATACCATAGAGCGTTTCGATCGCCGAGAAATCGGAATCAACGCTACGCATTTTCTTGCGCAACCGTTTGATATGGCTATCAATTGTGCGGTCATCGACGTACACCTGATCATCATAGGCAACATCCATCAGCTGATCCCGCGACTTCACGAAACCGGGGCGCTGCGCCAGGGCCTGCAACAGCAGGAATTCGGTCACGGTCAGGGATACATCCTGCCCCTTCCAGGCCACCGCGTGACGCAGCGGATCCATGCGCAGATCTCCGCGCTCCATCACCTTAGTTTCTTCGGTGTCGCCGACGACATCACCGGCAACGGCATCCTGACGGCGCAGCAGCGCGCGGATACGTTCAACCAGAAGACGCTGGGAAAACGGTTTCTTAACATAGTCGTCCGCGCCCATACGCAGGCCCAGAACCTCGTCGATCTCATCATCCTTCGAGGTCAGGAAAATAACCGGCATCGAGGTTTTCTGACGCAGGCGCTGCAACAGGTCCATGCCGTCCATACGGGGCATTTTAATGTCCAGCACGGCCATGTCCGGCAGTTTTTTGTTGAATGCGTCGAGGGCCGACTGGCCATCATTATATGTTTCGACCTCAAACCCCTCTGCCTCCAGGGTCATGGCCACCGATGTCAGGATATTCCTGTCATCGTCCACAAGGGCGATCTTAGACATCTGTGAATTCCTTGTACTGCTCTATTATGTGATTTTTCTTTGCATTATGCCGTCCTTTGCCGCGATCAATCAATCCAAAACTGCGAATCAGCCATGATTTCGCCTCAATTCTGGGGGTGTTTTCTGAACAGATTCATAATTTTTGCATGTCTTCCCTGCTTCTGGGCGTGGCAATCGGTCAAAATCTGCCGTGATTGCGCTAACCTGCGACTGGTTGCGCTAACTGCGTTAAACCGTCCTGTTCCTTCATGGAAACGACATGTTAAGAGGCCCGCTATCGGGACTTCCCGATCCGCTACGGGAGGTGCCCGTACCGATAAAAGGAAAACGCCGCAGATTTCGCGGCTACAGGAGCTTGGCATTATGACATTTGGACGGGTAAACCCGGAATTCCGCCTGGAAGATCAAGGGATCGAAGGGCTGGGCAATGTCTTTTACAATCTTATGGAGCCCGCGCTGATCGAAGCCGCGCTCAAGAAAGGCGAGGGGAAACTGGGCAACGGCGGTGCCTTCCTGGTCTCTACCGGCAAATTTACTGGCCGGTCGCCCAAAGACAAACACGTCGTGAAAACCGACAGCGTTGTGGATACCATCTGGTGGGAAAACAACGCCGCCATGTCGCCCGAGGGCTTTGATAACCTCTATGCCGACATGCTGGAGCACATGAAGGGCAAGGACTATTACGTTCAGGACCTGGTGGGCGGCTCGGATCCGGCCTACTCGATCAACGTGCGTATGGTGACCGAGCTGGCCTGGCACAACCTGTTCATCCGCCACATGCTGCGCCGCCCTGATCGTTCGGCCCTGGACGGTTTCCTGGCGGATTTCACCGTCATCAACTGCCCCAGCTTCCAAGCAAACCCCGAGCGCCACAACTGCCGCTCGGAAACCGTGATCGCGATGAACTTCGACAAGAAGCTGATCCTGATCGGTGGCACTGAATACGCAGGTGAAAACAAGAAATCGGTCTTTACCCTGCTGAACTATCTGCTGCCCGAAAAAGGCGTGATGCCGATGCACTGCTCGGCCAACCACGCGATTGGCAACCCGGTCGATACCGCCATCTTCTTTGGCCTGTCGGGCACCGGCAAAACCACCCTGTCGGCCGATCCCTCGCGCACTCTGATCGGTGATGACGAACACGGCTGGTCGGATCGCGGCACCTTCAACTTCGAAGGCGGCTGCTATGCGAAGACGATCAACCTGTCGCCCGAGGCCGAGCCGGAAATCTACGCGACCACCTCGAAATTCGGCACCGTGATCGAAAACATGGTCTACGACGAGGAAACCTTCGAACTGGATTTCGAGGACAGCTCGCTGACCGAGAACATGCGCTGCGCCTACCCGCTGGAATACATCTCCAACGCCTCGGCCGAGGCTCAGGGCGGACATCCGAAAAACATCATCCTGCTGACCTGTGACGCCTATGGCGTTCTGCCGCCGATCTCGCGTCTGACCCCGGCGCAGGCGATGTACCACTTCCTGTCGGGCTTCACCTCGAAGGTGGCGGGCACCGAGCGTGGCGTGACCGAGCCGCAGCCGACCTTCTCCACCTGCTTCGGCGCCCCGTTCATGCCGCGCCGTCCCGAAGTCTACGGCGAACTGCTCAAGAGCAAGATCGCCAAGCACGGGGCGACCTGCTGGCTGGTCAATACCGGCTGGACGGGCGGCGCCTTCGGCGAGGGGTCGCGGATGCCGATCAAGTCGACGCGCGCGCTCCTGGCCGCGGCGCTCGACGGCTCGCTCGACCGGGCGAAGTTCCGCAAGGACCCGAATTTCGGCTTCGACGTGCCGGTTTCGGTGCCGGGGGTGCCCGACCTGTTGCTGAACCCGCGCCGCACCTGGGACGACCCGGCCGCCTACGACGCCCAGGCCGCCAAGCTCGTCGCCATGTTCTCCGAGAACTTCACCCAGTATGAGGGCCATATCGACGACGACGTCCGGGCCATCGCCCTGGGCTGAGGGGGCCCGGTCGCGGTC
>PAPN01000049.1 GCA_002708925.1 Paracoccaceae bacterium
ATCGCCATCGGGGTCCAGCCCCAGCCGGTCACGCTTGGGCCCGCCACGTTTAAGAAATTCCGTCTGCGCCAGATCGGGCGAGGGATATTTCGCACAGTTCCGCGTCGCCCGCGCCGCCGTGCTCAGCGGCGAGCGCTTGTACATCTGCGTGCCCACCGGATGCGAGGTTTCCAGCGCATAGGCCACGATATTGGGCCCGCCCGCGCCCGTCCGACTGGGCACGTTTGTGGGCTGAACCACCTGATATTGCGCGCGGTTTTGCGCCAGACGTTCGGCATCGGATTCGATGCTGCGCTCGGCCGAGACCGCACCGAAATCATTTTCCGAGGAAATACCCGGCGAATTGGGCTGCGCCGGCGCAGGGTTCTGCGGGCTGGCCTGCACAGGCGTCTGGCCCGAATTCAGCGCGGCGGCTGTGGCGGCGGCGATGCGCTCGGCCTCATTTTCGCGGGTCTTGTTTTCGCCGGTCTTGTTTTCGCCGGGCGCGGGCGCGGCAGGCACGGTGCCCGACACGCCGGTGCGGCTGGGCTCCAGCTGCTCTTCGGAAACAGCCAGAGGCGCCGGCAACGGGTTCCCGGCAAGAGCAGCCTCACGCGCGGCCTGCTGACGGCGGTAATCGGCGTAATCGCCAAATCCCACGCCGCTTTCAGGAATGCTTGCCTCGCACGCCGCCAGCCCGATCAGGGCCAAACCACCAAGAAAATACCGCATGAGACCGTCCTGCCTGCTCTCTTTATACCTGCCTGTTTACCACCACTGGCCGGGCTTGGCTACAAATCCGGCGGCTTGCTCCAGCGCGTAGGCAGTATTCAGCAGATCGCCCTCTTCCCAAGGACGCCCGATCAGTTGCAGCCCCAGCGGCAGGCCCTGCGCGTCCAGCCCGGTGGGCACGCTGACGCCGGGCAGACCGGCCAGATTCACCGTCACGGTGAACACGTCATTGAGGTACATTTTCACCGGATCTTCCTCGCTCATTTCGCCCAGGCCAAAAGCGGCCGAGGGCGTCGCGGGCGTCAGGATCGCATCCACACCGGCGGCAAACACATCATCAAAATCCTTCTTGATCAATGCGCGCACGCGGCGGGCCCGGTTGTAATAAGCGTCATAGAAGCCCGCCGACAGCACATAGGTGCCCACCATCACGCGGCGCTGGACCTCGTGGCCGAACCCCTCGGCGCGGGTTTTTTCATACATCTCGGTGATGCCATCGCCGGCGGCCAGCGTGGCGCGGTGGCCATAGCGCACCCCGTCATAGCGCGCCAGGTTGCTGGAGGCCTCGGCCGGGGCAATCACATAGTACGCAGGCAGCGCGTATTTGGTGTGCGGCAGGCTGATCTCGACGATCTGGGCGCCTGCATCCTTCAGCATCGCGGTGCCGTCATCCCACAGTTTCACGATCTCATCGGGGGTGCCGTCCAGGCGGTATTCCTTGGGGATGCCGATCTTCTTGCCACGGATGTCGCCGGTCAGCATGGCTTCGAAATTCGGGACGGCCAGATCGGCGCTGGTGGAATCCTTCGGGTCATGGCCCGACATCGCCTCAAGCATGATCGCAGCGTCGCGCACGGTTTTCGTCATCGGCCCGGCCTGATCCAGGGACGAAGCAAAGGCCACAACCCCCCAGCGCGAGCAACGCCCATAGGTGGGTTTGATCCCCACGGTGCCGGTAAAGGCGCAGGGCTGGCGGATCGACCCGCCGGTATCGGTGCCGGTGGCGGCCAGACACAGATCAGCGGCCACAGCGGACGCGGACCCACCGGACGAGCCACCGGGCGTCAGCGGCGTGTCGTCATTGCCACGGCGCCACGGGTTCACCGCATTGCCATAAACCGAGGTTTCGTTCGAGCTGCCCATGGCGAACTCGTCCATGTTCAGCTTGCCCAGCATGACCGAGCCTGCGTCGAACAGTTTCGAGGTCACGGTGGATTCGTATTCGGGCTTGAACCCTTCCAGAATGCCGCTGGCCGCCTGGCTGGGCACACCCTTGGTGCAGAACAGATCCTTGATGCCCACGGGCAGGCCGCACATGGCGGGCGCATCCCCGGCGGCCAGGCGCGCATCAGCGGCCTTGGCCTGCTCCAGCGCGATCTCGGGCGTTTTATGCACAAAGGCGTTCAGGGCGCCCGCGGCCTCGATGGCGGACAGGCTGGATTCGGTCAGCTCGACCGAGGTCACATCCTTGGCGCGCAGTTTATCGCGGGCCTCGGCCAGGGTCAGTTTGTTCAGATCGGACATTATTCCACCACCTTCGGCACCGCGAAAAAGCCCTCGCGCGCATCGGGGGCGTTTTTCAGGATCTTGTCTTGCATGTCACCGTCCGTCACCACGTCCTGGCGGCGTTTCAGACGCATCGGCGTGACCGAGGTCATCGGCTCCACGCCCTCGACATCCACCTCATTGAGCTGCTCGATGAAGCCCAGGATGGTGTTGAATTCATTCGCCAGCGCGGGCAATGCGTCGTCTTCCACCTTGATGCGGGCCAGCTTGGCCACCTTTGCGGCGGTCTGCGTGTCGATCGACATCGGCAAGTCTCCGGTTTTTCAGTCTTTGATGCGTTTAACGCGCGGTCCCGCCGTCCGCAAGCATCGCCCCGCGCCCAGCCCGCCTGAGCCGCGAAAAATGCGCTGACAGGTGGCAAAACCCAATTCCTAGCTGGTACAGAGCGCGACCCGTGCTAGGCTTTGATCAAACGCGCCGCAGAGGAGGAACAACAATGAAAATAACCTGGCTGGGTCATTCCGGATTCCGAATCGAAATCGAAGACCAGATTCTGCTGCTGGACCCGTGGCTGACCGGCAACCCGATGTTCCCCGAGGACAGCCGCGAAACCGCCCTGAAAGGGGCCACCGCGATCGTGCTGACCCACGGGCATGGCGATCATTCCGGTGACACGCTGGCCATCGCCAAAGAGCTGAGCATCCCCGTCATCGGCATCTATGACCTGATGAGCCATTGGGAAACCACCGAGAACATCCAGACCGTCGGCTTCAACAAGGGCGGCACAATCAGCCTGGGCGACGTGCGCATCACCATGGTGAACGCGGTGCATTCGTCCTCAATGGGTGGGGAAAATGGCCCGATCTATTGCGGCGCCGAGGCCGGCTTCATGATCGCGGGCGAAGGCCACACGATCTATGTCAGCGGCGACACGGATGTGATGGCCGATATGAAGATCTTCAACGACCTGCACAAACCCGACATCGGCATCCTGAGCGCGGGCGGGCATTTCACCATGGACATGAGGCGCGCCTCTTATGCGGCCAAGACGTTTTTCAACTTTGCAACGGTGATCCCCTGCCATTACCGCACCTTCCCCCTGCTGGAGCAATCGGCGGATCTGATGAAAGAAGAGCTGCAGGGCGTGAACGTGATCGAGCCCCAGGTGATGGTGCCGATCGCGCTGTGATGCTCAGCGCCTTTGGGCAAAGAAGTCCTTCAGCAGCGCCTCGGATTCCGGGGCGCTGATCCCGTCATAGACCTCGGGGACGTGATGGCATTGCGGATGGCTGAAAATGCGCGGCCCCTGCGCCACCCCGCCGCTTTTGGGATCGGCCGCGCCGTAATACACCCGCGCGATCCGGGCGGCGGAAATGGCCGTGGCGCACATCGGGCACGGTTCCAGCGTGACATACAGGTCATACCCCGGCAGGCGCTCTGATTCCAGCGCGGCGCAGGCCTCTCGGATCGCCAGAACCTCGGCATGAGCCGTCGGATCGGACAGCTCGCGCGTGCGATTGCCCGCCCGCGCCACCACCGCACCGTCCGGAGACACCAGAACAGCCCCCACCGGCACCTCTCCGCGGGCGGCGGCGGCGCGCGCCTCGGTCAGCGCCTGATCCATATAGCTGCGAAATACCATTCCCCGTCTTTGCCCCGCATTGACAGCTTTCGCAATGGGGGGAAATGGTATAGGCGACAGGCTTGCCCTATCAACGGAGCCCGCAATGACCCAGAAAACGCCCCCCAAGACGCCAGAAGGCGACCGGATCGCCAAGGTCATCGCCCGCGCGGGCCGCGCCAGCCGCCGCGAGGCCGAGCGCCTGATCGCCGAGGGCCGCGTCACCGTGAATGGCCGCAAAATCGACAGCCCCGCGCTGAATGTCACCGTGCGCGACCAGATCGCCGTGGATGGCCAGCCCCTGGCCGAGCCCGAACCCGCGCGGCTGTGGCTCTATCACAAACCCACCGGCCTGGTGACCACCACCAGCGACGAACAGGGCCGCCAGACGATCTTTGACGCTTTGCCCAAGACCCTGCCGCGCGTGATGTCCGTGGGCCGGCTGGATTTGAACTCCGAAGGGCTGCTTTTGCTGACAAACGATGGCGAGCTGAAGCGCAAGCTGGAGCTGCCCAGCACCGGCTGGCTGCGCAAATACCGCGTGCGGGTCAAGGGCCGCGTCTCCGAAGACCTGCTGGAACCGCTGCGCAAGGGGCTGACCCACGAAGGCGTCAAATACCAGCCGATGGACATCACCCTGGACCGTCAACAGGGTGCCAACGCCTGGCTGACCGTCGGCCTGCGCGAGGGCAAAAACCGCGAAATCCGCCGCACGATGGAGGCCGTGGGCCTGTCGGTAAACCGGCTGATCCGGGTGTCCTATGGCCCCTTCCAGCTGGGCCAGTTGAAACAGGGCGAGGTCGAGGAAATCCGCCGCAAGGTGCTGCGCGATCAACTGGGCCTGCCCGCCGTGGATGAAACCGGAGAAGCCCGCAAAGCCGCCGGGAAACGCGCCTTGCAGCGCAAACCGCGCCCTGGAAAGCCTGGAAAGTTCGGCAAATCCAGCGGCTTTGGCGGCCCCGGCCAGCCTGGCCGCCCTCAGCCCAAAGGCACCCCCGAGGCGAAACCCACCCGTCGCGGCAAACCCAATGCAGCGGACCCTTCGGCCAAACTGGGCCCCCGGCGCAGGGGCGATCAGGGCAAACGGGGCCAAAAACCGCCAAACCGGCAGAAGTGACGCACCGCGCGCAATTCTCCCCCTAGTATCACAGCCGCCGATCCCCTAACTTTCCAGTGTACACAAACACTTGGGGAACGGATGTCGGAAACCGGTCTGCAAAAGCTGGCCTTTGTCCTGCTTGTCATACTCATTCTCTACGTCTCGATTGCAGGAGGCGTATGATGTCGCAACGCTATGGTGGGAAATACAGTCCGCAAGGCGAAAGCCCGGCCCCGCAGGGCACGGCCAAGGAATTCCGGACCGCGCGCCGCACCCGCGCGGGCGGTCGCGTGAACCTGCTGTTTCTGGCCCCCCTGCCGCTGATCTGGTCGGCCTTTGGCAACGGGCCGACGGCCTTGGCGCTGAATCTGGCCGCGCTTGGCCTGCTGATCCTGGCCGCCTGGCTGACCCGCGAAGGGCTGATCGCGCAAGAGGCCTATGAGGCCCGCACCGTCGCCCGCCGCCCTGCCTTTCCGCGTAAAATCACCGGGTCTTTGCTGACCGGGCTGGGGCTGGGGCTGGCCGGGTTCGCCGCGACGGGCGATCTGATCGCGCCGGTGATTTACCTGATCGTTGGCACCGCGCTGCATCTGATGGCCTTTGGCCCAGACCCGTTGAAAAACAAGGGCCTAGAGGGCATCGACACCTTCCAGACAGACCGCGTGGCCCGCGCCGTGGACGAAGCCGAAGCCCACCTGACCGCCATGACCGATGCGATGAAACGTGCCAGCGACCGGCAGATGATGGCCCGGCTGGAGCAATTCCAGACCACCGCCCGCGATCTGTTCCGCACCGTTGAAAACGACCCGCGCGATCTGACGGCGGCGCGCAAATTCCTGTCGGTCTATCTGATGGGCGCGCGCGATGCGACGATCAAATTCGCCGACATCTATGGCCGCACCGGCGATGCTCAGGCGCGCACCGACTATGCCGCGCTTTTGGACGATCTTGAGCAAAACTTCGCCGCCCGCACGCAAAAACTGTTGCTGGACGACCGCAGCGATCTGAATATCGAGATCGACGTGCTGCGCGACCGGCTGAAACGCGAAGGCCTGACCTCGCACTAACGAAATAACGGATACTGAAAGGGAACCCCATGTCCGCAACGATTCAGCAAAAAGCGCAGGACACCCTGGCCCTGGTCGAGGAAGTTAACGCCGTCATCCTGCCCGACCCCACCAAAGCCGAAGAGATCGTGCCGCTGGAACAGGCCGATCCCGCCGCCTCGGAGGAAATCCGCACCCGCATCGCCGAACTGGACATGTCCGACACCGGCTCGATCGTGCATTTCGGATCCGCCGCGCAGGCGGAATTGCAGGAAATCAGCCAAGCCATGTTGCAGGACGTGCGCAACAAGGACGTCGGCCCCGCCGGCGACAGCCTGCGCCAGATCGTCACCACGATCCGTGGGTTTTCCGTCAGCGAGCTGGACGTGCGCCGCAAACGCAGCTGGTGGGAAAAACTGATCGGCCGCGCCGCGCCCTTTGCCAAATTCACCGCCCGGTTCGAAACCGTGCAGGGCCAGATCGACAAGGTGACCGACGATCTGCTGCATCACGAACACACGCTGCTGAAAGACATCAAATCGCTGGACCTGCTGTACCAGAAAACCCTGGCGTTTTATGACGAGCTGGCGCTCTATATCGCCGCGGGTGAGGCCAAGCTGGCCGAGCTGGACGCCACCGACATCCCCGCCAAAGAGGCCGAAGTTCAGGCCGCCCCTGAGGGCGAGCAGGTGATGAAGGCGCAGGAATTGCGCGACCTGCGCGCCGCGCGCGACGATCTGGAACGCCGTGTGCACGATCTGAAACTGACTCGCCAGGTCACCATGCAGTCGCTGCCCTCGATCCGGCTGGTGCAGGAAAACGACAAATCGCTGGTGACGAAAATCAACTCGACCCTGGTGAACACCGTGCCGCTGTGGGAAACCCAGCTGGCTCAGGCCGTCACCATCCAGCGCTCGGCCGAGGCGGCCAGCGCCGTGCGCGACGCCAACGACCTGACGAACGAACTGCTGAAGGCCAACGCCGAAAACCTGCGGTCCAGCAACAAGATGATCCGCGAGGAAATGGAGCGTGGCGTCTTTGACATCGAAGCCGTCAAAGACGCCAACGCCAACCTGATCGCCACGATCAACGAAAGCCTTCAGATCGCCGACGAAGGCAAGGCCAAACGCGCCGCCGCCGAAGAGGATCTGAAGAAAATGGAAACCGAACTGCGCGACACGCTGGCCGCCGCCAAAGCCCGGAAAACCGGGCTGGGTGACACTGCGGGCACCGCCGTTCCTCAGACCTAAGCACAGGGTAAGTCCTTGAAACGACTGTCTGGCCTAACCAAAATCGCATCCGTCGGGGCCGTGCTGGCCCTGACGGGCTGCATTGAGCTTACGCCCCCCCCCCCGCCGCAGGCACGCCCGGCGACGCTGCATCCCAGCCAGCCCTCGGCGCAGTCCCGCGCGCTGGCCACCTATTATGGCCGGCTACAGGCCGATCTGGTGGCCCAGGGGCTGCTGCGCACGGATGGGGGCGGGCCGGACACGCCCTTCAGCGCCGATATTCTGGCGCGCAATTTCGAACGGATCGCGTTTTTTGACGAATACGAACGCGGTGCCGGATTGCGGGTGTCCCGGGGCACCTCGGGTGTGCTGCGGCGCTGGTCGGGGCCTGTGCGGTTCTCGGTTGAGTTCGGCCAATTCACCCCGGCCGAGATCCGCAACAAGGACCGCGCCGCCATCACCAAATACGCGCAGCGCCTGAACCGGCTGACAGAGCACGCCATTTCCGTCCGTGATCAGGGGGCCAATTTCCATGTCCTGATCGCCTCTGAGGACGACCGCGCCCAGACCCTGACGCGGGTCAGGCAGATCGTGCCGAATATCAACCCGGCCTCTTTGCAGATCATCCAGAATATCCCGCGCTCGATTCACTGTATGGTGCTGGCGTTTTCGGATGTGGATAACGATCACGACTATGCCAAGGCCATCGCTATCATCCGGGCCGAACACCCCGATCTGGTGCGCCTGTCCTGCATTCACGAGGAACTGGCCCAGGGGCTGGGCCTGGCCAATGACAGCCCGAACGCGCGGCCCTCGATCTTCAATGACGATGACGAGTTCGCCCTGCTGACAACACATGACGAAATGCTGCTGCGGATGCTCTATGATCCGCGTTTGCGCGCGGGTATGACGGTGGACGAAGCCCGCCCCATCATCCGCCAGATCGCGATTGAACTGACCGGCGGCAGCAGCTGACTAATACGGAGGCCCTCATGGGTATTTTCGATTTCCTGACCGGAGAATTCATTGACGTCATCCATTGGGTGGATGACACGCGCGACACCATGGTCTGGCGGTTCGAGCGCGAAGACCACGAGATCAAATACGGTGCCAAGCTGACCGTCCGCGAGGGCCAGGCCGCCGTGTTCATCCACGAAGGCCAGCTGGCCGATGTCTTTACCCCCGGATTGTACATGTTGGAAACCAACAACATGCCGATCCTGACCACGCTAAACCATTGGGATCATGGGTTTAAATCCCCCTTTAAATCCGAGATCTACTTCGTCAGCACCACCCGGTTCAACGATCTGAAATGGGGCACGAAGAACCCCATCATGCTGCGCGATCCGGAATTCGGCCCCACCCGTATCCGCGCCTATGGCACCTATTCGGTGCGCGTCTCGGATCCGGCCCGTTTCCTGACCGAAATCGTCGGTACGGACGGCGAATTCACCATGGACGAGATCAGTTTTCAGGTGCGCAACATCATCGTGCAGGAGTTTTCCCGCGCGATTTCCGCCTCGGGGATTCCGGTGCTGGACATGGCAGCGAACACCGCCGATCTGGGCCGTCTGATCGCGGCTGAAATCTCGGGTACGATTGCTGAATACGGCCTGTCTATCCCTGAATTGTACATTGAAAACATCAGCTTGCCCCCCGCAGTCGAGGCGGCTTTGGATAAGCGGACCTCGATGGGGCTGGCCGGGGATCTGGGTAAATTCACCCAATATTCCGCCGCCGAGGCCATGACCGCCGCCGCGCAAACCCCCAATTCTGGAATGGGTGCGGGCCTTGGGATGGGAATGGGCATGGCGATGGCCCAAAACATGGCCAATACAGGCGCCAACGTAGGCCCCTGGGGCGCACGCCCCGCGCCTGCTGCGGCCCCCGTCGCGCCTCCGCCCCCGCCGGTGGAAAAAGTCTGGCACATCGCCAAGGACGGCCAGACGCAAGGCCCGTTTTCGCGCGCAACCCTGGGCCGGATGGCCTCGGACGGTAGCCTGACGCGCGAAACCCACGTCTGGACCGCCGGTCAGGACGGTTGGAAACATGCCGAGGACGTGCAGGAACTGGCACAGCTGTTTACCATTCTGCCGCCGCCCCCGCCGCCTGCGGGCTGACACATGACGCAAGTGACCCGCAGCCCGGACTGCGCAAACTCGGCGCAGAATCGCCGGATCGAAAACATCGCCCTTGCCCTGATGGGTGAGGGCGATCTGCCCGATGCCGCCCTGTCCGAGGGCGCGGTCTGGGATCGCTCGGGCGGGGCTGTTCTGGGCCGTCCGGCAATCCAGCAGGCCCGCGAAAACCAGCCCACCTGCAAATCCATCCGCATTGAACAAGTGGTCAGCCATGGCAAGGCGGGCACGGCCTCGGGGGTGTTGACGCGGCCCGATGGCAGCACACGCTTGTTTTGCCATGTGATCCGCTTTACCCGTTCCGAAAATGGTGAAATCGCGCAAATGGTTAGTTTCGAACATGCCCACGGACGGAAAAATGGCTGAGCCTCAGGAACACCGCTTTCCCTGCGATCAATGCGGCGCGGACATGCGGTTTGACCCGGACGCCGGCCAGCTGATGTGCGATCATTGCGGCCATGTTCAGGAGGTCTCCGAGGCCAGCCCCTGGGGCGGCGGCGCCATCCGCGAGCTGGATTTCCAGCAGGCCCTGAACAACCTGCTGCCCGCCCAGGAAATCGAGGAAACCCGCGTCACCAAATGCCCCAATTGCGGCGCGCAGGTCGAATTTTCGCAGGTCGATCACGCGCTGGAATGCCCGTTTTGCGCCACGCCCGTCGTCACCGATACCGGCACGCATCGGCATATCAAACCGCGCGGCGTGCTGCCCTTTGCGCTGACCGAACAGCAGGCCCGCACGGCGATGACAGACTGGCTGGGCCGTCTGTGGTTTGCGCCCAATGGATTGCAGGAATACGCACGCAAAGGCCGCCGGATGGAGGGCATCTATGTCCCCTACTGGACCTTCGACGCCGATACGAAAACCAAATATCGCGGCGAGCGTGGCACGGTTTACCACGAAACCCGCACGGTCACCCGCAATGGCAAACGCACACAGCAGCGCGTCACCAAAGTCCGCTGGAGCCCCAAATCCGGCCGGGTTGCGCGGTTCTTCGATGATGTGCTGGTGCTGGCCTCGCGCAGCCTGCCCAAACGCTTCACCGATGCGCTGGAACCCTGGGATCTGTCCGGCCTGGCCCCCTATCAGCCCGAGTTTCTGGCCGGCTTCCGCGCCGAGGGCTATGCGGTGGAACTGGACGAGGGCTATGATCAGGCCCGCGCCAAAATGAACCGCGTGATCGCGCGCGACGTGCGCTTTGACATCGGCGGAGACCGGCAGCGCATCCACGATATTCAGACACAGATCAGCGATGTCACCTTTAAACATGTGCTGCTGCCGGTCTGGCTGGCGGCCTATAAATATCGCGGGAAAACCTATCGTTTCGTGGTGAACGGCCAGACGGGCCGGGTGCAGGGCGAACGGCCCTGGTCGGCCTGGAAAATCGCTATTGCGGTGGTTCTGGGCCTGATCGTCGCGGGGACAGCAGGGTATTTCATCGCACAAAATCAATAACATGTCCTGGGGGAGGGGCACATGACCGACGATTTTCAAACCTTTGACCGCGTGATGCGCGCGCGTCATTCGTGCCGCGGCTTTCGCCCCGACCCGGTTCCATCCACGACCATCCAGCAGATCGTGCAAACCGCCCAACGCGTGCCCACCTGGTGCAACGCGCAGCCCTGGCAGATCATTGTCACCAGCGGCGCTCAGACCGATGCCTTCCGAAACGCGATGACACAGGCGGCTGAGACTCAGACCGCCCAGCCCGATCTGGACTGGCCGCAGCAATACACCGGCGTGTACCAAGAGCGGCGCCGGACCTGCGGATTGCAGCTTTATCAGGCCGTGGGGGTGACGCGCGGGGATCGGGTGGGCTCGGCCCGGCAAATGAGCGAAAACTACCGCCTGTTCGGCGCGCCGCATGTGGCCATCATCACCTCGGACTCCGATCTGGGCCCTTATGGCGTAATGGATTGCGGCGGGTTTGTCGCGGCCTTTGCGGCAGCCGCGCAGGCGGCGGGCGTGGCCAGCATCGCCCAGGCGGCCATCGCCGCTTTTGCCCCCACCGTGCGGGCGCATTTCGATATTCCGCAGACGCGCCTGATCCTCTGCGCGATCTCATTCGGATACGAAGATCCCGCCCATCCCGCCAACCAGTTTCGCACCGAGCGCGCCCCCCTGTCTCAGGTTCTGGATCTGCGCGAGTAACATCGGCATCCCCCGCAAACTTCAGCCCACGGAGCCCCCATGCGCGCCCTTTTACAACGTGTCACCCAAGCCTCGGTTTCGGTCGAGGGAACGACAGTCGGCCAATGCGGTGCCGGGCTGCTGATCCTGGTCTGCGCCATGCAGGGCGATACCGAATCCCAGGCCGATCATCTGGCCTCCAAAATCGCCAAGCTGCGGGTTTTCAAGGACGAAAACGGCAAAATGAACCGCTCGGTTCGCGATATTGAGGGCAGCGCGCTGGTGGTCAGCCAGTTCACGCTGGCCGCCGATACCTCACGCGGGAACCGGCCCGGATTTTCCGCCGCCGCGCCGCCCGATCAGGGCAAGGCGCTGTATGATTATTTCGCCGCGCAACTGGCCGCGCAGGGCGTGCCCGTTCAGACAGGGGTGTTCGGCGCGGACATGTCTGTGGCGCTGGTCAATGACGGGCCGGTGACCATCTGGATGGACAGCGCGCCAGAGTAGACCCCGCAAATCTGCATCGGAAAATTCAGAAAAATCCAGGCAGGGCGCTAAGTTAGGGACTGCACGCCCTGCCTGTGAAAAACCGGGCGCAGGGCCGCGCGTTCCGTTCGAAGATCCCTCTTATCCGGCAATCGGAACGCCCCCTCCTGCGTTCGTCGGCCTGGCTCTCCCTCTCTTCGTGGGAACGGGCCCCTGCGTCTGACCCCTCCGTCAAACGCCCGCCCGGCTATGATCGTCAAACGATCATAGCACCCCGAGTCGATCAAGCCCCATCAGGCGAAATCGTCAGACCAAACGGAAAAGTGACGTAACGACACTTGGGGTGCGGCACGGCAGGTCAGGTGCGATCCTTCGGATGATTCACCCCGTCCGCCCAGGGAATCTCGCCCAGATCGCGCGGGTTCACCCCTTCGATCGCGGCGGCATTCACCCCGTATTCATTCGGGTTCGAGCGCCGCTGATGATGCGTGTAAATCCCGCAGACCGAGCAAAAATAGTGTTTCGCCGTCCTGGTGCCCCATTGATACAGGGTCAGCTTATCCGCGCCGCGTATGATCTCGATCCCGTCCAGGGGTGCGGACACGGCAATCGCTCCGCGCCGGCGACAGAAGGAACAATCGCAGCGCCGCGCGGTGTTGAAACCGTCGCTTAGCTGCACGGACAATTCGACAGCGCCACAATGGCAGGTCAGTTTATGGGTCATTTACGGCGCCTTTTCACAGTCGGGATTGAGGAACGGGACAAAGGATAGCTGCTCTCGGGATTGGGGGGCTGGCCATGGGTGCGTTCCCAAAACCCCACACCGCCCTGACGCATCCAATAGGGCAAAGCCAGCACGAATCCGGCCAGAAACCCACCCGCATGAGCCCAATAGGCCACGCCTCCGCCGCTGGCATCCACGGTACTGCCCGAAAACAGTTGCAGCACGAACCACACCCCCAGCATCGCCCAGGCCGGCACCGGAAAGATGCGGAAAAACACAAAGAAAATGAACAAGATGTCGATCCGCGCCTTAGGAAACAGCAACAGATAGCCCCCCATCACCCCGGCAATCGCCCCCGAGGCCCCCACCGTCGGGATCACCGAGCCCGGATCGGCCGCCACATGCGCAAAGGCCGCCGCCAACCCCGAGGCCAGATAGAACAGCAAGAACCCGACATGGCCAAAGGCGTCCTCCATATTGTCGCCAAAGATCCATAAAAACAGCATGTTACCGGCCAGATGCATCCAGCCTCCGTGCATGAACATGGTGGTGAACAGGGTCTCATACCCCGCCCCCTGAGCGACACGGGCGGGGATCAGGCTCCAGTCAAAAAAGAACGCGTTCAGCGCACGCGGATCATCGAACAGCTCCACGTAGCTTAGAAACACCGCCACATTCACCGCAATCAGCGCATAGGTGACAAAGGGCGTGCGGTCGGACGGGTTGTGATCTCGGATCGGAAACATGGGCGCACGATCCGGCCTTTTGCCGGTAAGGTCAAGTAACCGTGACTTGACCCGCCCGCGCGATGCGTCACCATTGGGCCATGCTGAAACCTTGGATCATAGCGCTGACACTGGCCGGATCACAGGCGGTATCGCAGGGTGAATTGCAGGATGAATTTCAGGCCGCAACCTGCCCTGCGCCGCCCGATCACTCCGCCGCGCTGAATCGCCTGCTGGATCGGGTCCAGGCGGCCGGATCAGAATCCCAGGCCCGGCAGATTTCGGATCAGATGTGGGCGCTGTGGGCCAGCGCCCCCGATGAGATCGCCCAAGAGATCCTGAACGCCGGCATGGCCAAACGCGCAAGCTATGACCTGCTGGGCGCCCGGCAGGCGTTCGACCGGCTGATCGCCTACTGCCCCGACTATGCCGAGGGCTATAACCAGCGCGCCTTTGTCAATTTCATCCGCCAGGATTACAGCGCCTCTCTGACCGATCTGGAGCGCACTCTGGCCCTGTCGCCCCGGCACCTGGGCGCGATGACGGGCAAGGCTTTGGCGTTGATGGGGCTGGGCCGCATGGACGAGGGCCAGCAGGTGCTGCGCGCCGCGCTGGCACTGAACCCCTGGCTGCCCGAACGCCACCTGCTGACCCCCGGCGGCGAAGAGCTCTGAGCCCCGAAAATCCGGCCATCTGAAATTTTCCGGTGACGCGCGCGCCGTCATGCTGTATGCCCATCGCATCTGTTGGGGTGCCCCGAGGGGCTGAGATGCAATCCGCAAACCCATTGAACCTGAACCGGTTAGGACCGGCGGAGGGAACAGACTTTGGGATTTTGCACGCCCAAAGACCCGTTTCTTTCTGTCGATCCGTCCATTGATCAAAGGAAGAAACCCTTGGCCTCTATCGCATTGACCATCGCCGGATCTGACAGCGGAGGCGGCGCCGGTATTCAAGCGGATCTGAAGACTTTCTCGGCACTGGGGGTTTATGGCGCCAGCGTGATCACCGCCGTCACCGCGCAGAACACCCAGGACGTGACCGCCGTGCATCCGATCCCTCTGGATGTGGTGCGCGCGCAGATCGCGGCAGTGCTGGAGGATCTGGACGTGGCCGCGATCAAGATCGGCATGTTGGGATCGCCCCAGCTGGTGACATGCGTGGCCCAGGCCCTGGCCGATTTCGACGGCCCCATCGTGCTGGACCCGGTGATGGTGGCCAAATCCGGCGCGGTGCTGCTGCCCCCCGAGGCAATCGCCCCCCTGCGCACAGAGCTGCTGCCGCGCGCCACCGTCCTGACCCCGAATATCCCCGAGGCCGCCCTGCTGCTGGACCAGCCCGAAACCCTGACCGCCGAGGCGCTCAGGCAGCAGGGGCAAAACCTGCTGGCGCTGGGGCCCCAGGCGGTCCTGATGAAGGGCGGGCATGGGCTGGGCAATATCTGCACCGACTGGCTGATCAATGAACGCGGCGCGCTGGGGCTGGAATCTGACCGTATCCATACGCGCAACACCCATGGGACCGGCTGCACCCTGTCCTCGGGTATCGCGGCGGGGCTGGCGCGCGGGCAATCTGTGGAAACCGCCGTGCGCGCCGCGCATGGCTGGCTGCATCGGGCCATTCTGCGCGCCGATGACCTGAGCATCGGCCACGGGCACGGCCCGGTTCACCACTTTCACGAGGTCTGGACATGAGCCCCGATTTCACCGTTCTGGGCAGCGGCGTTGTGGGCCTGTGCGTCGCCTCGGAACTGTCCCGGCGCGGCCAGTCCGTCACCGTCTGCGACCCCGCGCTTGGCCCCGGTCCGCAGGGCTGTTCGTGGTGGGCCGGCGGGATGCTGGCCCCCGATTGCGAGGGCGAAAGCGCCGAGCCCCCCGTCATCCGCCATGGCCGCAAAGCCGCCGACTGGTGGCGCGCGCGCGGCGCCGAGGTCACGCAAATGGGCTCGGTCGTGGTGGCGCTTAGCCGCGATCACGCCGAGCTGACCCGCTTTGCCCAGCGCACCGAAAACCACCGCGCCCTGACAGCGGACGCGCTAACCGATCTAGAACCGCACCTGTCCGGCAGGTTCCCCCACGCGCTGCATATGACATTGGAATCACACATTAATCCACGCCAAACCCTGTCCGGTCTGCGCGATGCTCTGCAAGCAGAGGACGTGCATTTCACCGCCGACACCACCCGTCAGGGGCAGGTCATCGACTGCCGCGGGCTGGCCGCCAAAGACAGCCTGCCCGACCTGCGCGGCGTCAAGGGCGAGATGGTGATCCTGCATACGCCCGACATCGTGCTCGCCCGTCCGGTGCGGCTGCTGCACCCGCGCTATCCGCTGTATATCGTGCCGCGTGGCGACGGGGTGTTCATGCTGGGCGCCACCCAGATCGAGCGCGAGGACGGCGCGCGCGCCTCGGTCCGGTCGGTGCTGGAACTGCTCAGCGCCGCCTATGCGCTGAACCCCGCCTTCGCCGAGGCCGAAATTCTGGAAATCGGCACCGGCGCGCGCCCGGCCTTTGCCGACAACATGCCCCGCATCAGGCACCTGCCGGACGCGCTGCATGTGAACGGGCTGTTCCGCCACGGATACCTGCTGGCCCCCGCGCTGGCGCAGATGGTGGGCGCCCTGCTGCTGGACGGAACAACACCGGAGGATTGGTATGAAGATCATCGTTAACGGGCAAGACACCGATACGGACGCAACCACGCTGGAGCAGTTGCTGGATCAGCAGGGCCACAGCGGCGCCAAGCTGGCCACCGCCGTGAATGAGGTCTTCGTGCCTGCCACGCTGCGCCCGTCTCATACGCTGAAACCGGGGGATCGGGTGGAAATCCTGGCCCCCATGCAAGGAGGCTGACATGCCCACGTTCTATGACACTCGGATCGAGTCCGCGATGATGCTGGGCACCGCGCAATACCCCTCGCCCGCCATTCTGGCGCAGGCCTTTCAACGCTCGGGCGCGGGCATTGCCACCGTGTCCATCCGGCGCGAGGGCGGCGCGGAAAAGGCCGGGCAGGCCTTCTGGCAATTGATTCAGGATCTGGGCGTGGCCGTCCTGCCCAACACCGCCGGCTGCCACTCTGTCCGCGAGGCCGTGACCACCGCCCACATGGCCCGCGAGCTGTTCGACACGCCCTGGATCAAGCTTGAGGTCATCGGCAATGCGGACACACTGCAGCCGGACCCATTCGGCCTGATCGAGGCTGCACGCATCCTGTCCGAAGACGGGTTTCAGGTGTTCCCCTATTGCACCGAGGATCTGGTCCTGTGTGACCGTCTGCTGGACGCGGGCTGCAAGGTTCTGATGCCCTGGGGCGCGCCGATTGGCACCGGGCTGGGGCTGAATAACCTCTACGGTCTGCGCAGCCTGCGCGCGCATTTCCCAGACGTGCCGCTGGTGGTGGATGCGGGGCTGGGCCTGCCCAGCCAGGCCGCGCAGGCGATGGAGCTGGGCTATGATGCGGTGTTGCTGAACACCGCCGTCGCCAAAGCCGGAGACCCCGCCGCCATGGCCGAGGCCTTTGCCGGGGCGGTCGCCGCGGGCGCGCAGGCCTATCGCGCCCAGCCGATGATGCCACGCGACATGGCTGCCCCCTCTACCCCTCTGATTGGAAAGGCTTTTCTATCATGATCCCGCATCCGTTCTATCCTATCTTCGATAGCAGCGACTGGCTGGAACGGCTGCTGCCGCTGGGGGTGAAATTCGTCCAGCTGCGGATCAAGGATCAGCCGCAGGACGTGCTGCGCGCCGAAATCGCGCGCGCGCAGCAGCTGTGCCAGACCCACGGGGCCACGCTGGTGGTGAACGATCATTGGCAGCTGGCGATTGATCTGGGCTGCGACTGGATTCACCTGGGCCAAGAGGATCTGGATACCGCTGATCTGCCCGCCATCCGTGCCGCGGGGCTGAAACTGGGCCTGTCCACACATGACCGCGCCGAACTGGATCGCGCCCTAGCGATCAACCCCGATTACATCGCGCTTGGCCCCGTTTACCCAACCATTCTGAAGAAAATGAAATGGCACCAGCAGGGTCTGGAGAAACTGACCGAATGGAAGGCCCTGATCGGGGACATCCCGCTGATCGCCATCGGCGGAATGTCCGTGGAACGCGCGGCGGGGGCGATGCGGGCGGGGGCCGATTGTGTCTCGGCCGTGACCGACATCACGCTAAATCCCGCCCCCGAGGACCGCGTGCGCGCCTGGCTGAAAGAGCTGTCATGACCCGTTATGCCCGTCAGATCGCCGTGCCGGCCCTTGGCCCGGCAGGGCAGGCCCGTCTGGCCCAGGCGCATGTTCTGGTGATCGGTGCCGGAGGGCTGGCCGCGCCCGTGCTGCAATATCTGGTGGGCGCGGGCGTGGGGGCGATCCGCCTGGTCGATCCAGACCGGGTGGAGCTAAGCAACCTGCATCGCCAGACCCTGTTCCGCCACACCGACATCGGGACATCCAAGGCCCAGGCCGCCTCCGCCCATATGCAGGCGCTGAACCCGGACTGCCGGATCACCCCGCATCAAACGGCCTTTGACCCCGGCAACGGGGCCGCATTGCTAGAGGACATCACCCTGGTGCTGGATTGCGCCGACAGTTTCGCCGCCAGCTATGTGGCCAGCGATCTGTGCCTGCGCCTTGGCCTGCCGTTGATCAGTGCCTCGGTGGTCGGCACTCAGGGGTATGCGGGCGGTTTTTGCGCCGGTGCCCCCGGTCTGCGCGCCGTGTTCCCCGACCTGCCCAACCGGCTGGGCAGCTGCGCCGAAGATGGCGTTCTTGGCCCCTCGGTCGGGGTGATCGGCGCGCTACAGGCGCAGATGGCCGTGGCGGTTGTGGCCGGGATCTGCCCCAGCCCGCTGGGCCAGCTGCTCAGCTATGACGCGCTGAATTTCCGCTTTGGGGGGTTCCGTTTCGATGGCGCGCCCGACCCGCAGGACGGCCACCATTTCATCGCCCCTTGTGAGATCCGGCAGACCGACAGCGTGATCGACCTGCGCGCAGCAGAAGAGCCCGGCCCCGCCCTGCCCGGCGCCACCCGGCTGACTGTCGCCGATTTCGAAACCCGCCCCCCCGTGCCAGACGCGCCCCGCGTGGTGCTGGCCTGCCGCTCCGGCCTGCGCGCCTGGCAGGCGGCCGACCATCTGCGCCGCGTCAGCCGCACCGATATCGTTCTGATCGCCCTGGGCGCGCAGAGCCACCCCACCCCAAAGACCCCACGAAAGGACTCTCTATGAAACACCTTGCCCTTGCTGCCGCGTTGCTGACGGCCACCCCGGCCATGGCGGCCGATAAAATGACTCTGCTGTTGGATTGGTTCGTCAATCCCGATCACGGGCCGATCATCGTTGCCCAGGAAAAAGGGTTCTTTGCGGACCAAGGGCTTGAGGTGGAGATCATCGCGCCGGCCGATCCCTCGGACCCGCCCAAACTGGTGGCGGCGGGCAAGGCCGAGCTGGCGATCTCCTACCAGCCGCAGCTGCATCTGCAAGTCGCCCAGGGCCTGCCGCTGACCCGCGTCGGCACCCTGGTGGCCACACCGCTGAACTGCCTGCTGGTGCTGAAGGACGGCCTGATCAAGGACATCGCAGACCTGAAGGGCGGTAAGATCGGCTATTCCGTTGCCGGTGTCGAAGAGGCCCTGCTGACCGCCATTCTGGGCAAACACGGGCTAAGCGTGGACGATATCGAACTGGTCAATGTGAACTGGTCTCTGTCGCCCTCGCTGATGTCGGGCCAGGTGGATGCCGTGCTGGGCGCCTACCGCAATTTCGAACTGAACCAGATGGAAATCGAAGGCGTTGAGGGCAAGTGTTTCTACGTCGAAGAGGAAGGCGTGCCCACCTATGACGAGCTGATCTACGTCGCCAACACCGATCAGATGGACGCCGACAAACTGACCCGTTTCCTGCGCGCGACGGAACTGGCGACGCAGTATATCGTCAACCATCCGCAAGAAAGCTGGCAGATCTTCTCGGGCACCTCGGCCGAATTGCAGGACCAGTTGAATGAAATGGCCTGGGCCGACACGCTGCCGCGTTTTGCGCTGCGTCCCGCGGCGCTGGATTCGGCCCGCTATGCCCGCTTTGAAAGCTTTCTGGCCAAGGCCGGGCTGATCGAGGGCACCCGCCCTGTCTCGGATCTGGCGATCGAGCTGAACACCCAATGAGCTATGGCAAAACATTCGCGCTCTGGCGCGCGGCGGCGGGCCTGGAATGGCCCGCCTATACCGAACATGCGTTCGTAAAGGGGCTGGCCGATGGCAGCCTGCCCCGCGCAGCGTTTTTGCACTATCTGGTGCAGGATTACGTGTTCCTGATCCACTTTTCCCGCGCCTGGGCACTGGCTGTCACCAAGGCCGAAACCATCGAGGAAATGCGCCTGTGCGCGGGCACGGTGAATGCGCTGATCGACGATGAAATGTCCCTGCATGTGCAGCTGTGCGCCAAAGCCGGAATTTCCGAGACCCAGCTGTTTGCCGCCACCGAGCGGACCGAGAACCTGGCCTATACCCGCTATGTTCTGGACGCCGGCCACAGCGGGGATTTCCTGGATCTGATGGCCGCGCTGGCCCCTTGCGTGATGGGCTATGGCGAGATCGGCGCGCGGCTTCTGGCCGATCGCAGCTCGGACCTCTATGCCGAGTGGATCCAGACCTATGGCGGCCCCGAGTACCAATCGGTCTGTGCCGATGTGGGCGCGCTGATCGACGGGGCTGTGGCGCTTCGGATCGGGGAAACCCCGGCGCAATCGCCCCGGTGGCAGGCCCTGTGCGACCGTTTCACCATGGCCACCCGGCTTGAGGTCGGGTTCTGGGATATGGGGCTGCGCCCGTGACATCTGTGCCCGTGACATCTGCGCCCGATCTGACCCTGCGCGGCGATGCCTTTTACGGCAGTAGCCCGGTGTTTCAGAACGCCGATCTACACGTGCCCGCCGGGCAATGGACCTGCTTGCTGGGCGGCTCGGGCGTGGGGAAATCCACGGTGTTGAACCTGTTTGCCGGGCTGGCCAGCGGGGTCACGTTTCGCGGAACCTGCGCGGCCAGCGATGGCCCGCTGGCGGGGCGGGTGGCGCTGATGGCGCAGGACGATCTGCTGCTGCCCTGGCGCGATGTGGCCGCGAATGTCGGGCTGGGCGCGTCCCTGCGTGGGCACGCGCCCGATCACGCGCGCATCCTGCGGGTGCTGGAGCGGGTCGGGCTGGCAGACAAGGCCACGGCCAAGCCCGCACAGCTGTCGGGCGGGCAGCGCCAGCGCGTCGCCCTGGCCCGCACCTTGATCGAGGACCGCCCCATCGTGCTGCTGGACGAGCCTTTCTCGGCGCTGGACGCGCGCACCCGCGCACAGATGCAGGATTTGGCCGCCGAATTGCTGCACGGACGCACCGTCTTGCTGGTCACTCACGACCCGGCCGAGGCCGCGCGCCTGGGTCATGTCATCACCCTGATGACCGCTGGCGGGCTCAGCACCGTCGCTCCGCCCGCCGGCCCCGTCCCCCGGCCCTTTGACGCGCCCGATGTGCTGCGCGTTCAGGCCACGCTTCTTACCCTGTTACGAGAGGACAGCTCATGCGACCAACCGACCTACTAAGGCAACAATCCCAAGCCGACTGGACCGCCGCCACCACGCATGAATTTACCGATGCTTTGGGCGCGGGCACCTTGCCGCCGGAAAAAATGGCCGGCTATCTGCAACAGGATTACCTGTTTGTGGATGGGTTTGTGCGGCTGCTGGCCTCGGCTATTGCCCATGCGCCCACCCTGGCCGATGGCGTGCCCGCCGCGCAGTTTCTGGGCCTGGTGACAAGCGACGAAAACACCTATTTCCTGCGCAGCCTTGACGCGCTGGGATACCCTGCACAGGCAGAGCCGGCCCCGCAAACCCTTGCATTCCAAGAGCTTATGACAATGGCCCGCCACTCGGGCCGGTACGAGCTGATGCTGGCTGTGCTGGTGGTTGCCGAATGGGTGTATCTGGACTGGGCCGCCCCGATGGAACAACGCGCCGCGGATCTGCCGTTTTGGCTGGGCGAGTGGATCACCCTGCATTCCGGCCCCGGTTTCGAAGGGGTGGTTGCCTATTTGCGCGGACAGTTGGATCAGATCTGGCCGCACCTAGCCCCCTCCGCGCAAGACGACGTGCAACGGCTGTTTGCGCAGACCGTCGCGGCCGAGCGCGCGTTCTTTGATGCCGCCTGGGCCGGCTTCGCGGTGGCCACATGAAAATCACCCAGCTAAAGGCCTGGCAGGCTGGGCTGGCCTCGGCCGGGCTGGCGTTGCTGATCTGGCAACTGGTGGTCTGGCTGGGGGATATGCCTCGTTTTATCCTGCCCGGCCCGGCCCTGGTGGCCGAGACCCTGTGGACCAGCCGCGCGCTGATCGCCCAGCACGCAGCCATCACCCTGTCCGAGGTTCTGCTGGGCCTGACCCTGGGCGCCATCCTGGGCGGGATAACGGCGATCGGTCTGGCGGTTTCACCGGTGGCGCGGGCCCTGATCCGCCCGATGCTGGTGTTCAGCCAGGCGGTGCCGGTGTTCGCGCTGGCCCCGTTGCTGACACTGTGGTTTGGCTATGGGCTGTGGTCCAAGGTGCTGATGGCGCTGATCATCATCTATTTCCCGGTTACCTCATCGTTTTTCGATGCGTTGATGCGGCCTCATCCCGGCTGGCTGGGTCTGGGGCAGGTCATGGGCGGCACCCCGGCGCGGCTGCTGTGGCATATCCGGATTCCGGCGGCCCTGCCGGGGCTGGCCTCGGGGTTGCGGCTGGCGGCGGTCTATGCCCCCATCGGCGCGATCATCGGCGAATGGGTGGGCGCCAGCAAAGGCCTGGGCTATCTGATGCTGCTGGCCAACGGACGCGCGAAAATCGACCTGATGTTTGCGGCCTTGCTGGTGCTGGCGGTGATGACAGTGGCCCTGCACGCAGCCGTGAACGCCCTGGCGCGCCGGTTTCTGGATGGCCCGGACGCGTGACAGGCTGAATTTAGGCCAAGCTGGGTTTAGATAAGGCTGAATTCACACAAGGCCGGTAGGATCGTTGGTACGGGCGGGGGGACTTGAACCCCCACGGGCATATGCCCCACGGATTTTCATACCATCTACGGTTTTCACCGCCGCCCGGATGGGCGTTTGTGGTCTGGACTATCCCTTCACCCTAGCCGAAGCCTTAGGCGCTGCCCGTCTAGTCTCTACACCTTCCCCTTTCGGGGCTTGGCTCGGGATTGCCATTTCACAGGTTTCCCCGAATTTGAGCAGTTCTACACCAGAGTTTCCAACCGGCGCACTCAATCTATAAGTCCGATGCGTCTACCATTCCGCCACGCCCGCACGAAGCCTTTCTATAGTCTGCGCTGATCCTGAGGCCAAGCCATTTATTCGCCCCCGAACGCAACGCGAGGTTGCGATGCGCCGGATCCCGCCGGGCCGTCAGTCGCGGCTGCGGATCACCTTGGCGAAACGGTCAAAGATGTCCCCATTGGCGACGATGATGTCGCCGTGCTCCAGCGGGTCATGGCCCTCGCGGATGGGGCCCAGCATGCCGCCTGCCTCGGTTACGATCAGCGTGCCGGCGGCGATGTCCCAGATGTTCAGCTCGCGTTCCCAATAGCCATCATAGCGCCCCGCGGCGACATAGGCCAAATCCAGCGCGGCCGAGCCAAACCGGCGCACGCCCGCGCATTCGGGCATGATGCGCGCCAGATCCTGCAAGGTGGCCGGAAGGGTGCGTTTGGCGGCAAAGGGAATGCCGGTGGCAAAGATCGCCTCGATCATCCGGTTGCGACCCGACACACGCAGACGGTTGGAATCGTTCAGCCAGGCGCCCATGCCCTTTTCGGCATAGAACATTTCATCCTTGGCCGCGTCATAGATCACGGCGGAAACGATCTGGCCCTTATGTTCCAGCGCGATCGAGATCGCCCAATGCGGCAGCCCGTGCAGGAAATTGGTGGTGCCGTCCAGCGGGTCCACGATCCAGCGGCGGGTGGGATCCTGGCCCGCGATCTCGCCGCCCTCTTCGCCCAGCCAGCCATAGGTGGGACGCGCGCCCAGCAGCTCCTCTTTGAGGATGTTTTCCGCGGCGATGTCGGCCTTTGAAACGAAATCCCCCGCGCCCTTCATCGAGACCTGCAAATTCTCAACTTCGCGGAAATCCTTGACCAGCGAACGGCCCGCCTTGCGCGCGGCCTTGATCATGATGTTGAGATTTGCACTGCCTTGCATCGGTCGGCTCCTGATTGTCCAAGCCGCGCCTATAGCGCCCACGGCCCTGTTTGCCAAGGGATAAGACGGCAAAACCGCTTTGCCAACCGTCAAGCACGGGGATGCACCCCCTGCCCCCCGAAATTCCGGCCGATTTTCGGTAAATCTTACTGGCGTTGCAGCTTTACCGCCTCGGTCCGGGCCAGCCGGGTGAAATGGGCGAAATAAGGCCGCGTGGCATCGTCCTGTCGCACCGCCGCATAGAGCCTGCGCGTCAGCCCGCCCTTGGTCAGCGGGCGGGTGACGTAATCCGAGTTATACTTGACCTCGCGCACCACCCAATCGGGCATCACCGCCACCCCCCGGTTCGAGGCCACCAGCAGCAGGATCATCGCCGTCAGCTCAACCCGGCGGATATTGGCGGGCTCGACCCCGGCCGGTTTCAGCAGCATTTTGAACACATCCAGCCGCGAGCGATCCACCGGATAGGCAAACAGCGTCTCACCGCGGAAATCCTCGGCCTCTATATAGTCCTTCTGCGCCAGCGGATGCTGGGACGAGGCCACAAAAACGGGCGAATAATCGAACAGGGGCAGGAATTCGACGCCCGGAATATCCTCGGGGTCCGAGGAAATCACCAGGTCCACCTCCTCCTTGGCCAGGGCGGGCAGCGCGTCAAAGGCCAGGTTCGGGCGGATGTCCACATCCACGTCGGGCCAGGCCTTGCGGAATTGTTCCAGCACCGGGAACAGCCATTCGAAACAGGCGTGGCATTCGATGGCGATATGCAGCCGCCCGGCCTTGCCGGTGACGATTCCCTTGAATTCTTCCTCCAGCGCGGCGATCTCGGGCAGGATTTTATCCGCCGCGCGCAGCAGCCGCATCCCCGCCGCCGACAGTTTCAACGGTTTCGAGCGCCGGATGAACAGCTCAACCCCGGTCTGATCCTCCAAGTGTTTGATCTGATGCGACAAAGCCGATTGCGTGATGTTCAACACATCCGCAGCGCGCGCCATGCCCCCGGCCTCGTGGATTGCCTTGATCGTCCGCAAATGGCGGAATTCGATGTGCATATGTGAGCGCGCCTCATGTTGGTGTTTAGTTTTATGAAGTTGTCTCACAAAGCGAAATCTGCGACAAGAGGAACCAACCTAAATATGGATAGACCGATGACCGTGCCTGCGATTTCTTTCGAATTCTTCCCGCCTCAGAACTTGGAGGCGTCGTTCCGCCTGTGGGATACTGTGCAGGTTCTGGCGCCGATGGCCCCGCGTTTCGTGTCCGTGACTTACGGTGCGGGCGGCACCACCCGTGATCTGACCCGCGATGCCGTGGCCACGATCCACAAACACTCGGGCCTGAACGTGGCCGCGCATCTGACCTGCGTGAACGCCACGCGCGCCGAAACTCTGGCGATTGCCGATCAATTCGCCGAGGCCGGCGTGACCGACATCGTGGCCCTGCGGGGCGATCCGCCCAAGGGCACCGGCGCGTTCCAGCCCCATGCCGATGGGTTCGCCAGCTCGGTCGCGCTGATCGAGTCGCTGGCCGAAACCGGCAAATTCAACATCCGCGTAGGCGCCTACCCTGAAAAGCACCCCGAGGCCGCAAGCAGCGCCGCCGATGTGAACTATCTGAAACGCAAATTCGACGCCGGCGCGGATGAGGCCCTGACCCAGTTCTTCTTTGAAGCCGAGACGTTTTTCCGGTTCCGCGATGCCTGTGAAAAGGCCGGGATCGACAAGCCGATCATCCCCGGCATCATGCCGATCGCCAATTGGAAAGGGGCGCGCAACTTTGCCCGCCGCTGCGGTGCCACCGTGCCCGCCTGGATGGACGAGGCCTTTGACAAGGCCGCGCGCGACGGGCGCGAGGATCTGCTGGCCACCGCCCTGGCCACCGAACTGTGCAGCGAGCTGATCGACGGCGGCGTGGACAGCCTGCATTTCTATACGCTGAACCGGCCCGAACTGACGCGCGATGTGTGCCACGCGCTGGGGGTCACCCCCAAAACGACCCTGGAAAACGTCGCGTAACGGGCTCTTGCCTGTCGGGCCGGACCGCGCCACCATTCGCATACGAATGATAAAGGGAGGCGCGGAATGACCGTTCGCAAGGTGGCGCAATCACCTCTGGATTTGCCGACACAGGATGAGATGCTGTCCATGTCGGGGCTGGAGGCCATGCAGAAAATGGCACGCGGGGACATCGCGGGCCCGCCCATCGCACATTTGCTGGGCTATCACCTGTCCGAGGTAAGCGAAGGCCGCGCCGTGTTCACCGGCACCCCCGAATTCGGGTTTACGAACCCGATGGGCACCGTGCACGGAGGCTGGTACGGGACGCTTCTGGACAGTTGCATGGCCTGCGCGGTGATGACCAAAGTCCCCAGGGGCAGCGTTTATACCACGTTGGAATACAAGATAAATATCCTGCGCCCCATTCCTTTGGGCACCGAAATCGAAGCGGTGGGGATCGTGCAGCATGTTGGCCGGTCAACCGGCATCGCGCATGGGGACATTCGCGGGGTAAGCGATGGCAAGCTCTATGCCACCGGCTCTACCACCTGTATTGTGATGAAGCTGCGGTAGGGGGCGCTGCCCCCCGGCCTGCGGCCTTCCCCCCGGAGTATTTCTGTCAAAAAGAAGCCCGATCCGTCTGTCGGCTGTTCTGAACGGGGAGGCTAAACGGGGCGCCACAGGGCCAGGCCGGTTTCGCGGTGCACGGCGGTTTCGTGCAGTCTTTCGCAGGGGGTGCGCCCGACCACGCGGCGGCGGCGTAGCAGGAACATTTTGCCCCAGTCCCGCCATGTTCCGACCGAGGGGGCCTGGGGATCGCAGGGAAAGCGCGCGTGCCAGTCTTTGGGCAAAGGCAGGCCGCAGGTTTCAGCGCGTTCCAGCATCCAGACCAGCGGAATGTTCGACAGCGGGCGGGCGGCATGGAAGCCGCCCAACTGCCCGCCGATATCGCCATGGGCGCCGGGGAACCAGACTTGCTCGACCTGTTTGGTTGCCGGGTCGGGACAATCCCACATCACCGGCTCGAATACTTGTCGGGTTTCGTCCAGCGCGAGGGCATGGAACCCGTGTCTGACCGAGGGCCCCAGCGCATGGCTGTGGAACGCGTGCTGGGGCTCGGACCATTTCCACAGGACCGGCAGGCGCAGGCCCAGAGATTTGACCGTATCCCAGACCCCGATCATCTGGATTTCGACCTTATCGTGACAATATTCGCGCGTGAACACCCGCACCGAGGGGCTGCCCGAGATGGTCTGATAGTGCCGGTAAGCCAGGGTTATCTGCCGCTCGGTCGCGTGTTCGGGGCGCAGCAGGCCGACCTGATCGATCACCCCCGCCAAAGAGCGCACCGCATAGGCCCCGCGTGAATAGCCCATCAGGAAAATCCGGTCTCCGGGGCGATAGCGGCTGGCCAGATAGCCATAGGCGCGGCGGATTTGCCGGTTGATTCCGCGCCCGATCATCACGTCATAGCCGCGCCGCCAGTCGTGAAACTGCAAGCCGGCCTCGTAATAAACAGAGACCTGCGCGCCCATTTCCGACAGCAACCGATAGGTCAGCCCGGCGTTAGTCTCGCGGCCCGGTTCCAGCGTGGACATGGTGCCGTCCAGAATGATCACATGGGTCAGGGGCCCGCGCGTGGTGGGCTGAGGGGCCGAGTGCCTGGCCCTCAGCCCCGGCCAGAGCCTGGCGAATATGCGTTTACCCAGTCGTTTCAGCATCTTGCAGGTATTCCCAAACGCGCATCGGAGTCAGCGGCATATCCACCTGCCGCACGCCGCGATCCCACAGCGCATCCTGCACCGCATTGGTGGCGGCGGCCATGGCGCCGACGGTGCCTGCCTCGCCACAGCCCTTCATGCCCATCGGGTTTGCGGTCGAGGGCACGGGTTCCGTTTCGAACCGGATGAACGGCAGATCGGCGGCGCGCGGCATGGCGTAATCCATGAAGGTCGCGGTCAGAAGCTGGCCGTCTTCGTCATAGACCGTGTGCTCCATCAAGGCCTGACCGATACCCTGAGCGACGCCGCCATGAACCTGCCCCTCGGCCAGCAAGGGATTGATCAGATTGCCAAAATCATCCACGACCGAGTAGCGCAGCAGAGCGACCTGTCCGGTGTCCGGGTCTACCTCGACCTCGGCCACATGAGCGCCATTGGGGAAAGAGCGCGCGGGCAAGGTGGCGGATTGTTCATGCGTCAGCAGATCGGCCCGCCCATCCTGGCGGGCCATCCGGGCCACCTCCAAAATTGTGGGGGTCAGGTTCGATCCGGGCGCGCGGAAGGTTTCATCGTCAAAGCGGACATCCCCCGCCGCGACGCCCATTTTTTCGGCCACATAGGGTGTCAGCGCCTGCACCATCGCGGCCACCGTCGCCAGCGTGGCATTGGCCTGCACCGTCACAGACCGAGACCCCCCGGTGCCGCCGCCCGTCCGGATCCGATCGCTATCGCCCTGCACCACCCTGATCGCATCAAAGGGAATGCCGGTCTGGTCGGACAGGAACTTGGCATAGACCGTTTCATGGCCCTGCCCGTTCGATTGCGTTCCGACATAGATGGTCACGGTGCCGTCCTCATTGAATTCAACCTTCGCCGTTTCCGAAGGATCGCCCAAAATACTTTCGATATAGT
The DNA here is from genome assembly GCA_002708925.1 of Paracoccaceae bacterium. GTDB lineage: Bacteria > Pseudomonadota > Alphaproteobacteria > Rhodobacterales > Rhodobacteraceae > Thalassobius. The sequence continues at coordinate 28,252 of PAPN01000049.1, forward strand.
AACACAGGCCCAGCCCACGCAGTTTTCCGCGCGCTTCACTTTCGCGTTTGCGGGCGGCAAAGCCCGGCTGATCGGCAAATTCGCTGGCATGATCCAGCACGCGGGCAAAGGCGCCCACATCATAGGTTTCGCCCGTGGCGGATTTGTAGGGGAACTGATGCGGCGCGATAAAGTTGATGCGGTGCAGATCCCAGGTATCCACCCCCAGCTCGCGCGCGGCGCGGTCCATCATGCGCTCCAGCAGATAGTTCGCCTCGGGGCGGCCGGCACCGCGATAGGCATCGGTGTAGACGGTATTCGTATAAATACCCTGCGCGCGAATATAGGTGTCCTGCACGTCGTAAACCCCCATCAACACGCGTGAAAACAGCTGAGTCTGAATGATCTGCCCGAAATTCGAGTTATAGGCCCCGATATTGTTCACCGTGTCCACGCGGTAACCGATGATGCGGTAATCGGCGTCAAAGGCCAGCGCGGCGGTGCTGATCAGATCGCGCCCGTGGTGATCGGACAGCATCGCCTCGGTCCGGTCGGACATCCAGCGCACGGGGCGGCCCAGTGTCATCGCGGCATGGGCCACGGCATAATATTCCGGATAGGGCGGCGCCTTCATACCAAACCCGCCGCCCACATCGGGCATCGTCACGCGCACATTTTCAGGATCCAGATTCAGCACCTTGGCCATCTGCGCCTTGGGGGCCCAGACACCCTGCCCGTTATAGCACATATGCAGCCGCGCCCCGTCCCATTCGGCATAGCAGCCCCGCGGCTCCAGCGCGTTCACGATGACCCGGTTGTCATCCACCTGCATCCGCACCACATGCGCTGCGCGATCAAAGGCGGCCTGGCAGGCGGCCTCGTCCCCCAGGGCCCAGTCATAGGCGATATTGTCGGGCACATCGTCATGCACGGCCGGGCCGCCCGGCGCGCGATCCATCTTGGCAGGGAGTTCGTCATAGTCCAGCTCGATCAGTTCGGCGGCATCCTTGGCCTGCGCCAGGGTGTCGGCCAGGATCATCGCCACCGGCTCGCCGACATAGCGCAGCTTGCCCTGCGCCAGGATGGGCCGGTAGGGGCTGGCCCCTTTTGAGCCGTCCCGGTTCTTCACGGTGACGCCAAACAGGCTGCGTGTGATGCCTGCGGCCTGCAAGTCCTCGGCGGTCAGCACCAGATGCACGCCCTCGGCCTGGGCGGCTTCGGTCACGTCCAGCGTTGTGATCACCCCATGTGCCACGGGCGAGCGAAAGACATAGGCATAAAGCGCATCCTCGGGCGCTACATCATCCACATAGCGCCCCTGCCCGGTCAGAAACCGCAGATCCTCGACCCGTGTGACCGGCTGACTTTTCCCGAACTTCTCCATCCGCTCGCCCCTCTGTTTCCCTAAGGTCGAGCTTAGCGGGACAATGCGCCCTGTCCAGAGCCCCCCGCTATAATGACGCAACGGTGACGGGATCCCCCACACCATAGCCATTGAACCGGGTCGAGATAGACAGCGAATAGGCCCCCATCCCCGAGAACAGCACATAATCGCCCTCTTGCACCTCGGCCGGGAAGGCCACCGGATCGGGCAGCCGGTCCAGGCTGTCACAGGTCGGGCCGAACACCACGCGTCTGATCATCGCGCCCCCGCGCGGCTGGCCCTGCGGGTCGAACACATGCACCCGGTCACTGGCGCTGATGTCGCGCATTTCCGACAATGCGCCGTAAATCCCGTCATTCAGAAACACCGCCCCGTTGGGCCGCAGAGCCTTGATCCGCGTGGCCAGCGTAAAGGCCTCGGCCACCATGGCGCGGCCGGGCTCGCATACCAGTTCCGGCATCGTGGAAAAAGACGCCCGCGTCACCTGCCCGATCCGGTCAAAGACACGTTCCAAATCCGGGGCCTCGCCCAATCGGTGCGCGGCAAACCCGCCCCCCACGTTCAGCCGCTTCAACGCCACCCCGGCGCGCGCGGCCACATCTGCCGCCACGCGGATATAGCTGACCCAGGCCTCAGGGTCCGAGCATTGCGTCCCCGGATGGAAGGTCATCGCCGGGCTGTGCCCACGCGCGGCCACCTCGCGCAGCAGATCCACCGCCGCCTCGGGCCCGACGCCGAATTTTTCGCCGAAATCGTAAACAGCCCCCGCCACCGGAAGCGCCAGCCGCACCGACACTTCGATCGGCCCCAGCGGGGCCAGCTTCTCCAGCTCGCTCAGGCTGTCCACCGAGGCCGAGCACACCCCAAACCGCACCGCCTGCGCCACCTCGTCAGGGGTGCGCACCGGATTGTTGTAATGCAAAGCCGCCTGCGGGTTGGCCTGCCGCGCCGCCTCCATTTCTGCGGGCGAGGCCACATCGAACCCCTCGATCCCCGCTGCGGCCAGATTGACCAGCACCTCGGGGCGGGCGTTGGCCTTAACCGCATAGGTCACCATCCCCGGAAAACCCTGCAAAAACCGCGCGGCCTGACGCTGCAACACCATCGGACTGAAATACATCACCGCATGATCCGGCCTTTGCCGCCGCAAATGAGTCAAAGGATCCAACCAATAGGGTTCCGCGCGCATAAATGTAGCCTCCACATGCTGTTTCCCCCAGCCTGACCCAGTTTTCAGTCGATCCGAAGCGGCACACCGCCTATACTGACGAAAAATTCCGTCACATTGCAGGGAAAACCATGCCAATCGACGAAACAGACCGCGCCCTTCTGACCCTTCTGGCTGAAAACGCCCGAATGCCCGTCGCCACCTTGGCGCGCCGCCTGGGCCTGGCGCGTACCACGGTGCAGGCCCGCCTGGACAAGCTGGAAACCAACGGCACCATCGCCGGCTACACGCTGAAACTGGGTGCCGCCCACCGCCCCAGCCTGCGCGCCACCGTCCTGCTCAGCATCGAGGCCGCCGCCAGCCCGAAAATCCTCGCCCGGCTCAGATCCCAGCCCCAGGTGGACACCGTGCACACTGCCTCGGGCCGCTTCGATCTGGTCGTCACCCTCAGCGCCGACACCACCGAGGAACTGGACACCGTTCTGGATCGCATCTGCGAAACCTCGGGCGTGCGCAGCTCTGAAAGCCTGATCCACCTGACCACCAAACTCGACCGTCGCCTCTAACTCATGCCCCCGCAATTGAGTATTTTTATCAGAAAGAAGCCGCATTCCGTCATCTTCCCACCCCGCGCATCCGAAAATCACAAACTGCGCGTTTCTTTCTGATGCAAATACTCACAGCGCCCCGGTCCCGCACAGACAAACCGATGACAAGCGCGCCAAACCCGAGGACGCGGCCGCAGGCCAAGGACGAGACATCCTGCGCGCGCACCAGCGCGCTCAATCGGATCAAGCCGCTTTCCCTTCGCCCGGCAATTCGCTAGACGGGTGCGCAACTGATGATATGACGCGAGATCTGGATCATGGCGATGGAAAAGACCTTCAACGCGGCCGAAGCTGAAAACCGCCTGTACGAGGCATGGGAAAAGGCTGGCTGCTTCACTGCGGGCGCGAATGCAAAGCGCGCGGAAACTTTCTGCATCATGATCCCGCCGCCCAACGTGACGGGCGCTTTGCACGTGGGCCACGCCTTTAACAACACGCTACAGGACATTCTGGTGCGCTGGCACCGGATGCGCGGGTTCGATACGCTCTGGCAGCCCGGTCAGGACCACGCGGGCATCGCCACCCAGTTGCAGGTCGAAAAGATGCTGGCCGCCCAGGGCAACGCCGGCCGCCGCGAACTGGGCCGCGAAAAATTCCTGGAAAAGGTCTGGGAATGGAAGGGCCAGTACGGCGACACGATCATCAATCAGCTCAAGCGTCTGGGCAGCAGCTGCGACTGGTCGCGCAACGCCTTTACCATGTCCGGCGCCCCCGGTGCGCCCGAGTCCGATCAGAACGGCAATTTCCACGATGCCGTGATCAAGGTCTTCGTGGAGATGTACAACAAGGGCCTGATCTATCGCGGCAAGCGTCTGGTCAACTGGGATCCGCATTTCGAAACCGCCATTTCCGATCTGGAGGTCGAAAACATCGAGACCCCCGGCCACATGTGGCATTTCAAATACCCGCTGGCGGACGGGCAGACCTATGAATACATCGAGAAGGACGAAGACGGCAACGTCACCCTGCGCGAAACCCGCGATTATATCTCGATCGCCACCACGCGCCCGGAAACCATGCTGGGCGATGGCGCCGTGGCCGTGCACCCCTCGGACGAACGCTATGCGCCCATCGTGGGCAAGCTGTGTGAAATCCCCGTCGGCCCCAAGGAACACCGCCGCCTGATCCCGATCATCACCGATGAATACCCCGATCCCGATTTCGGCTCGGGCGCGGTGAAAATCACCGGCGCGCATGATTTCAACGACTACCAGGTGGCCAAGCGCGGCGGCATTCCGATGTACCGCCTGATGGACACGCGCGGCCACATGCGCGCGGACGGCAGCGATTACGCCACCTGCGCCACCCGCGCGCAGCAAATCGCGGATGGCGCGGATTTCGCTGAAATGGAAGTGGACGCGCTGAACCTGGTGCCCGAGGAATTCCGCGGGCTGGACCGCTTCGAGGCCCGCAAGCTGGTGGTCAGCCAGATCACCGACGAAGGTCTGGCCGTCATGACGACCGAGACCCGCAAGGATGACGAGGGCAACGAGGTCGAAGTCGTTGTTCCCTATGTGGAAAACAAGCCGATCATGCAGCCCTTCGGCGACCGCTCCAAAGTGGTGATCGAGCCGATGCTGACCGACCAGTGGTTCGTGGAAACCTCGAAAATCGTGGAGCCCGCGCTGGAGGCCGTGCGCACCGGCAAGACCAAGATCATCCCTGAATCGGGCGAGAAGACCTATTACCACTGGCTGGAAAACATCGAGCCCTGGTGCATCTCGCGCCAGCTGTGGTGGGGGCATCAGATCCCGGTTTGGTACACGTGGATACCCTCCGACTGGGAAGCGGCGAAGCGTCATTCCGAGTGGGTTAGAACTGTACTTGAAAACGCTACAGATGAGCCTCAAGAAGTCGAACAGCCTGAAGATTGCATCTTTGAACTTGTGCAAATATCGGAATGCGCACCGACGGAAGAAAAAGCCCTAGAGCAATTTCGAAGCCGCCTTCCTGACTACGTGGATATTTCTATTCAGAATCAATCTGGTACTATGATGCGTCCATACATGGGGGACCATCAGGGGGGCTCGAGCGGATTATTTGACGCTCAAGGTCGTTTCACAGCTTTTTGCGTGCGCGACCCCGATGTGCTGGACACCTGGTTCTCCTCGGGTCTGTGGCCCATCGGCACGCTGGGCTGGCCCGAACAGACGGACGAGCTGGAGAAATACTTCCCCACCGACGTTCTGATCACCGGCTTTGACATCCTGTTCTTCTGGGTCGCCCGGATGATGATGATGCAGCTGGCCGTGGTCGATGAAATTCCCTTCCATACCGTCTACCTGCACCAGCTGGTGCGCGACGAGAAGGGCAAGAAGATGTCGAAAACCACCGGCAACGTCATCGACCCGCTGGAGATCATCGACGAATACGGCGCGGATGCGCTGCGGTTCACCAATGCCTCGATGGCGGCAATTGGCGGCGTGCTGAAACTGTCCGAGGACCGGATCAAGGGCTATCGCAACTTCGGCACCAAGATCTGGAACGCCACGCGCTTTGCGGAAATGAATGGCGTCTATGCCAATGGCGCGCCGTCCTCGGACATCCCAGCGGCCACTGCCACGGTGAACAAATGGATCATCGGCGAGGTCGCCCGCACCCGCGAAGTGGTGGACGAGGCGCTGGCTGCCTACCGTTTCAATGACGCGGCCAACGCGCTGTATGCCTTCGTCTGGGGCAAGGTCTGCGACTGGTACGTGGAATTTTCCAAACCACTGCTGCTGGATGGCTCGGACGCGGAAAAAGCCGAAACCGGCGCCGTGATGGGCTGGGTTCTGGATCAATGCCTGATCCTGCTGCACCCGATCATGCCGTTTATCACCGAAGAGCTGTGGGGCAATACCGGCGAGCGCGCGAAAATGCTGGTCCATGCCGATTGGCCCGAATACACCGGCGCCGATCTGATCGACACGGGCGCGGACAGCGAAATGAACTGGGTGATCACGCTGATCGAAGAAGTCCGCTCGGCCCGCGCGCAGATGCATGTGCCGGCGGGGCTGTATGTGCCGATGCTGGTGAGCGGGCTGAACGAGGCCGGCAAAGCCGCCTGGGCCAATAACGAAGTGCTGATCAAGCGCCTGGCCCGGATCGACAGCCTGACCGAGGCGGCCGATTTCCCCAAGGGCACCGCAACGATCCCCGTCGAGGGCGGCACTTTCGGGATGCCGCTGGCCGATATCATCGACGTGGACGAGGAAAAAGCGCGCCTGACCAAGGGGTTGACAAAACTGGGTAAGGAGCTGGGCGGCCTGCGTGGACGTCTGAAAAACCCCAAATTTGTCGAAAGCGCCCCGGAGGAGGCCGTGGCTGAAACCCGCGGCAACCTGGCGCTGAAAGAGGCCGAGGAAGAGAAGCTGAAACTGGCCCTGGCCCGTCTGGAAGAGCTGGGCTGATCATAGATCAGCCTCGCCTGCGGCGGGCGGGGGGGGCCGGCCTGCGGCCGGCCCGGCATCACATGACGCGAGGAGGTCGTTCAGTTTCGCTCAGCGGAATTTGGGCGCGCGGTTTTGCATGTTGGCCATGATGACCTCGACCTGATCGGGCTTGCCGATCAAATCGGCCTGGGCGCGGCTTTCTTCGGCCAGAACAGCAACGTCATCCGCACCGCTTTCGGCAAAGGCGATCAGGCGCTTGGCGGCGCGCAGCCCTGACGGGCTCTGGCGCGTCATCCGATCGGCCAGAGCCATCGCGGAGGCCAGCGGATCGTCGGCCAATTCGGTGACCAGCCCCATTTGCGCGGCCTCTTTGGCACCGATCTGATCCGCCGTGTAGATCAGTTTGCGCATCACATCCGAGCGCAGCAGGCGCGGCAGCAGAACCATGCCGCCCATATCCGGCACGATACCCCATTTCATCTCCATCACCGACAGGCGCGTTTCGGGATGCGCGATGCGGATATCGGCGCCCAAGGCCAGTTGCAGACCGCCCCCATAGGCCACCCCATGCAGCGCGGCAATCACCGGCACGGGCACCTGCCGCCAGACCATGCTGACCTGTTGGAACAGGTTACAATCGCCATGGGTGCGCGGCATCAGCAGTTCGACCGGGTCGGCCCCGGCAAATTTTGTAAAGTTTGACGTATCCAGCCCCGCGCAGAACCCCGGCCCCTCGCCGGACAAGACCACCGCGCGCACATCCGAGCTGCCTCGCAGGCTTTCGCCAGCGGCGACGATGGCCTCCATCATGTCAGTGTCCAGAGCGTTCATCTTATCACCACGCGTCAGCGTGACACGGGCGATGTGGTTCTCGGTTTCAATGGATACGCGGGCCATGGTGTCTCCTCCGGTTTTGCGGTCAGTATCGGGCAAAGCTCGCTGAAATCTACCGAAACGTGGGGGCAGTTTGACGGCCGGCTATGGCTTGCCTCGGGGTGGGGCTTGCGATTATCTGGGCCCATGACCGGACCACGCTACACCCCGCTTTGCGACTCTTTGCCCGCCACCGTGCCCTTTGTCGGCCCCGAAGCGCAGGAGCGCGCCAATGGGCGGCCGTTTCAGGCCCGCCTGGGCGCGAATGAGAACGTCTTTGGCCCCTCGCCCCGTGCGATTGCCGCCATGTCGGACGCCGCAGCAGAGCAGTGGATGTATGGCGATCCCGAATCCTATGATCTGCGGCAGGCCCTGGCCGCGCAGCACGGCATCCGGCCCGAAAACATCGTCGTGGGCGAGGGAATCGACGGGCTGCTGGGCTATCTGGTGCGGCTGCTGGTGGCGCAGGGCGATTCTGTTGTGACCTCAGAGGGGGCCTATCCCACGTTCAACTATCACGTCGCGGGGTTTGGCGGCGTGCTGCACAAGGTGCCGTATCGCGGCGACCACGAAGACCCCGCCGCCCTGTTCGCCAAAGCCGCAGAGGTTAACGCGAAAATCGTTTACCTGGCGAATCCGGACAATCCGATGGGCACCTGGCACACGGGGGCCGATATTGTGGCCGCGATGGCCGAGCTGCCCGAGGATACGCTGTTCATTCTGGACGAGGCCTATGTGGAATTCGCCCCGAAAGACACCGCCGCGCAGGTGGAGATCGAAGACCCTCGACTGATCAGAATGCGTACGTTCTCAAAGGCTTATGGGATGGCTGGCGCGCGTGTCGGCTATGCCCTGGGGGCGCAGCCGCTGATCACCGCCTTCAATAAGATCCGCAATCATTTTGGCATGAACCGCGCGGCGCAGATCGGGGCGCTGGCCGCTTTGGCCGATCAGCAATATCTACAGCAGACCGTTCAGAATGTGGAACAGGCGCGGGCCCGGATTAACCAAATCGCCACCGCAAACGGCCTGACCACCCTGCCCTCGGCCACCAATTTCGTGGCGGTGGATTGCGGCCAGGACGGGGATTTCGCCCGCAAAGTGCTGGCCGAACTGGTGAAACGCGGGGTCTTTGTGCGGATGCCCTTTGTTGCGCCGCAAGATCGCTGCATCCGCGTCAGTGCCGGCCGCCCCGAAGATCTGAACCTGCTGGAGGTGACGCTTCCGCAGGCACTGACGGCGGCGCGGGCGCTCTGATCACAGGGTTTTCATAGGTCGTTTACCCGATCCGCGCTATGATCCTGTGCAAAGAGGCCCTCATGCGCGAAGCACCCAACTACACCAACGCCGCCCTGATCATGGGGCTTGTGAACCTGCTATGGATTTTCGGCCTGGTCTGGAGCCTTTGGGGACTGCCGGTCGTGCTACTGCTGGCGGCAGGCCTGAACGCGCTGATCGACCGGGCCGGACGCGGGGCCTAGCGGGCCGCGATGACCCTGGCCGCGGCCTCCAGCGCGCCGGGGCCATGCGGGATCTCCAGCGCGGCAAACCCGGCCTGAATCGTGCCCAGCAACCCCATCACCATCTGCGCATTCAGATGCCCCATATGGCCGATCCGGAAGAAGCCGTCGCCCTTGGGATCGCCCGGCTCGTCCATGCCCAGACCGATGCCCAGGGTCAGGCCGGCCTCGTGTTCTGTCCAGCGGCGCAGAGCCGTCCCGTTCGGCGCGCCTAAACGCAGAGCCGTCACCGCATGGCTGCGCTGCGCGGGATCGGCGACGTTCAGCGTCAGCGGGCCGCCCGCCCCCCAGGCCTCGGCTGCGGCCCAGATCGCGCGGGCCAGCGTGGCGTGACGGGCCCAGACATTCGCAAGGCCTTCGTCCTGTAGCATCTGCAACGCAATGCGCAGACCATACAGGTGATGCGTTGGCGCAGTGCCGCCGAAATAGTGATAGAACATCTCGGGCTGATAGCGCGGCACCCAATCCCAATAGCGGCTGACACGCGCCATCCCCGCACGCGCCTGGGCGGCACGCTCGTTGAAAAACACAAAGCTGATCCCCGGAGGCACCATCAGCCCCTTTTGCGACGCCGCAACCATCACATCGACGCCCCAGCCATCCATTTCAAACGGATCGCACCCCAGCGAGGCAATGCAATCGGCCATCAACAGGGCCGGATGCCCCGCCGCGTCCAGCGCCGCGCGCAGCCCGGCAATGTCATTGCGCACCGAGCTGGACGTATCCACATGCGTGGCCAGAACCGCCTTGATCCGATGGGCGGTATCGGCGCGCAGGGCGTCCTCGATCCGGGTCAGATCAAAAGGAGCGTTGCGGCCGAAATCCAGAATCTCTGTCTCGACCCCCAGCCCCTGCGCCATGTCGGCCCAGCCATGGCCGAACCGGCCCGTTGCGGGCACCAGCACCCGATCGCCGGGGGCCAGCACATTGGACAGCGCGGCCTCCCATGCGCCATGCCCATTGGCGATATAGATGGCCACATGATGATCCGTCCGGGCCACATGTTTCAGCCCCTGAATCAGCGTGCCCATCATATCGATCAGCTCGCCCTCATAGATATTGGGCGCGGCGCGGTGCATCTCGCGCAGTACCGCGTCAGGCATGACGGAAGGGCCGGGAATGGCCAGATAGGAACGACCGTTGGACAGGTTCATAAGGCAGGCTCCGTTACACGAGAGGCCGAGAGTATCCCCCCCGCGCCCGCCGTCAATGCCGCAATTCTACGGGCCCCGGCCCGCGCGTCACTCTGCGGCCTCCAGCGCTGCATTCAGCTGCGCCTCGATGGCGGCGATCTGGGGTTCGCCCCCGTCGGGCATCGCGCCGCGCACGGAATTGAGATCGCTGATATAACCTCGGATCTGCTCGCGGATCGACGCCAGATTGCCATCGGGGATCACGCCCGCCGCCCGCATCTGCGCCTCGGTCGCGGGCTGTTTTTCCGGCAAAGTGTTGATGTCGGCCACACGGTATCCGGCGGTAAAAGTCTGCCCGCGCGAAAACCACGCACGGTAATTCGGCACCACCACCAGCCCCTGCGGCTGCGGCCCCAGACCCGCCGCATAAAGCCGCTGCAAACAGACATAGTTTTCCGCCACCCGGCGCGTCACGGGTTTTGTCAGTGCGGCGCGCCAGACCTCTACAGGTGTCTTGCTGGGCTTGTTCAGATAGCCGGCCAGGATGGCCTCGCGTTTTGGGGATTTGTAATAGATGCAATGCACCTGCCCGCCAACCGAATGCAGCAGTTTCAGCCGCTCTGCGGGCACATAGATGGCCCAGGCGCCCCAATACAGCTTGCGCCAGCGCCGTCCGATCGTGCCACGGAAAAACCGCAGCCGGACACGAGGAATGACATCTATCTGGATCTCTGCCATTTCCGGCCTCTTTACTTTGCGCAATGCCCTGCACATATGGCGTGCCTGCGCGGGTGTCAAAGCCCCGGCGCTTTTGCCTGCGCTTGCCAGTCCGACGCCCAAACACTACAAGACCCGACGAAACAGCCACAGGATGCGCATGAAACCGCTGGCCAAATTCAAGCAATGGGAACGCAGCCTGCGGCTGAAAACGGATTACGACATCTCCGATCCGGCCCAACGCGCCCGCGCGATGCGCGACTATCACTGGCTGGATCATGCGATCCTGCGCTATAACTGGCACAATTTTTTCCAGATCGCGCCGGGGGTGTATCGGTCAAACCAGCCGGTCCATGCGCGGTTTGTCAAATATGCGCAAATGGGCATCAAAACCGTGATCAACCTGCGCGGCGAGGCAACCCACGCCCGCTACCTGTTCGAGCGCGAAAGCTGCGACGCCCTGGGCCTGAAACTGGTCAGCGTTCCGTTGAAGGCACGCAAAGCCCCCCCGGTGCAAAGCCTGCTGGATCTGATCGCGGTCTTTCGCGCCGCCGATAAACCCTTGATGATGCACTGCAAATCCGGGGCAGACCGCGCCGGGCTGGCCGCAACCATCTATCTGCTGGTGATCGAGGGCCAACCCGTGGCGCAGGCCCGCCGGATGCTGTCACCCCGCTATATCCACTTCAAATGGACGAAAACCGGCGTGCTGGATCATTTTCTGGACAGCTATGCTGCGGCCAATGCCGTCCAGCCGATTGACTTTGAAACCTGGGTCGCCACGCAATACGATCCGGTGCAGATTCAAGCGGAATTCGACGCCCACAGAAAGGGCCGCGCATGAGCAACCCGAACGATTCCTCGGTTCACCTGCTGGGCTGGCTGTGGCGCAAGTATCTGCATAAACACCTGTGGCTGTTGCTGGCCGCGCTGGGGTTCATGGCTTTGGAAGGGTCGATGCTGGGCGCGCTCAGCTGGATGATGGGCCCGATGTTCGATCAGGTGTTCGTTGCCGGGGATCACGGCGCGATCTGGTGGGTCGGCGGGGCGATTCTGACGATTTTCATCGTCCGTGCGCTGGCCTCGGTGGGGCAAAAGGTGCTGCTGGCGTTGATCTCGCAACGCTCGGCCGCCGATATGCGCACCGAACTGCTGGACCACATGATGGAGCAGGACAGCGCCTTTCACCAAACCCACCCGCCCGGTTTCCTGATCCAACGCGTGCAAGCGGATGTCGAGGCCGTGGGCCAGGTCTGGAACGCGATCATCACCGGCGCCGGGCGCGATCTGGTGTCGCTGATCATCCTGATGGGCGTGGCCCTGTCAGTGGATTGGCAATGGACGCTGGTCGCCTGTATCGGCACGCCGATCATGGTGCTGCCCTCGGCCATCGTGCAGAAATTCGTCCGCCGCCGCGCCCGCGAGGCCCGCGATTCCGGTGCCAAACTGGCCACCCGCCTGGACGAGGTGTTCCACGGCATCATCCCCGTGAAACTCAATCGGCTGGAGGGGTATCAATCCAAACGCTACCGCGACCTGACCGGCGATCTGGTCCGGGCTGAGGTGAAGGCCAAACTGGGCGCTGCCTCGATCCCCGGTCTGATCGACATCATGGCCGGGCTGGGCTTTCTGGGGGTGCTGGTGTTTGGTGGGGCCGAGATCATCGCGGGTGAAAAAACCATCGGCGAATTCATGTCCTTCTTCACCGCCATCGGCTTTGCGTTTGAACCGCTGCGCCGTCTGGGCTCGGTCACTGGGATCTGGCAAAACGCCGCCGCCGCGATCGAGCGCATCAAGGAATTGCTGGACACGCAGCCCAGCCTGACCAGCCCTGCCCTGCCCAAACCCGCCCCCAAGGGCACGCCGGAAATTCGGCTGGAAAACGTCCACCTGTCCTACGGTGACACCAAGGTTCTGAACGGCGCGACCCTGCTGGCCCCGGCGGGCAAGACCACCGCGCTGGTGGGGGCCTCGGGCGCGGGGAAATCCACTGTTTTCAACCTGCTGACCCGGCTGGTGGACCCGCAGATGGGCAAGGTGCTGATCGGCGGCACCCAGGCGCGCGATCTGTCTCTGCCGGACCTGCGCGGGCTGTTTTCCGTGGTCTCGCAGGACGCCGCGCTGTTTGACGAAACCCTGCGCGAAAACATCCTGCTGGGCCGTACGGATGTGACCGAGGACCAGCTGGCAAAGGTGCTGACGGCCGCCCATGTGCAGGACTTCCTGCCCAAACTGGCGAGCGGGCTGGACACGCCCGTGGGCCCGCGCGGTTCGGCCCTGTCGGGGGGGCAGCGCCAGCGCGTCGCCATCGCCCGCGCCCTGCTGCGCAACACCCCCGTGCTGCTGCTGGACGAGGCCACCTCGGCCCTCGATGCCCAATCCGAACAGGTCGTCCAAGAGGCGCTGGATCAACTGGCGCGCGGCCGCACCACGCTGGTCATCGCCCACCGTCTGAGCACCGTGCGCAACGCCGACAAGATCGTCGTGATGGACAAGGGCCGCGTGGTGGACGAAGGCACCCATGACGACTTGCTGGCGCGCGGCGGCATCTATGCCGACCTGCACGCCCTGCAATTCAAGACCGACGGCCCGACCGCCGATAGTCTTGCTCAAGCCGCGCAGGATCAGCGCCGCAAAGGTAACGGCAAAGCAGCCAGAGGTTCCGGCGACCCCGGCGAAACCAGCCTTCTGTCTCGTATCTCTCGGCGCTTGTTCGGGCGGTGACGGGCAGCGCGCGCAATTGCCCGCGCAAGGCCCGCACCAGGGCCACGTCCTCCATCAGGGGGATGTCCGGCACGCCGCCTGCGGCCTCCAGCACTGCGCGCGGCACCACCAGCCCCTGATCGCCATAGGGCAGGCCAAACCAGCGCGCCCGCCGATTGGCCCAGCCGGCCACCCATGTTGCGGCCAGTCCCTGCGCGCGGAATCCCAGCCGGAAATACCCTGCCCCGCCCGTCTGCATATGCGCGATCACGGCCTCGGACCAGCCGGGCTCCAGCACCGTATCGGCGTGCAACAGCATCACCCAGTCGCCCTGCGCCGCCGCCACCCCGCACCGCAACTGCCCCCCGCGCGAGGCCGGGCCGCGCAGCACAATCGCGCCCACTTCCTCGGCGATGCGCACCGTCGCATCCCCCGATCCCCCGTCCGACACCACCAATTCACGGATCAGCCCGGCCTCCAGCCCCTCCATCAGGGCGGCCAGACAGGCGGGCAACGCCTTTTCCGCGTTCAAGGCCGGTATCACCACGCTGAGTGCTGCGCGCATTTTCGCATCCCCTGTTGTCCTCGCGTTCCCAGCCTATATTAAACTCTGGCGCAGGACGGGAGAGTAAAATGTCACGCAAGATCATCCGCATATCGGGCAGCGACACGCAGCATTTTCTACAAGGGCTGGTGACGAATGATGTCAGCCGCTTGGCCGATGGGCCGGTTTACGCGGCGCTGCTGACGCCTCAGGGCAAGTATATGGCCGATTTTTTCCTGGTGCAGGACGGGGCGGACGTGCTGCTGGACATGGACGCGGCGCTGGTGCCGGCAGTGTTGCCCCGGCTGAACATGTACAAACTGCGCGCGGATGTCAGCCTGGCGGAAACCGATCTGAAGGTGTCCCGCGGCACCGGAGAAATGCCGCAGGGGGCCGTGATGGACCCGCGCCACGATGCGCTTGGCTGGCGGCTCTATGGGCCCGAGGGCGGCGATGACGGCACCGATTTTCAGGCGCTGCGCGTGGCCCATTGCATCCCCGAAACCGGGATCGAGCTGACACCGGACACGTTCATCCTTGAGGCCGGGTTTGAGCGTCTGCACGGCGTGGATTTCCGCAAGGGCTGCTATGTCGGCCAAGAGGTAACCGCCCGGATGAAACACAAGACCGAGCTGCGCAAAGGCCTGGCAGTGGTCGAGATCCAGGGCGCGGCCCCCGTGGGCACCCCGATCATGGCTGGCGCAAAAGAGGCCGGCACCCTGTTCACCCAATCGGGCGGCCGCGCCATCGCCCACCTGCGTTTCGACCGCGCCAAGGGGCCGATGACGGCAGGCGATGCGACGCTCAGCTGGCCCGGCTGACATCACAATAGCAAAAAGCCGGGCAATCACCCGGCTTTCGCTCGACCTCCTCCCAGAGGTTCGGCCAATGTCTGGCCTTCAATCAGGCGCGTTCGGAATATTCCATGGTCTCGGTGTTGACCACGATGTCTTCGTCCTGGCCCACGAACGGCGGCACCATCACGCGCACGCCATTGTCCAGAACCGCCGGTTTGAACGAGTTCGCAGCCGTCTGGCCTTTGACCACCGGCTCGGTCTCGACGATCTTGCAGGTCACTTTTTGCGGCAGGGTGACGTTCAGCGCCTCGGTCTCATAATATTCGATGACCACGGTCATGCCGTCCTGCAAAAACGGGCGGCGATCGCCCAGCAGATCGGCGGGCAGTTCGACCTGATCGAAGGTTTCGGTGTCCATGAACACCAGCATCCCGTCGTTTTCATACAGGAATTGCTGGTCTTTTTGTTCCAGGCGCACACGCTCGACCTTATCGGCGCTGCGGAAACGCTCGTTCAGCTTGGACCCGTTGCGCAGGTTCTTCATTTCGACCTGAGCGAACGCACCGCCCTTGCCGGGTTTGACATGATCCACCTTGACCGCGACCCACAGGCCCTTGTCATGTTCCAGCACATTGCCGGGGCGGATTTCGTTACCGTTGATTTTAGGCATATTGGCAAAACCTTGCTCAAAGGTTGATCGGAATTTGCTCGTTCCTATATCTTGTGTCGGCCCCCGGCGCAAGAAGACGAGATTTAGAAGGTGTTCGCGTAGAGTTATGCAAAATTTGCATGATAGCCATGCATCAAGAGCCTATCCGAATCACATTCAATCCGTCATAAGGAGCGCCACGCCTAAAAACGCAAGAGCAATAACAAAGGACGGATCATGAAAGATTTCGTTGACGGCACCGCCTTCAATAATGAGCAAGGTAACCGTGCCCGCAAACTGTTCGCAGCCGTTGTGTTGGCTGCTCTGGACGATGCCATTGCAGATGATAAAAAATATGGCAACGGGCCGGAACAAATCGCTCGCTGGGCGCGTTCGCGCGACGGCCGCGAAGTGCTGAGCTGCGCCGGCATTGACCCCAACGAACGCGTTGTCGAGGGGCTGATGGAATTCGTTGGCAAGGGAATCCGGACCTCGGTTGCCCTGTCGCGCGAAGAAAGCGAACGGCGCAATGCCGCTCAGCAGGCCGAGGCCGCCTGAGGCCCCGCCGCAAAACCTGACGAAAAACGCGCTCCGTGAATCCGGGGCGCGTTTTCTTTTGCCCTTTCGCCCGCCCCGCGCAGGCCCTACACCCAGATGGCATTGCAATCGGAGACAGCCATGGCGCGCGCGATCATGATCCAGGGGGCGGGGTCGAATGTAGGGAAATCTCTGTTTGTGGCCGGGCTGGCCCGCGCCCTGGCCAATCGGGGGCTGACCGTCCGCCCCTTCAAGCCGCAGAACATGTCCAATAACGCGGCCGTCACCGCGGATGGGGGCGAAATCGGGCGCGCTCAGGCGTTGCAAGCACGGGCCGCACGCGTTGCCCCGCACACAGACATGAACCCGGTCCTGCTGAAACCGGAAACCACCACCGGCGCGCAGGTTATCGTACAAGGTCAACGGGTTGGCACACAGAAAGCCCGCGAATTCGGACAGAAAAAGCCACAGCTCATGCCCTATGTCCTGCAAAGCTTTCAGCGGCTTTGCGCCCAATCGGACATCGTGGTGATTGAGGGCGCGGGCAGCCCGGCCGAGGTAAACCTGCGCGCCGGCGACATCGCCAACATGGGCTTTGCCGAGGCCACAAATGTGCCCGTGATCCTGCTGGGCGACATTGACCGAGGCGGCGTGATCGCGCAGCTGGTTGGCACTCAGGCGGTGCTGGCGCCGCAGGATGCAGCGCGGATTTGCGGCTTTGCCGTGAACAAATTCCGCGGCGATGTGCGGCTGTTTGACGACGGCGTTCGCTTTACCGAACAGCGCACGGGCTGGCCCAGTCTGGGGGTTCTGCCGTGGTTTGACGATGCCTGGAAACTGCCCGCCGAGGACGTGATGGACATTGCCTCGGGCGGGGGCGCGGGCGGGAATGAGACGCTGAAAATCGCCGTACCCCGCCTGCCCCGGATCGCGAATTTCGACGATCTGGATCCGCTCTCGGCCGAGCCAGACGTCAGCGTGCGGATCATCGAACCCGGTCGCCCCCTGCCCGGCGATGCGGCGATGGTGCTGATCCCCGGCTCGAAATCCACCATCGCAGACCTGGCCTTTTTCCGCGCCCAGGGGTGGGATGTGGATCTACAGGCGCATCTGCGGCGCGGCGGGCATGTTTTGGGAATTTGCGGGGGATATCAGATGCTTGGCCGCGAAATTCGCGACCCCGAAGGGCTGGAGGGGCCCGCGGGCAGCCATCCCGGCCTGGGCCTTCTGGATGTCGTGACCACCATGCAGCCGGAAAAGCAGCTTGCGCTGCGCACGGCCACATATCTGCCGACGGGCGATCCGCTGCAAGGCTATGAAATCCATCTGGGACGGACCGAGGGCCCCGATTGCGCCCTGCCCTGGCTGCAATTGCACGACAGCCCCCGCAACAGGCCCGAAGGCGCCAGCAGCCCGGACGGGCAAGTGCGCGGCTGCTATCTGCACGGGTTGTTCAGCGCCGATGGATTCCGGCGGGCCTTCTTGGCCGACCTGGGCGTGCACAGCGCCCTAAACTACGACGATACGGTCGAGGACACACTGGACGCGCTGGCCGCGCATCTAGAGCAACACCTTGATATTGATCGGATTTTAACCCTGTCGCGCGCGCCGGATCATTCCAGTTCCTGACTGGCCAGGGCGCGGTGAATCTCGCGTCGGACCAGTTTGCGCACGTTTCGGGTGATCCGCTCACCCAGTGCGCCTTGCAGTTCCTGACGCACGATCTGAGCCACCAGATCACGCAGCATTTCTTCGTCCACGATGAAATCCGTTCCGGTGTATTCGGCGGTTGTGTCCGAGGGGGCATCTGCCTCAGGGGCGGGCGCCTCTTGGGGCGCGTCCTCGTGCACTGTCTCGACCGGCATCTCGATCTGGTCCGAAATCGGCGAGACCGTCGCCTCTGGCGCGTCATGCTCTTCAAGATGAACGAACTCTGCCTCGGGGACGCTGTTCATGTCAGAGGTCTGCTCCAGCAGTTCTTCGGCGATCGCGTCAACGGCGGCGTCGGTCACGGCGTCTTCCCAATCCAGGGCATTCACCGGCCCACCCGCATTGGCACCGCCCTCTTCGCCATCCTGTTCCCACTGCCCGCCGGTGTCGGAAATCACGGCTTCCAGCTCGGCGATGCGGGCCTCAAGATTGCGGCGGCCGGTCTCGTCCATTTCGACGCCGGCCAATTCGGCACTTTCCAAAAGCTCGGGCGGGGGCAGATCCTGTGCGGTGTCTTCTGCGGGGGCGGCCTCGGCTGTGCCGGGCTCACCGGACAGGATTTCCTCGGGCTGGACGGCATCCATCACGCGCAAGGCGGGCGTCAGCACCAAACGCTCGGGCGCGGACATGGGCGCCGCGGGGCGGTCCTCTTCGGAAACAAGACGACGGATCGAGGACAGCACGTCCTCAATATCTGCGTTGGTTACTGGATTCGACATAATTTCATCCACTCAGCCTCGGAGGAAGTGTACCCCCGAGCGCGCCCTCGCTCAACCGATGCGAAAAGTTTTATTTTTTCCCCAGACCTTGCAGCACGCGATCCAGTTTTCGGCCCTGCGGGCTGTTGGCGGCCGGCGCGCGTTTCACCTGGTTATAGTAGGCAACCGGATCATAGCGCTGCACGTTCAGCTTCAGGTGCTCGGTGGTCAGCAGCCCCATCGCCTGCAACAGCGCATAGGCGGCCACATATTCGTTATTGCGCGCCGCGATCAGGCTGGCCTGCGCGTCCAGCAGCTCTTGCTCGGCGTTCAGCACGTCCAGCGTGGTGCGCGCGCCCAGGGTGGCCTCTTCTCGGACGCCGCGGAAGGCGACGGTGGCGGCCCGGACCTGTTGTTCAAATGCCGCACGGGCCGCGCCGGTGACGCGCATGTTCGAAAACGCGGTGCCGACCTCGCGCTCGGCATTCTGCGTCGTGACCAGCAGATTCGAGCGCGCCGCATCGCGATTCGCGATGGCCTTGCGATAGAGCGCCGAGATTTTGCCGCCCGAATAAATCGGACCGCTGACATCAATCCCAACCGAGCCGGTCTTGGCAAAATGCGTGCTGTCGAAATTCTCGACCATTCCCAGACTCGAACTGAGCGACACGCTGGGCCCGGCCGAAGCCGCTGCGATCCGGACGCCCAGTTCGGTGGCGCTGACCTCGTGCTGGGCCTGCGCGATGTCGGGGTGATTGCGCACGGCGATGGCCTTGGCCTCGGACATGGTTTTCGCGGTGGCGGGCACCATCGGCGGCGGGGTCAGCGCACCGGGATTGCGGCCCACGGCGGCTTTGAAATACTCACGCGCGGTGACCAGATCACCCTGCGCCTGCGCATAGGAACTGCGGGCAGCGGCCAGGCGGGCCTCGGCCTGGGCAACGTCGGTGCGGGTCACTTCGCCCACATCGAAGCGGTCTTTGGCGGCGCGCAATTCTTCGGTGATCACCCGCACGTTGTTTTCCCGCAAGGCCACCGTTTCCGAGGCACTGCGCACGCTCATATAGGCATCCACGGCCTGGATCAGCACGTTCTGTTCAACCCCGACCAACGCGGCGCGCGTGGACAGAACGGCCTCTTTCTGGGCCTCGACAGACAGTTTGGTTTTGCCGCCATCCCACAGCAGCCATTCCATGCCCAGCCCGACGGTGACGCTGGTGCCGTCATTGGTGGAGGTCGAGGTGCCAAAAAGCGAGCTGGAGCGGCTGCGCGTCCGGCTATACGTCATATCCGCCGTCCAGCCGATCACCGGACGCAAATCCGCAACGGCAGCGGCAACATCCTCGTCCGCGGCACGCAGAACGGCGCGGTACTGGTTCAGCAACCCGCTGTTATTATAGGCAGACACCAGCGCATCGGCCAAAGTCTCGGCGCTGGCCGCAACCGGAGCCACAGCCCCCATGACAACGGCCAACCCACCGGCCGCCAAACGCTTGCGGAAATTCGAAATCCCCATCTTTCGCTCCTGCTCGCCCCTTTCGCGGGCTCTTCGTTGTCTCAAACCAGGTCTCAAACCAAAACCGCGCCCCTTTTGCAGCGGGCGCGGTTTGAAATCGCTTGCTTACAGGGTGAACGCCCGGTGACGTTCGAAACCGGGTAAGACCGGCGCGCCCGCATTGAAGGCAAATCTCCAGTTCATCTCGCCATCGATCTTATAGCCAATCCGGACAACACCCAGCTCGCCCTCGGCGAACAAAGCCGCGATCCGCCCGCCCTCTTTCAATTGGGCCAGGATCGCGTCGGGCATATGCTCGACCGCGCCTTGCAGCAAGATCACGTCATAGGGGCCATGTTCGGCCGCACCATCGCACAAAGCGCCGGTGTGCAGGATCACATTGTCGGCCCCCGCGTCAGCCAGCGCCGTCTGCGCCTCTGCGGCCAGTGTCTCATCTTCTTCGACGGCCACAACCGCCGCGGCCATCTTGGCCACCACAGCCGAGGAATAGCCCAGCCCGCAGGCCACATCCAGAACCAGCTCGTCTGCGGTCACGTCCAGCGCGTCCAGCATCTTGGCCAGGGTCCGCGGCTCCAGCACCACGCGCGCCCCGCCCAGGCCGACATTGTCACCGACATAGGCAGCCTCAACCTTGTCCGACGGCACGAAATCTTCGCGCGGGACAGACAGCATGGCATCGATGATCGGGAACTTGGTCACATCCGACGGGCGGATCTGGGTATCAACCATCATGGTGCGGCGGGCGGTATAGTCGGTCATCAGCTAAACTCGTTCGTTCAGAATCCTTGAGTCCGTTGTGTCATATTCTCAGCCAGGCAGCAACGGGCATGTCACCCGATGAAAACGTCAAATCGCCGCGACCAGCCCCTTGCAGAGCCCGAAATTATCCTTT
This sequence comes from Paracoccaceae bacterium, assembly GCA_002708925.1. Taxonomy (GTDB): domain Bacteria; phylum Pseudomonadota; class Alphaproteobacteria; order Rhodobacterales; family Rhodobacteraceae; genus Thalassobius. The sequence goes on from PAPN01000049.1 coordinate 49,054, forward strand.
AATCCGCCCCTACCACTACGGCGGCGAGTTGGCGGAGTGGTGACGCAGCGGATTGCAAATCCGTGTACACCGGTTCGATTCCGGTACTCGCCTCCAATAAAATCAATGACTTGCGTCATCCTTCTTCTCCTTCACTGCCATTTTTGAAACAACCGTTGAAACTTTCACGTTTCGGTCTTGCTTCGTTCCATTTGATTTCTTGCCTCTTGAGCACGCTTCGCGAGCTCTCTTTGCCGGATAGGTCCACCGTATTTTTTTAGCATCTCAACACCTGAGTGGCCGGTGACGGCCTTGACCATCTCGTCATCACATCCAGCCAGATAAAGTTCGATCGTCGCGTTTTTCCTGAGCCCGTATAGCGGCGCGCCAGCTTTCGGACGGTGATACACTAGCTTTCGGACAGAAATTTTCTACATGTTAGCCCTGCGAGCAAATTGAGTTCGCTCGCAGGTTCCGGTTGGTCACACTTGTGGCCTAAAAAGAGCTGCCGCCTGAACCAGCTTCAACACCCGTTGAACACCCTCCTCACATGGCATTGCAGTGCCAACCGCAAGATTGGCCTCGCCGTTTCGGGCGGCGTCGGCTGCGGCTTCTATATCGGCAATCATGGCCGTCAGAAGGTCAGCCGCCTGATCGTATAAATCGGCCATCGTATTGGTCTCGGCCTTTTGACATCCCAAGGCGTAGGCATCTTTCAATGCCGCTTCGAGTTGCCACACCGCGATGTCGCCATAGTCCAGTTGATCTGAGTTCCGGGTTTCCAATGTTTCAAAAGCGGTGTGGCGCTGAGCAATCTGGGTGAGTTTCTGGGTCATTGTCATCGTCATTGTTCCTCTGTTTGATGACATGACATAGGTACTTTCCGGCGGATTGGAGCGCCTCGAAGACTGCTCTTTTCAGGCTGTTTCGATCACAAAGTTGCTCACGAAAAGCTCGCACCGTTCGCCCCGGCTTTTCGCCTGTTTGCCTATTGTATAAGTGGTTTCGACCCCTCGAATATGAAACTGCGCGAAACACTCCCGGATCTCTGGCACGTCATTGATGGACATCAGGAAACGGCCTTTCAACCTGGCCATCTGTTCCGCTAGGCACTCAAAGTCCGTAGCCGAGAACATCGCCTTTCCATAGTCGTCCTCGCAGCCCCAATATGGCGGGTCCAGGTAGAACAGCGTGCCAGGGCGGTCATATCTGCGGATGAACTCGGCATAGTCCAGGCACTCGATCACGACGCCTGACAGGCGCGCATGCACGTCCTCGAGCATGGGCTCCAACGTGGAAAGATTGAAGCGACCAGGACGATCCGGAGACACCCCAAAATTCCGCCCCGACACCTTGCCCCCAAAGGCGGTGCGCTGCAGGTACAGGAAGCGGGCGGCGCGCTCCAGGTCGGTCAGGGTTTCGGGACGCGTGGCCACCAGGCGGTCAAATTCGACCCGCGTTGTCAGCTGAAACCGCAGGGTGTCGATGAACTGCGGGTAATGACGCTGCAGGATGCGGAACAGGTTGGCGATATCCCGGCCAAGGTCGTTGATGACCTCAGCGCGGGGGCGCATCGAGCGGCGCAGGAAAATGCCGCCCATACCCACGAAAGGCTCAGCATAGGTGCTATGCGGTGTTGCGTCCAGAATCGACGTGATCCGCTTGGCCAGGTTGCGCTTGCCGCCGAGCCACGGGGCGACGGGGGCTGCGGGTTGAACCGGCGTTAAACTCATCTTGAAAGCTCCTTTCCGTCACGCTCGGGGCGTTTGGGTTGGGGGCTCTGGGGCCTCAGAATGTTGATTGTTTTGCAGCGCGGGCACTTGATCGAAAGGGTGCCTATCAGCGCGCCATTGTCCATTTTGAATAGCAGGCGGGCACATTTCCCGCAACGCTGTTCATCCTTCATTTATGCGACTCAGCTCAGTGTGGTGCCGCCCCTTTGGGGCAGGAGCGGCCTTGAGCTTTCTGGGGTCGGCGGGGGTGATTTGCACATCACTGTCCCCCGTGCGGAGACGTGTTGGCGCACGTCCCCGCCTCCTCTTCCCTTTAGAACTGCCCCTGCCGGACGGCCAGATCGTCGGCAAAGAACTTGGCCGCTGAGCGCTTGCTCAGATCACAGCCGTGCCAGCGATAGACGGCCATCCCCGGCGGTGCCGCCCAAATATCGCTGAAGCCAATGCGCGCCGCAGCCTCATTGCCTGCAGAAACCATCGGACCTTCCTTCGTATGCGCGCCGATCTGCACGCCATCCATCCAGAGACCACAATCATAATTGGCCCCGTTTTTCTCAATGGAGACGCCCAGCTGATAGACCTGATCTTCGACCAGAACGGGGTGCGGATTGGCCTGAACCGAAGCGCCGCAGACCGCCCAACGCAGATCGGACAGGTTGCTGTAGATCATGTATTGAACGGTGGTGAACGCGCCGCCCGAGCTGTCACCAGCGGTCAGGACGCTTTCGTTTGCGCCCGACAGGTCCGCGAATTTAACCCAGACAGACGCTGCATATTTGTCCACATCCGGTGCCAGGACAGACGCGGATGGCAGGAAAATGCGGGCGTCATCGCCCGTGGTGAAGATCAGGCCAGCGTCCCATTCAAGGACCTGTGTCCCCGGCGCCAGCCCGAAGTCCCCGGCAATGTCCGAGGTCACGGCGCTTTCGTTCAGATCGGCCAGTTGAGCGCCCACGCCGCCCGGCCCCTGGCTGGGCCAGCTATTGGGGTCCAGCGCATCGAACAAAAACAGCGTGTCGTCGTCGATGGCCTCATCCAGACGGTAGGGAATCGAGCGTTCTTCTGGAAAGTTTCCGCCGGTATTGAGATTAAGGGACATGTGATTTCCTCTCTTTTGGTGTCAGACCCAGGTGTCGTTGGTTTCGTTTTCGGTGATGCGGTCCACGCCAACGGTGGCCGCGATGCCATAGCCCGCGTCATTTAGGTGAATGCGGTCGGCAGCGGTCAGACTGGTTGGCAGGACACCATTCGCGATGTCCGCGTTGTCCGTGGCCGAGCCGTCGCCGCTGGCGCGCAGGATCGCATCAAGGTCGATGGCTGATCTCGGCCAGCGGCTGGCCATTGCGGCCCACAGATCGCGCTTGGCTGCGTAGTTGGCCGTACCGACATACTCATCCGGGCTGTCACGCGACGTGACCCCGTACAAAATGATGCGCGGGGCCTCGTTGGGGCGCGCTGCAATCCGGTCATCGAACACTTCCTGGATGGCATCCAGAATCCGCTCGTTGATTGCTGCCAGCTCAGCCGGGTCGGTGACCCCGCTGTAATCGTTCCGACCAACCCACAGCATCAGAATCCCCCCAGGTACCGGATTGGTGGGAATGAAGGGTGTGTCGGGCAGGCAGCGCACAGCAGTTCCTGCAGTGTCACGCGTGAACGTCTCGCTCTCTTCTGTCGAGGCCCCTCCCGAAACCGTTTCCCGGCGATAGACACCTGGCACCCCAGCCAGCGTGCCGGGGATTGTGACCACTTCTCCAGCATAGTAGCCGATATTCACCGACGCGCTGGTGATATCCACCGAACCGGACGCGGGGATTTCGTCGCCGGTGACTGTCAGCAGGCTGACACTTGCCCCAATGCGGGCTGCAATTTGTTCAGTATTCTGGCCTCCCCAGGCAAGTTTGGTAACCTGACGCCCTGTCAGAGCGGCCACCTGAGCAGGGTAAGTGGTAGCCAAGCTGGACGCTCCCGCGCCCTCCGTCAGGCTGTCGCCGGCGCACAAGATAGACAAGTCCCGCACATTGTTGGCCTCCAGAGCCGCGACCCGGTCAGCCAGCGTCCCGTCCAGCGCCTCGGTCACGTCCTTGCCCGCAAGAATCATCCGCGCCTTTTTCGTGATCCCAAAGCCGACCCGCCCGGCCGGGTCCCGCAGCGTCAGCGCATAGCCGCTGCGATCATTGGTCAGCTCCAGCCGTGCCATCCGGTCCAGCGCCGATTGCGTCAGCATGTCCGAGACATCTACGCCTCGGAAAATCATCTGGGCCTGCCAGTCGATGCCAAAGGGCGTGCGCGCCGGATCGCCACCCGTCAGGGCCATCGCCCACCGCCGATTGCTAACGATCTGTGCCGCTGCGCGCGCCTCAGCCTCTGCGATAGATTGCATGGTCGCGATCCGCCCGCCCGGCGCGTCAGGCGCTGGCGTGGGGGCCGTGGGCGCGCCGGTCAGATTGGGGCTGGCCAGCGGGGCCTTGCTCGCTACGACATCCGCCAGGATCGACACGGCTGCCTGTACAAAGGCGGTGGAAGCCGCCGTGGTACTGTTGGTCCCAGCCGCTGCGGTCGGCACTTTCACATTGCCTGTAAACGAGGGCGCGTCCAGCGGGGCCTTGGCCGCCAGCGCAGTGGTCATCGTCGCCGCAAAATCAGGATCGTCATTCAGCGCAGACGCCAGCTCGTTCAGCGTGTCCAGAGTGCCGGGGGCATTCTCAATCAAAGCGTCCAGAGCGGTCTTGATAAACGCAGTCGTCGCAAGTTGATCATTGTTGGTTCCAGGCGCTGGCGTGGGCGCGGTCGGCACCCCGGTCAGATCGGGGCTGACCAGCGGGGCCTTGGCTGCCAACGCCGCCGCCGTGGCCACGGACATCGGCAAATCGCCAATCCGGCTCCAGGTGCCGGCACCGGCCGCCCCGCTCTTTTTATAGACGCCGTTCAGGGCAGTATTCGCATCGCCCCAGACCGCGCCCAGGGTCGGCTCGTCCCAGTTCAGATCGGCCAGCAGCTCGGCCTGGGTGGTCAGGTTCGGCCCCGGAATGGACTGCGCGATGATCGCGGCCACCAGCTCAATGGCGATGCGCACGGTGCCCGCCTCGCCGTTGCCCAGCAGCTCATACACATTCGCCGCAGGGTCCAGATATTTAGTCGTTACGCCGTTGGGCATCTCGTGTCTCCGTTAGGTGATGGTGATTGTGAAAGGACCGGCCAGAGGCCCCGGAACGCCGTCGTCGTTCTGCGGCTCCAGCCAGAGATAGTGGGTGCCTTGCGCCAGGCAGGCGGCGGTTTCGAGATAGGCGATCACGTCATCGACCGCGCCGTCGAAATCGGCGCTGGCCAGCAGCTCGATCGTGTCGTTTCCGGTCACGGCCTGGATGCGGTCGCGATGATCGCCATCCACCGCGATATCCACGCCGGGCCGGTCTGATCCGCCCGTCAGGCGCGGGGTCACCGTGCCCGCCGTACGGCCTGAGACAGAGAGTGCCACCCGGTAATATTTGCCTGCCTCTGCAGACAGGGCCTGGCCGATCGCATCGGCGCTGCCGGCAGTGTGCTGAGCCACACCGCCCCCAATGGCCCAGCCCGCGCCCAGCGTCCAGGGCAAGGCATCCTCCATCTGCCCGCCTGCTATCAGATCGGTGCGGCCGGTATCCCCCACCGTCAGCGAATGGCTCTGCTGCGGGGCCACGGACAGCGCCGCGCCGACGGCGTCGGTCTCACGGTCCAGCACGGCCGAGGTCGACCGATAGAGCTGGACCTGCGCGGTATTCGCGTCCAGCCCGGTGGCAAACTGGATCAGCGCGCCGCCAAGAAGCGTGGTGACATTGATCGCATCCGCGTCCAGCGCGGCCGGGATACCCGCATCATCCGCGCCAACCGTGAGTGTCAGGATCGCGCTATTTGGCCCGGCCACGCCGGTGGCGCTGATCCCGCGCAATTGCAGCTCGACCAGGTCATCTGTGGCATAGTCATCCAGGCTGCCGCCGCCATTGGCCGCCGGGATCGAGACCGTTGTCCAGGACGGCGCGCCCTGAAGCCGATGATCAAGCTCATAGCTGGCCGTGGTGATAGCGCCGGCACCCGGCTCGATAAGGAAGGTAATCAGGCCCTCTTCGTCCGTGCCGTCCAGCCCCGACACGACTGAAACAAAGCGCGGGGCCGAGGGCTGCAGCAGGTTGTCGTCCAGCTCATCGCCCACGCGGCTCGACCATGCCGGGATGTCGGTGGCGTCCAAAATGGTGTCGATCTGGGGCGCGGCATCGACCAGGTGCAGGATCGAGCACATATCCTCGGTCGCCTCGACCGCGCGGACGATCTGGTGATAGCTCTCGCTGGTCGCAGGCCCAAAATGGACCAGATCACCGGCGCGCGGCATGTCCCCGGAGCCCTGGACTGTCAGCAATTGCGTCTCGCCGGGCGCTGTCTGAACGATCCTGACAACCGAGGTGCCGATCGCGTCCTCGGCGTCCGCATAGACACGGAACCGAATCGCGTAGCTTTCGCCTTCGGTCATAGTGACCAGCTCGTCCAGTTCGACCAGCCGCCCGGTGACCGATCGCACCCGGCCGACCGCTTGGGTGCGGATCAGCACATCATGGTTGAGCATCACATCATCGCCGCGCGTGGTGACCCGGACAGCCCCATCCTGCGTGGCCTGATAGGTATCGGGACGATGGATGGTCTCAAGCTGCCGCCGGCGCGTCTCACGCCAGACCTCATCGGCATAGACCTTGCCCGGCATCGGCAGGGCCTCTGTCAGCTCGATGTCGCCCTCATAGCCCGGCCAGCGGACGATACGCTGGGTCTCTTTGTAGTCATTGCCCGCGTCATTGAAGGTCACAATGAAAGCATGAGGCGGGTCGGTATAGGCTCGGTTCCATTTGAAGGCCCAGGAATTGCGCGGGTTGATATGATCGACGATCAGCGCGTCCTGGTCGGGCCGGTCGATCACCACGCCCCATTTGCGGCCGTCATGGCGCGGGGTCGCCCGGCCGGCGGCGGCGATCTCTGTCAGCACGTCGCGCAAGGTGGTGCCCTTGTCCTGCAGGACGCGATTATAGGTCAGCCCCTTTGCGATGCAGAACTCCGCAAAATCCTCAATTTGCGCGAAGTCCATGCCAGCATCCGTCGCCGGTTTGGGATTGGCCGGGCTTTGCAGAACGTAGCGATACAGGCTGGCCGGGCTTTGCGTTGCCCGGCTGATCCAGCTTTGCGTCGTCTCATCCCAATCGGGGCAGATCCGGCTGGCCAGCACGTTGAAATCGTCCAGCGCCCCGTTGAGCTGGTGGGTCGCTTTGATCCTGACAGCCACCAGGGCCAGCGGGCGCGGATAGGCCAGAGGATATTCGGGCCGGATGGTCTGGAGCGCCGCCCAGGAAACGCGCTGCTGGGCGCGGCTGTCGTCGCGCTCATCGGTCAGCATGGTCAGGCGCACCTGCCAGCGCGCGCGGCTGGGGAAGCTCCAGGAATGCTGACGGTAAAAGCCTTCAGCCTTTTTGGCTGACAGTTCCAGCTCCTCGACCATCTGCCATTCGGTGGCCTCGATCAGGCGCTGCTCGATGCGGACGCGGACAGAATGTGTCCGCTTGCGGCCCGATTTGGTGAATCGGATCAGACCGGCCGGAAAGGCCAGGATCACACTGGCCCCTGAGGCATCCGCGCCCGTCGTGCGCACAACCGGCGTTTCGATGGCTGGATCGTCCTCGATGACCTCGCCCAGATCGTCACGGGGCAAGGGCCGCGTCAGCTCGACGCCGATCTGTTCCTCGACCACCTGTCTGGGCATGAGGCTGATCGGCAATTCGCCCTCGATGCCGTAGCGGACCTCGGTTTCCACCTCGCCAAATTCTGACAGGCTGGTCTCGCCGATCCGCATGTCGGTAATGCTGAGTTCACCCTCGCCCAGCAAAAACAGGGCGCGCAGATACTGATCGTCACCCACGATCTCGGTGTAGGGCCGCGCGGCAAAGGGCGGCGCAAACCGGACGGTGCCCAGGACCACTGGCACCGCGCCATCCGGGTCGAGCCGGTTTTTCCAGCCGCTGATCGAATAGCTCGGGGCCGGGTCGTCTTGCTTGGGCGGCGGGATCAGCGCGTTCAGCAGAAGCTGACCCAGAATGGTGACGCCAAGCTGCACCAATGCGCCACCAGCCGTGGCCCCGATGCCTAAAGAAGATCCGACGGTTGCGCCAAATGTGCCGCCAAGGGCCACGGCGGCAACCGTGATCACGATCTGAAGAACAGAGCGCAGCGCGTCCTTGGCGGGGACAAGCCGAATGACAACCTGAACGCCAGGCTTCGGCCTCGCCTTGGACCAGTATTCGCGCGCCAGCAGGGCGGTGCCCTTTGCCGTGGTCAGCGAAACGCGCAACTGGCCCCATTGATCTTCGGGAACAGCCGGCAGCGCCTGGCGAATGATCTGCTCCACGCTCAGCCCGCAAGGCATATCCAGATTGAGGCGATACTGACCGGGGTCAATCGCCGTGGTGGCCAGAACATGAATCGGGACATCTTTCATCGCGCGGCCTCCGAGACGATTTGAACGGGGCGTTCAACAGCCCTTAAACGGTGCCGAAAATGCCCCGCGAAGCGATTGGACCAGGGGCCGTGGCGATAGTCCTGGTGTTTGGCCGCGTCCTCTGCGGCCATGTGGATCATGATCCCGTGACGCACCACGACGCCCAGATGCGTCGGCAGCCTGCCGCGCCGAAACACCGCGATGTCAAACGCGATGGCCGGGCCTTCGATTGGCACCCACAAGGGCGAAACCTGCGCCCCCTCGATCAGCGCCGCGATCTCGCCATGCTCCTCGGCCGAGCCATAACCAAGATAATCCGGCAAGGTGATGCCCAGCTCTTCAGCATAGATGATGCAGGCCAGGCCCCAGCAATCCGCGCCCTCGCGGGTGCGACCTAGATCCTCGTGGGGGATGCCGACAAAACGGTTGGACCAGGTCATGAGAACGAATCCTTGCGGCTAGGCGTAACTTCGGCCCCACTCGGAAGCATTCGAATCGAGAAAAATAGGAATGCGGTATGAAAGAAAAACGAGCGCCATACATTGATGACATCCGGCTTCACCTTGCCGATGACGCTGGCCATGCCATCCTTGCTGTTAAGCACGGCACTAAGACCACTGAACTCGCTGTGGCACCGGATACATTGATGCTGCTTATTGGCAAACTTCAGCACTTGAACGCGGAAATGGAAACACGTCGCAAACAAATCGACCCGAGCGCTGGAAAAGCTGGAGATAGCAGGCCTTTGACCGCCATTCGTCCCACATCTGTGCAAACCGCCAGCGTTCCTGGCACCGACGAGGCCGCAATCATTTTTGAGACCCGACAGGGGCCTCAGGCTTTTGCAATTCCGAGGGCTGCAATGACAGAGGTGGCTCAAAAATTGCTGCGCGAGGCAAAACGCACTCCGCAAAAACCGCCACTGAGCAGTTGATCCGCGCCCCCAATATAAACTCCCCTTGGAGATACTCGTCGGCCAATATGTTTTGGTATTGCATTTCGTTTTCCTCATAAGTGCAGCCCCGGAAATTTGGCGCGGGTCATCCTGCCGGAGGGGAAACGCTCAAGCTCGATCTCTTCACGGGACAGGGACAAGACGATCTGCGAGGCATCGCCCTCGGCCGATATCAGGCGCAGGTCCAGCCACTCGCCCTCGACCAGATCGGGCGAGGACGCCAGGACAACCGCCATGTTCACCGTGGCCTGATCGGTGAAGCTGCGCAGCACTTCGGTGATGCGGGCGTCCAGGTTTTCCAACACGATCTGGGAGGATGCCGGCGCGTCCTCATTGTCGTCGGGCACCACTGCGCTGGCGATGATCCAAAGGTACGGGTCACTCAGCGGGTCCGCCCCGCGCCAAGCTGATCGGGTTCCATAGGTCAGCGGGTCCGAGCTGAGGCGCTCGGTGTTGTCTGTGGAGAGCCGGATCGGGCCTTCAAGGGCCGGGTGGGCGATCTCGAACAGCACCACCTCGATCTCGGCCGAGGCCTGCTCGTCATGCGCCATCCGCGCGTTCAGGGAGACATGGCGGCTCATGGCATCACCACAACGGAGAATGTTTTGCGAAACTCGACTTGCCCCGCGATGCTTTCCTGCGGCGGCTCATCGCCCCAAGCACAGAGCCATGTCGCCGAGATCAGCAGCGGCGTGCTGTCATCCACCATCAAGGGCTGCCCGTCGCCATCGAGGAGCGGCCAACCGTCGGTGGTCGGGTCCGGCATCCAGAAGAGATGCGCGCCTTGTGCGCATTCCAGCCGATAGAACTGGTCAAAGACGGCCTTTTCCGCACGGGTCAGAACAACGGACAGGGTGACAAACTCAGCCACCGACGAAAAGCGGCGACGATAGCCCGGAGGGCCGGTTTCGTGCTGACGTTTGCGGCGCGCGTCCTGGGGCTGGGCATTCCAGGTCTTGCGCTCGGGGCGCGGGAGGGTATCGGGCCAGGTAGCAATCATCCGCGATCGATCCCCCTCTGTTTGAGACCATAGCGGCTGCCCATGACCTTGGCTGCCTTCCCGCCACGCGCGCCGGTGCCGGTCGCCACCGCATCGGACAGGACCAGATCATAGCGGCGCTGACCGCGCGCATCGGTGCTTTCCTGAATATGCATATCCAGCGCCGCCGAGCTGTTGTTGATCGGCGCGATGACCGGCGCAAAGGTGATGTTTGCGGGGGCGGCCGTCATCATTGGCCCCTGACGGGCGGTCAGTATCTGGCGTGTCAAGTCGGCGGGAATGATCGTGCTGGGGCCGGTATATTCAAGCTCGGGACCTTCTTCCCCGACGATCCTGACGCCTCCAGCATGATTGCCACCTTTGGCGAACCCCGGAATTTTGAACGCCTTGAATGCCGCACCCAAAAGGCTTGTAAGGAAAGAGCCGCTTCCGCCACCTCCTGACAAATTCTGCATCAAGGCTTGCCCGAATGTATCGAATCCCGAACCCAAAGTTCCCAGGCCCTGTGACGCCGTCCCAGTCGTTGCAGTGAACTTGGCCATGGCCGCCTCAGCGGCAGCCAGGCGCTGGTCCCAACCCAGACCGCCCTGTGGATTGCCGGGGCTCCACCCCGAGGGGCGCTCGAACCCGATAAACGCCTGGTTCGCCTCATAGACATTCTCGGAGGCCATCAAGCGCTTAAGTACCCCATTCTCGGAGGTCAGCAGCTCTTGCCAGGCGAACTCCAACTGAGCCTGCACATTGCCCAGGTTCTGCCGGCCGCCGATAAACTCAAACAGCTTTTCCGCCCGATCATTGTGCTGAAACAGGCCGAACGCATTTCCCCCATCGCCCACCGCCAGCGGGTTGAAACCGCTCTCGGCCGAGACGTTCCCAACGATCGCGGCGACCTGGTGTGGCGCGAGCCCTTTGGCTGAGTAAAAATCCCAGACTTGTTGCTGGATCGCGCCCGATCCCATCAACCCGGCGCGTGCCCCCATACCAGCACCACCAAGGCCCGCAGACGGTCCAGAAACTGCACCTGCGTTTAGCGTCACCATGGGGGTGGTGATCGACATTGCCGCCGCGGACATGGCGTTTGCCTTCAGCCCCGTGATCTCATTTTGATCGGCCCGGCCGGTCAGCCGCCCCCAAATTCCTTGCAGGCCGCCAACGTCACTCAAGGTGCCGTAGTTCGTCCCCAGGATGGCGTTTTTCAGGGGGTTCTTGATCGCAAGCTCGGCAAAGAGCCCCTTGATCTCGTCCCCAAAGCTATCCAGAGCGCCGGACAAATCCCCGTCCAGCAAAGCGTCGGTCGCGCCGTCAATCGCGCCTTCCGCCGCCGAGTGAACGCCATCCCAAGATTGGGCCTGGCGGGCCAGTTCGGCGCGCAGCTCTTCAGACGCGACCGCCTGCTCGCGAATCTGATCCGCATAGGAGCTGCCCGCATCAATTCCACGCTCGAGGATCGCCACCTCGGCCTCATAGAGCGCCAGGACACGCCGCCGCACCGTCTCGCTTTGACCGACTAGCGCGACCTCCAGTTTCAGCCGCTCGATACTCGCGGTCTGGTTTTTCAGAATCTGCTGAGCGGCGGCTGCCCGACCAAAGGGATCGGCGCTGTTCTGACCGTGGGTGGCCTCCCATTGACTGCGCAAAATACCTTTGGTTGCCTCAGAGACTTTCAGGGATTTTAGCTGCAGCTCGAATTCTTCGCGCGCGGCCTGTATCTGCAGGCGCTTGACCTGCAGACTTTCGCGGCCATGCTTCAGAATGGCCTGCGCGATCTGCGCCTCGCGTTGCAGGTCACCCAGCATGTCAGACGCCTGCTTTTTCGCCTGAACCGCCTCTACTTCGCGACGGCGTTCCCGCTCCAGCGTCAGCAGCCGGACGGCCTTCTCGATCTGATCGTGCGCAACCCCGGCCTCTTTCATCCTGGTACGCAGGGCGTTCTTGGCGTGTTCCGTCCGCAGCCGCTCAACTTTTACATGCCCCTCACCATGACGCAGGATCGCTTCTGAGATCGCCAGTTCCTGGTAAAGTGTGGTCATGTTGTCCTGGACTAGGCGTGCGCGCTCTGCAGCGGCCTCGCGCGATTTGGCCGCCTGTTGCGCTTCGAGCGCCGCAATTGCCTTTTGTGCCTCCGCGCTTTGTTCCTCGATGCCCAATTCATCCAGGCGCAGCATCAGCGCCTCGCGCGCCTGCCGGTTGCGCAGCGCTTCAACCTCGCGGCTGTTTTCACCATGCTGCAAAATGGTCTGCGACAGCGCCGCCTGTTTTTCATAGTCGGCAGTCGCCAACTTGATCTCGGCCCTGCCGCTGGCGTTTTCATCTTGGGCCTGCAGCTTGGTCAAATGGTCCAGGAGGGTCTGAACCTGAGAGATAAAAGCATCCTCTTCTTTCGAGATGCCACCGTGCAGCCCAGCGGCCTCCTGGACCCGTTTGTGCAGAACCTCCAACGCCTTGATCTGGCTTTCCAGCGATTGTGCATCGGCGGCCCATCGCATGGCGCTTTCGATTCCCCTCGCCGTCTTGTTTTCAGCCCGGCTCAGCCCGAACCGATCCCGGATTGTCCCCAGAGCAGAAGAGGCAAGGTCAGCTTCTTCGCCAAACCGAACACCCTGACTGGATGCCAATGACTTCAGGCTGTCAGTTGCCGATCGGGCCGCAGCTCGGCGATCCAAGGCGGCAATATCGGTCAACAGGTCCTTGGCAATCTTTGAGGCCGAACCGAACTCGGCCGTCAGATCGGCCGCAGACATCCGCGCGCGATCGCTGCTTTTCGCATAGGCGTCAACCGTGCTTTCCAGCTCGCCCATCACCTCCTGCAGGCTTTTTGCCTTTGGCGTGATCGAGCCAAAGGCCTGAACACCTGCGGCACCCAGCCCGATGATACCAATCGTCGCCAGGCTCATCGGATTGAGCATGGATTTCACGCCGGCAGCCATCGCGGAAAACGCCGCCTGACCACCGCCAAGCTGAGCCGTCATCTGGTTCATCTGCGTGCCCTGTTGCAGCGCCAGAACCATCGGATTTTGCCCCATCAAAGCCATCATGCCGATGTCATTGAACTGCGCCAGGTAATAGGCATTTGCCGCCCCGGCACCCCGCGCAAGCCGGGCATTCTCGGCCAGTTGGTCGTTCATCGGCGCAATGATCTGCGCGGCACTGGCCCGTGCCTGAGCCGCTTCGCGTTCGGTAATTGCACCCAGCTCCTGCGCCTCGGCAATGCGGCGCAGCTGGGTCTCATACTGCTGCGAGGCCGCAAAGATCGGATTGAACTGCGCGCGCACCTGGTTGAGCTGGTTCTGCCAGGCCTCGTTCTCGCGGCTGACTTTCATCAGAGCATCAACCTGTGCCGACAGGCTGGTTGTGAACCTGTCAGAGCTGGTCCCGGCCTGCCCCCAGGCCGCCGCAATCCCCCGCGCGGACCCGGTCAGGCTGGCCAGCTCCGCCTCCGCAGCGGCGCTGGCTCTCGTTGCCTGGGACAGATCACGGGTGACTGTAGACGCAAACCCCGAAAATCCGCTGGTACCGCCTTGGACTGTCAGACGGCTTGCGTCTTCTGCCTTTTTATGCAGGCCAAGGATGGCCCCCTGGACCTTCGCGATCTCGGCAATCGACTGGCTGGCATCAGCCCGAAAGCTCAGCAGGACATCAATCGGTGCGGTCACGATTGCGCCTCCCCAAAGACCACCAGAGCCTCCGATTCCATGATCTGAATGTCCGCGAAAGCGGCCTCGTCTGCGCCGCTGCGCCTCAGAACGACATCAACGCCCTGATAGTCCAACCCCAACCAGATCAGCCCAGCCATGCCCGCAGCGACCCGCCATTGGGTCTCGCAGGCCAGAAAGGCACAGACGCTTTTCCAGTTTGATGGCAACACTTCGAACCCTCCTGCATCCTTGTCAGAACATGTCTCCTGCGCGGGCACCTCTGCCCCCATCGCGCGAAACTGTCGGGTGATTTCGTCGTCAATCCTGACAGGTTCGCGATCGTCAGAGCGGCCAAGCCGGGCCATTGCCCAGGCTCTGGCCGCCTCCTTCAGTTTCCCAGGTGAGCGCCGCCCGCCATGCTTTCGTGATAGGCGGTCCAAACCGCCACGCGCGCCCAGGGCTGACGCAGCATCTGATCGACCTTGGCGGCGTTGAAGGGCACCGGGGTTTTGTCGGTGTCCACGATCTCGTCCCAATCCTTGATGACGGCCGCCAGGGACATCCGGTCTTCCTTCAACTGCTCTTCGACATCCAGAATGGCCAGGACACAGGCGCGCTCTGCGGCTTCCGCGTCCTGGTCACGCGGCTCGAACAGTACCTTGAAGGTCCGTTCAGCGAACTGGCCGGGATTGTCCGTGTCTGGCATGTTGACAACAACAGGCCACCAGTAGCGCGGGGTATCGGCAAGGATGAATTTCGTCATGAGGGTCTTCTCCATATTCCGTTTGTGCGATGGCTGGGGCCGCAGACGGCGGCCCTCGGGTACTTCTCCTGACCATCCACGCCCGCCATCCCGGCGCGATGGTTTGAAATGTTGCGCCCCCTCACAGTGCGCTCATCAATCCCCACGGAATGGCGTCAGCGCACCGTGATTGTCAGCTCGTCACGCCCGTTCTCGGGGCACAGCCCCAAAGGCAGCGAATAATTGACGATGTTGTTTTCCTGCCCTTGCGAGGGAGCGCCGATTTCCACAGCAGGTGCCGCGATCTCCACGATGTTGCCGGCAGCGGTGCCATGCTGGATGCTCAAAGCACCACGACTGCGCGCGCGGGCGATGCCAAACCAATCCACAGTCGCGACCGATTTGGCATCCACCACGGCGGTGCCGGTCGATTTGCGATCGGTGACACGCACCGCTTCCTCGCCGATCAGAAAGCGCGGCGTCAGCACATTGCCCAGGTCCAGCGAAAGGCTTTGCGCAACCGCTGCCCAGCCATGCAGGGTCAGGGAGGTATTGGCCTTATTGACCGCCACCGGCGTCACCCAGCCCGCATCGGTCACAGTAGGCAGAACCGCGTCGGTTACCGTGCCAAGCAAGCCGGTCAGGCTGAAGCGGAACTTGGGAATGCGCTTGGCAGTAAAGCCCGGCTGAACATTGGCCTGCGCACCTACAAAAATGTGCTGCACACCATCGCTGTTGAAATAGATCGTGCCGCTTTCAACATCGTCCTCGACAATCGAATAGGTGACATCGGTGTTGGCGGTCACGGTTTCCGCCAGGCCGCAAACCCGCAGCAACGATCCATATTTGGGAATGTCGCCAGCCGCTCCGGCCCCGGCGATCTCTACATCGAACTCGATGCGGCCATGTTCGCCGGTCAGGATTGCGCCCTGGTTGCCCAGGTAGGGCAGCAGCAGGTCGCGGGCTTCTTCATCCGCCTGCATCGGAGTGAAGGTGATATTGGACGCGACGATCGCGTCGGCGGCGGCCGGGTTCACATCCGTGCCATACACAGCTTCGATCTTGTGCAGGAATGCCAGCTTGTTCCAACGACGAATGCTCATGCTTTGTCTCCCTTGGTGGTCGCTGCTTCAGAGGCGGCAGTTTCGGTCGTTTCCGTTCCGCCAACGGCAGGGCCGGTCGGCGACGGAGGGTCTGCAGGGCGGGTTGGTTTCTGCTGGACGCTCAGGTGTCCCTTTTTCGGATCACGTTTGTGGCGTCCGCCTGTCTTGGGCATTTGGTGCATGTTACTCTCCTGTCAGGAAGCGGGCGGCGGCCCAGGTTTGAACGTAGATGCTGACACCGCGCGATATCGGGCTGGTCTCGCCCCCGATCAGTTCGCAGGGTTCATCAAATCCGGGGATCTCAAATCCAAGCAAAGCGGCTTCGATATCCCCCTTCAGGCTGTCTGTTCGGGTCGCGCGCTCAGCCCCCAGACGGCCCGAGAAATCGCGCTGCACGATACCCGTGGTGAACCGCTGCTCAACGCGCTGCAAAACACCACCCGTCGCCCGACTGTTGGGCGCAGCCCGTTCCCCCCAGGGCATGATAATAACGGTGGCGTCCTCGACGGTGCCCGCCATTTCCCGAAGGACGTCGATGTCCTCGGCGATCTCGACTCCTGACCAGATCTCGCTTGGCAAACTGCCCGACAGATGGTTGAAGATCTCGGTCAGCATCACTTCCACCCCCGCAGTTTCTGAGCTGTGAAAACCTGTTCTGGATGTGCCGCCAGGGTCGTACCGCCTGTCACGGCCGGGGCGGTCTCACCTTCAGCAACCGGCAGGGCGATCCGTTTTGCCGCGACATCTTTCAGTGCAGAAATCGCATCCTTGTAGTCGGCCTCAACATGCTCGGGGGCACCGTTGCGGTGCAGAACATAGCGGGCGATCGAAACCGCCCATGTCCGCACCAAGGCGGGGGCCGGATCAAGCGGGACCTGGTAACGGGTGCCGACATAGCCATTGATCTGGTTTCCGGCATCTTCCAGAGCCGCAGCAATGACATCGGCATCGGCAATACCGTCCCGGTCGTGATCTGCGATCTGGCGCAGCTCGTTTTCACCGGCGCGCTCGATCAGGTCCTGGAGAAAGGCATAGGGCATTACTGCGCCCCATCTTCGGGCAGACCAGCTTGGGGTTTTGAAGTGGGCATGAGGGAGTTCCGAATATTGGAGTGAGGGGGCCTGGGCGACACGGGGGGCCGCCCAGCGGTGGGCCTCAGCCCTTGGTGGCGCTGTCGCTCTGTTTGCCGTCAGTGGTTTTGGCGGCGGTTTTCGACGATGATTTGGCCGTGGGTTTCGCTGCGGCCTTTTCCTCGGCCGGACCAGGAAGCTCTGCCTTCATCGCCTCAATCGCCCGGTCCGCTTTCGCGATCTCACCAGCCAGTTTGGTTTTGTCCGCTTCAGCTTCAGTCAGCTGAGCCGTCAAGTTGTTGACCTGCTCGGTCAGGCGCGCATTTTCCTTGCTCAGCGCATAGAATTCTTCGCCCAGCTCCTCATACGCCTGTTGCAGACCGGCCAGTTCGGCCTCTTTGCTGGGCGCGACCTCAGTCTCTGGATCACCCAGCTTTTCCAGCGCGCTCGGCGCGACGGCTTTGGCCTTCACCAATAGGCGCAGGTCATTTTCCGCAACCTGCACGGGGTCTCCGACGCCCTTGTGCTTGCCATTGATCTTGGCCGGGCCAATGAGGGTCACGTCATAAAGGGTATCCAAAGGTCTCTCCTCGTTGAGAAAGGGAAAGCGGACCTGGGCCGCTTTCCGCGTGATCAGATCAGCGGTTAGCTGGCATCGCCTGCGTTCTGGATCAGGAACCCGCCTTCGGCACCCGTCAGATAGGGACGGCGCTCGGTCTTGGTCGGGTAGATCCAGCTGTCATTGCTGTTCTCGAAATACGGCTTGGTCACCTGCGGATAGCCATTCAGCTCGTAGGTGTAGCCATAGGACGGCACCATGAAGTTCTCGCCCTGCATAGGAACGTAGGCCAGGATCGCGTCATCGCCCCAGACATCGGTTGCCAGCGTGTCGTCGTCGGCGTTCTCGGGCAGATACACCGCCTTGCCCACGATTACGCGCGCCACGTCGAAATAGGCGGCCAGCATCTCGGCCGTGATCGAATCCTTCGAGGTGTACTTGAACTGCTCTTTGACCTTCGGGTGGTTCTTGGCAGCATTGAATGCGCTCGGCCCCAGCTCCAGCGTATTGGCATACCGGCCAATCGAACGGCGGATCATTTCCTGGGCGGCGTCGATATCCGCTTTGGGGTCAGAGGCATCATCGGTCCAGCGATCAGTGCCAGCCAGGGCCGTCTTGTGATTGGCATCATAGTTGGCCGGGTCACGCGCCAATGCCGCGATATCGAACTCCAGGCCCAGATCGACCACATTCAACACCATGTTCACGGCCCCACGACCCAGATCGATGCCCGGAACTTTTGCGGCCTCTTCCTGGTGCTCGATCGGAACCAAACCCTCCAGAGCGTCCTGCACCAGGGAGACAGGGTCGGAAGCATAGCCATACTGAACGCGCTTCTTGTCCGCGCCGGGCGCGCGACGGGTGTTCAACATGCGGAAAGATTCCTTGCCGAACTTGAGGACGCGCATCGAGCGGGTCGGCACGGTGACACGCGGAAACAGCAGGTGGCCGATAAATTCCAGATTGCGATAGCCACGGGCGTGGGTGGACAGGATCGGGTCCACCACGCCGGCGGTACGCTGATTGACGGGTTGGTTCATGTCAGAACTCCTTAGCGGATCAGGATTTGGACCAGCTCGCCGTCAGCGGCGGCGGTCAGGGCGGTGGCAAAGACATTGTCGGGGTCGACCCCGGCAGCGGAGACGCCGCCATTCGCAGAGACCAGCTGGGCCCCTGCGGCAATGACGCCAACAGCGGTCACGGTCTCCTCGCCGATGGCGGTCAGGCCAATGTCCAGGCCAATCTCGGTGGCGGGAACCTGAGCGATGCCCTTGACCGGCTGATCAGCAGCGGTGATCGGGGCATTGTCGAAACCAACCAGGTCACCGGCGTTGCAGGTGGCCGTCATGGTGGCGGTCAGGGTCAGAACGGAATGATAGGTGCGCAGCATGGAAATCTCCGATCAGCTCACGGCGTCAATGGCGGCCTCGTAAGAGGTGCCGGGGTTCTTGCGCTGATAGGCCAGCGCCTGGTTGTGGATTTTCAGACTGTCGGGATCGACAGGTTTGCCATCGGCGGCAAAAGAGGCCGGCGCACCGCCACCAGCGGGACCATCAGGCAGATCCAGCGCGCCATAGCTGACCACCTCGGGCTGCGCTTCGAAGATTTTACGAACAGCATCACCCAGAGCGACATCATCACCGCCTTCGGAAAAGCTGACAGACTGGTCGGCGGGCATGGCATCCAGAACGGCAACCAGGTCATCCTTGCTGGCCGGAATTAGTTTTCCCGCCTCGATCAGGCTTTCCGCAAACGACACGTTGTCATCATGGGCTGCTTTCTTTTCACGCTCGGCAAGCTTGTCTTCGCGATCCTTCAGTTTGGCCTCGCGATCTGCGAAAGCCGCTTCGGTCGATTTGGTCACGACAGAGTCCTTTTCAGGTTTGGGGGTGGAGGGAGGGGTCGCCTGGGGAACAGGAGCGGTGAAAGTCGGACCATTGCCGTCCTTCGGCTCGATCTCCGTGTCATCCAGCCATTCAATGCGCCAGGACGGCAGAACCTTGTCAGCCACTTCCAGGCTGAACCGCTCGATGAAGAAATCGCGCAACCCACGGAACAGCGAGGCAGCTTCCTCAAAGCCGCGCTCACCAAATTCAAAGGTCACGCCCTCGGCACCGGAGAAAGCCACGTTCTTCAGTCCGCTGACGGCCGGGGCCGCTGCCCCCAGAAAACCGACATGCTTGGGATACCAGGCACCGGGATTGGGATTGGCCGCATGATCGGGGCTAAAAAAGGACATGCTGACCTTCTTGAACCGCCCTGCTTTCACCAGGTCGCTGAACTGAGGCTCGATTTCATGCAGATCTGCGAACAGACGCTCCTGGCTTTCGTCGTATTCCAGTCCCTCGATCCAGCCGTATGCCGGCGTATCGTTGTTGGGATGCCCCACCACGATCGGGGCCGGGGCCGTTTCCGGATCATAAGCATCCGCCACGGCCTTCAGGTCGGCCGCCGAAAAGGTGATCTCTGCACCGACCATGGGCGAGAACGTACCAGGGCGAAAAACTTCGATCCGCGCTTTCTGAGGGGTGTTGGTCATGAGGTCCGTCCGATTGTTGACGAACCAGATTTGGCACAAGCGCCAAACAAAATCCGCCGGACAGGCGTCCGGCGGCTTCATGAGGTCTGGAATGCCCCAAGACTGGGGAAGCGACCTTGATATCGCAAGCTCTAAGTTCAGGTCGCGACGAAATTGCCCCGTCCGTCGATTCTAACAGGGGGTTAACAGGCCTTCAGCGCTTTTTGCGGATCACTGGGCACGAAACCCCGCTAAGGCGCTCCTGCGGCAATTTCTGACGGGTTTGGGTTTTCAAAGGCTGAGCCAGTCACGAGCATCTTCCAAAATACCCTGTTCATCGCCCTCGGTCAGACCAACAAAGGGCCGTGCCGGGATGCGAATGACATGCGCGGGGATCGTGACTTTGGTCACATGTGCCGCTTCCGATTTCCTGACGAAACGTCGCCCAGGCTGACCGGCTCCGTTGTCAGCGCGGTAGATCTCGCCCTGCCGCTCGGGAATGCGGATC
>PAPN01000050.1 GCA_002708925.1 Paracoccaceae bacterium
GACATGGTGCGCGCCGGGGCCATCCTGACGCAAAGCGGCGCGCGGATTCTCACCCGGATCGACACGATCTGCCTGCATGGGGATACACCCGCAGCGGTGCAGATCGCGGCGCAGGTGCGGGCAACGCTTGAGGCGAACGGGGTGCGTATCGCGCCCTTCTCCGGCGCGCCAGTTCAGGCCTAGGCCGTTTGCAGCTCTGCCCAATGTTGACTGAGCCGGGTGCACAGATCAATCGGATCGAAGGGTTTGGTGATCACCGCCAGACAGCCCTGCGCCAACAGCCGTTCGGCAAAGGCCTCTTCGGCCTTGGCGGTCAGGAACACGGCGGGCACATTTTCCTGACCGGGGATCTTCTTGAGGGCCTGCCAGGTTTCCTCGCCTGTCATTTCAGGCATCATCACGTCCAGCAGGAACATCTGCGGGTCGAAATCGCCGATGCCTTTCAGCGCCTCGGCCCCTGATGAAAATTGTGCCACTTCGAACTGGCCCACCAGTTCCAGCGCCATTTTAACGATAACGCGGATGTCTTCGTCATCATCGACGTGCAGGATTCGTCTTAGCTCTTCCATCTTCGGGCGCTGTTTCCTGTCTTCAGCTGAGTCCGCATCCTGATCCCAAAAAGATGCGTATGCTCTTGAGTTTTATGTTTTTTCGTGCGGCGGAGCCTGTTTGGGCAGGCTGACATAGAACACGGTCTTTTCGCCAGTATCGCATGAAAATCCGATTTCGCCACCGTGCGTTTTTATGATTTTCTTACAGATTGCCAGACCCAGCCCGGTTCCCTTAACCTTGGTCCCTTTGGCCGAGGCATGTTGAACATAGTTTTCGAAAATCCGGTCGCGCAGGTGCTCGGGGATGCCGGGGCCGGTATTGGCAATGCGGATCTGCCAGCTGTCCGGCGTGCCCAGCATTTCAATATCCACGGTTTCATGCGACGGAGAGTTCTTGATCGCGTTGGACAGCAGGTTGGCCAGCAACTGGTGTAACCGCAGCGGCACGCCCTTGATCCAGGCCTGATCGGGCGAGGCGCGCAGGCTCAATTGCACATTATGCACCGCGCAATAGCCCAGATGCGCGGCCACCGCCTCTTTGACCAGTTCGACCAGATCAAGCTGTTCGAATTCCTCTTGTTCGGGGGTGGCGCTGGTCGAGTATTTTTGCAGGTCCAGAATGTCCCCGACGATTGACAGCAGGTTGTCGGCATTGCGCTGGATCAGTTCCAGCATGGATTTCGCCTGTGGGGGCATTTCGCCCACCGTGCCCGAATCCATCAGCTTGAGCGCCCCCATGATCGAGGTCAGCGGCGTGCGCAGATCATGCACGATTTCCGAGAAGGCCTGCGCGCGGGCGCGTTCAAGCTGGCGGCGGTGTTCGCGGTCACGCAGAACCGACAGGAAAACCGGGCTGCCGTGCAGCGATGACAGATAGCGGGTGGTGATCTCCACCAGGCCTTTTTCATGCAGGGTTTCGACGGTCACCGCATCCGACATTCTGGCGCGCAGGGGTTCGACATGGCTGTGAAAGGCCTCGGTGTCGAACATCTTGGAGGAATCGTAGATCTTTTTGCTGCGCACTTCGGCCTCGGACCAGTCGCAGCGGCGGCGCGCGGTCTTATTGGCGTAGATCACGCTAAGCGTGTTCGCGTCATAGACATAGACCTCGTCATGCAGCTCTTCCAGTATTTCTGAAAGGGCGGTCTGCTGGTCTGGAAAAGGAGCGTAAGAGATCATGGTTGTCACCGATTTACTGATTACAAGGGTAGTACAAGAAAGGGGCGAATTTAGGGCTGACGGAAAGGCAGGGCATGGTGTCAGTCCTCTTCTGTTTCGGGGATGTCGCGTTTCAGCGTCACAAAGAATGTGGTGCCTTCCCCCAGAGTGCTGATGTACTCCAGCTTACCCTGGTGCCGTTTGACGATCTGTTTTGAGATATTCATGCCCAGGCCGGTGCCGCCGACCTTGCGCTGATCCGACGAGTCGATCTGGCTGAACTGGCCAAAAACGCGATCCTCGCTTTCGGGGGGGATGCCGACGCCATAGTCGATGACAGAGATGATCACCTCGGTTTCCGTGCCGCGCAGGCGCACGTCCACATGCCCGTTCTCATCCGAGAACTTCACCGCATTCGACAGAAGATTGGCCATAACCTGCATCATGCGGGCGCGGTCTGCGTGGATCAGCAGGGGCTCGGGCGCGGGGTGGGCGGTTACCGAAATGCCCAGGCTGCGGGCGAAGCCAGAGTTGGCGTCAACGGCTTCTTGCAGCAGTTCATTGGAATCGAGCGGCTCGAAATTGAACACCATCTCTCCGGCTTCGAACTTTTGCAGGTCTAGCAGATCGTCGATCAGATTGGCCAGCCGGACCGCATTCTTGCCCGCGATGTCCAAAACGGGGGCCAGTTGCGGGGGGATCTCGCCCAGCGAACCTTTGTTCACCAGATCCAGCGAGCCCTTGATCGAGGTCAGGGGCGTGCGCAGCTCGTGGCTGACGGTGGACAGGAATTCGGATTTGACGGTCAGCGCGGCCAGGGTGCGTTCGTGTTCGCGGCGCAGTTCCTCAAGCTGGCGCACCCCGGCGCGATAGAGCTTCAGAAACTGAATCGAGATGTCGATGATGAAATACATCACGAACAGGATCGTGAAAAATTCCAGCCAGGGCGGCGTGTCGATGGGCGGATAGGTCCGCAGGATGTCCATCAGCGCAATATAGGTAAAGGTCGCGCCATAGATGATCAGCCTTAGAAACAGGGCAGGCAGAATCTGGTGGTTGTTCATGGCGGCAAACAGGGCCGCGGCAAACAGGAAGAACAGCGGCGTGAAATGTCCGCCCTGGGTTTGCTGCTCGGCCACCATGATGATGAACAGGCAAATCGCCACCGAACTGACCAATGTGTTGAACATGATCCCAGCCAGGAAGCTCAGGGCCTTGCCCTGGCCCTCGCCATTCCAGTTGCGCACGCGCCGGGCGGCGATCAGGTCCAGAACCTCGGAGAACAGCACGCCGGTATAGCTGATGAACGAAATTTTCGGGTCGAAGTAGAAAGCGGTCAGCAAAGTGGCGGACATAAATATCGCCTGGCGCTGCCAAAGCAGGCCGGTGGTGGCGTCCACATAGTCCTTCAGCTGGCGTTCCAGACGGTCAAGCCTGAGCCAGTTTCTGCTGAACTTTCTGATAAGTGCTCGATGGGCCATCTGCTCTCAGCCGGATCGTTTCCTATCTGTCGTCATTTTTTTGTATTTGGCGATATTGGCGAAAATTCGGCACATTTGGATTTTTTTACCAAAGATGCAGAAAATTTAACATTTCGTGTATTGGCTGACATAAGTTTGCATGATACCCTCTGGGGTAGTAGCAAGGGGCTGTAACCGCATGTTTGTGCGTCGTTATTCGGTGTGTTTGGTGATCAAAGGGGTTTGATCACAATCTTATCGTGACGACATGTGTTGCCCATACATCATTGTGGCGTTTTTTTGTTGAAAGCGTAGAATTTTTTAGGTGACGCAACGGTTTGGTCTCCTAATGTTGTTCAAAAAACATGGTCGGGCAGGACATGACACAAACAGCTGTGGCCGCGAGCCAATCAAGATCACTGCAAGTTTTTCCCGAGTTGGAGCCTGTTGCTCCGGTTTCTCCTCGGCGCCCGGTGACGCCGGTCAAACGCACCAGGAAACGCCCCGCGCTGGCGCCTGTGGGACATATCAAATCGACGATGATGTCCTTTGGCACGATGGGGCAATATGGCGATCTTCTGGTCAATTACCTGAAGGCGCGCAAGCAGACCTTCATTGATCGTCTGCACTGGGATTTGCCGCATACCGAGGGAATGGAGTTCGATCAGTACGACACGCCTCAGGCCCGGTGGGTCGCCGTGCACGAATACGGAGAGGTCCTGGGCGGGTTCCGGCTGCTGCCGACAACGGCGCAGGTTGGGGTGTACAGCTATATGCTGCGCGACGCGCAGAAGGGGCTGCTGGACAGTATTCCTCAGGATGTGCTGTTCATCGACGCCCCGGTCGAGCCCCGGATCGTCGAGGCCTCGCGCCTGTTCATTGCCGAGGACGTTCCCGCCTCGCGCCGGATGCAGGTGCAAAACGTGATCATGGGGCAGATGGTCAGCTGCACCCGCGAGATGGGCGCAAGCCATGTGATCGGGATCGTGCCGCAGGTCTGGTCTCGCTGGCTGCGCCGGATGGATCTGGACGCGGTGCCGGTGGGGCGCAAATTCTCGATTGATGGGGTGACCAGCCAGGCGGCTTTGTTCAACGCGCTGAAGTTCTCGAACTAGGGGCTTAACAGGCGGGCCGGAAACGCCCATAAACATCAGAGGGTCCGCCAGGGCCCTCTTTGCAGTTTCGAGGCACCCATGAGCAAGACGATCTACATTCTGAACGGCCCCAACCTGAACCTTCTGGGCAAACGCGAGCCCGAAATCTATGGCGCGGACACGTTGCAGGATGTGGCGCAGCGCTGTGCCGGGGTGGCCGAGGCATTCGGCCTGCACATCAGGCTGCTGCAATCCAATCACGAGGGTCAGCTGATCGACTGGATCCACGAGGCGCGCGAACAGGCGGCGGGCATCATCATCAACCCGGCCGCCTATACGCATACGTCGGTGGCGATTCTGGATGCGCTGAATACGTTCGATGGCCCGGTGATCGAGGTGCATATCAGTCAGGTTCACAAACGCGAGCCCTTCCGTCACCATTCCTATGTCAGCGCGCGCGCGGATGCGGTGATGGCGGGCTTTGGCGTGCAGGGGTATGCTCTGGCCACCCGCCACCTGGGCGAGCTTCTGGCGCGATAACCCCCGCGGTCAGCCTTGTGGCAGAGCGGGCTGTCTTGTTTATTTTCCTTTGAACTCTGGCGCGCGTTTGTCAAAGAACGCGGCATAGCCTTCGGCAAAATCCGCTGAGGTATACAGCAGCGCCTGGGTGTCCCGCTCGGCGGCCAGAAACTCGGGCAGGGGCAGCGGGTGACGCGCCAGCAACTGTTTTGTGTAGGCGTTGGTCAGCGGCGCGCCTGTGGCGATGTCCTCGGCCAGGGCCAGCGCGTGCGGCAGAGCCTGACCGGGGGCGGTGATTTCCTCGATCAGCCCCCAGTCCAGCGCCTGCTGGGCCGAGATCGCCCGGCGCGAAAACGCCATCCATTTCGTTCGCCCCATCCCGATCCGTGCCGGCAGCGTATACAGCGCGCCCAGATCCGGAATCAGCCCCAGATTGCCAAAGGGCAGGGAAAACCGGGCATCGCTGGCTGCCACCGCGATGTCGCAGGCCGCGCTTAGCGACAGGCCCGCGCCGACGGACCAGCCCTCGATCGCGGCGATCACCGGCTTGGGGCTGTCGATCAGCGTGCGCATCAGATCGCCCGCGCGCTGCATCCGTTCGCGCCCCGCAACCGAGCTGATGCCCTTCATGGTCGAGATGTCTCCGCCCGCGCTGAAACAGCCCTGCGTGCCGGTGATCACGATGGCGCGGATCGCGGGGTCTTCGTTGGCTCCGATCAGGGCGGTCCGCAGCTCCTCGCGCAGGGCGGGGGACAGGGCGTTGCGTTTTTGCGGCAGGTTCAGCCAGATCAGGCAGGTCGCGCCCAGAACCTGGCTGACGATCAGGCCGTCCTCTGGGCCGGGCTGGGCCGGAAATTCGGTTTGTGCCATATGCGCCTCCCTTGATCCTTCGCATGTGGACTATCTTTACGAAACCTTAGTCAGTTGCAACCACTGTGCCCTAATCGGCCCAATCACATCGGACGTCTGAAGGCTAAGTCCGCTAGGCGCGCCAGCTGCGCTATGATAGGACTCGGGCAACGGTAAAAGAGGCAGAGAGGCCCGAGCATGAAACTGGCATTCGTGACGATGGTCTGGCGCGATTACTGGCTGCTGGAAAAATGGGTCAGCCATAACGCGCAATACGTGGCGCGCAGCAATCTTTATGTGCTGAACCACGGGGGGGATCCCCGGATCAATGAGATCGCGGCGGGCTGCAATGTCATCCATATCCCGCGCGAAGAGCTGACGATTGATCTGGACCGGCGCCGCTGGGATCTGCTGGGCGGGGTGACGAACGGCCTGCTGGGATTCTATGACCGGGTGATCTGCACGGATGTCGATGAGCTGATCGCCTATGTCGGCCCCAAAGCCTCGTTACAAGAGCATCTGGAGACCAGCCCTGCGGAAACGGTGGCGTTGTCTCCGGTTGGGCTGAACCTGATCCCGACAGGGCAGGGGGATGTGCGCCAGGGCGTGTTGCGCACCCATCCGCAGGCGATTCTAAGCGCGAAATACACCAAACCCTGCGTGGCGCGGGCGCGTGTCGTTTACACGATCGGCGGGCACGGATTGGTACGCGGCCAGTTTACAATCGATCCTGACCTGCTGCTGTTTCACCTGCATTACGTGACCCCCGATTACGCCGAACGCATGGCCGAGCGCCAGCAGATCGTGGCTCAATCCAAAGAGCATAACGCCCGCTCGGACGATCCGGCCAGCGTGGGCAAACGGTTCTGGATCAACTGGTCGGACCCCGCGATGATCCGCGAAAAAGAGTTCGGCCATTTTGAGCGCGCCGCAGAGGTGCCGGTGGAGGCCGGGTTTGCGGACTGTGCTCAGCTGCTGCGCGGCGCTATCAAGACCGACGGGAAAAAGATGGTCGTGGATCACGCGATCATGGCCCAAAACCCGCGCCGCGTCACCATTCCCGAACCTTTGCGCGATCTTTTGTAGCCCGACTCGCTATAGGGCGGAGTTCCCTGAAATCAGTATGCAAATGCATACCGTGCCAATCTGTCGCGGCAGGCTGCGGTTTGGTGGCTCATCCTTTAGTCGGGGGGCAGGGGCGGGGCGGGCTTTGCCTGGCTTCATGGCGTTTTCACATTTTAGTGTTGTTTTAAAGTCAGTTACGTGACGTCATAGTTAAGAATTTACAAAATTAACGGGCAGCGTGACAAAACTTTACAAATAAATGCTGTTTTTTCGCATACTTATTTCCTTGTTTTCATTTTCGACTATGATTGTGACGGAGCGCGGATAATTCAATTTCTTCCGGCCTGCGTGCCGGTCCCGTTTTCAAAGATTCAAGGGAGGAACCTTGCTGTGACTGAACAAACCACGACAGAACCTGTCTACCCCGTCTCGGCTGAATTTGCGTCCAAGGCCCATGCCGACGCAGCGAAATACGAAGAGATGTATGCAGCCTCGGTGAATGACCCCGAAGCTTTCTGGGGAGAGCACGGCAAGCGTCTGGACTGGATGGAGCCCTATACGAAGGTCAAGAACACCACTTTCGAATACGGCAAAGTCGATATCAAATGGTTCGAGGATGGCGTTCTGAACGTCGCCTATAACTGTGTGGACCGCCACCTGGCCACGCGCGGCGAACAAACCGCCATCATCTTCGAGCCCGACAACCCCGAGGACGAAGCCCAGTACATCACCTATAACCAGCTGTCGGAAAACGTGAACCGCATGGCCAACGTCCTGCTTAGCCAGGGTGTGATGCGCGGCGACCGGGTGGTGATCTATCTGCCGATGATCCCCGAGGCCGCCTATGCCATGCTGGCCTGTGCCCGCATCGGCGCGATCCACTCGATCGTTTTCGCGGGTTTCTCGCCCGATGCGCTGGCCAACCGGATCAACGACTCGGGGGCCAAAGTTGTCATCACCGCCGACACCGCCCCCCGTGGCGGCCGCCGCACCGCGCTGAAATCGAACACCGATGCGGCCTTGCTGCACTGCTCGGATAAGGTGCGCTGCCTGGTGGTGAAACACACCGGCGATCAGACCACCTGGATTGAGGGCCGCGACGTGGATGTCAAATACCTGATGTCGCACGCCAGCCCCGAATGCCCCGCGCGGCCCATGAATGCCGAAGATCCGCTGTTCATCCTGTATACCTCGGGCTCGACCGGCAAACCCAAGGGCGTTGTGCACAGCTCGGGGGGGTATCTGGTCTATGCCGCGATGACCCATCAGTATACCTTCGATTATCACGAGGGCGACGTGTACTGGTGTACTGCGGATGTGGGTTGGGTCACCGGCCACAGCTATATCGTCTACGGCCCGCTGGCCAATGGCGGCACCACGCTGATGTTCGAAGGCGTGCCCACCTATCCGGATGCCGGCCGTTTCTGGGCCGTGTGTGAGAAACACAAGGTCAACCAGTTCTATACCGCGCCCACCGCGATCCGCGCGCTGATGGGCCAGGGCACCGAGTTCGTCGAGAAATACGACCTGAGCGATCTGAAACTGCTGGGCACCGTGGGCGAGCCGATCAACCCCGAAGCCTGGAACTGGTACAATGATGTCGTCGGTAAGGGCAAATGCCCCATCGTGGACACCTGGTGGCAGACCGAAACCGGCGGTCACATGCTGACCCCGCTGCCCGGCGCCACCGCGCTGAAGCCTGGCTCGGCCACCAAGCCGTTCTTTGGGGTGCAGCCGGTGCTGCTGGATGCGACCTCGGGCGCAGAAATCGACGAAACCGCAGCCGAAGGCGTCCTGTGCATCAAGGACAGCTGGCCGGGTCAGATGCGCACCGTTTACGGTGACCACGAACGCTTTATGCAGACCTATTTCAGCGACTTCAAAGGCTACTACTTTACCGGGGATGGCTGCCGCCGCGATGGCGATGGCTACTATTGGATCACGGGCCGTGTGGACGATGTGATCAACGTGTCGGGCCACCGCATGGGCACCGCCGAGGTGGAAAGCGCCCTGGTGGCGCATTCCAAAGTCGCCGAGGCCGCCGTTGTGGGCTATCCGCATGACGTCAAGGGGCAGGGCATCTACTGCTACGTGACGCTGATGAATGGCGAAGAGCCCTCGGATGAGCTGAAAAAAGAGCTGCGCACCTGGGTGCGTACGGAAATTGGCCCCATCGCCAGCCCGGATCTGATCCAGTGGGCCCCCGGCCTGCCGAAGACCCGCTCGGGGAAAATCATGCGCCGGATCCTGCGCAAGATCGCCGAGGACGATTTCGGCAGCCTGGGCGATACCTCGACGCTGGCCGATCCTTCGGTTGTGGATGATCTGATCGAAAACCGTCAGAACAAGGGCTAAGTCCGATGGCTGATACCCCCGCCGTTCTGATCCTTCTCGGCCCTCCGGGCGCCGGGAAGGGCACGCAGGCCCGCGTTCTTGAGGACACGTTCGGCCTGGTGCAATTGTCCACGGGTGATCTGTTGCGCGCGGCCGTGGCCGCGGGCACCGATGCCGGTAAGGCGGCCAAGGCCGTGATGGAAGCCGGAGAGCTGGTCAGCGATGAAATCGTGATCAACATCCTGCGCGACCGTCTGGCCGAAGCCGATTGCACCAAGGGCGTGATTCTGGACGGTTTTCCCCGGACGACCGTTCAGGCCGAAGCTCTGGACAATCTGCTGGCCGAAAGCGGCCAGAAGATCAACGCTGCCGTCAGCCTGGAGGTGGATGACGCAGCAATGGTGACCCGGATCTCGGGTCGTTACACCTGCGCGGGATGCGGCGAGGGCTATCACGATAGCTTCAAGCAGCCGGCGCAGGACGGTGTGTGTGACAAATGCGGCGGTACGGACATGAAGCGCCGCGCCGACGATAACGCTGAAACGGTGGCCAGCCGCCTGGAGGCCTATCACGCGCAGACCGCACCATTGATCGCCTATTACGGCGATAAGGGAGTTTTGCAGCGCATCGACGCCATGGGTGAAATCGACGCGATTGCAGAAGGGCTTGCGGGCATCGTTACCAAAGCGATGGCGTAAGTTTCACCGCCTCGCCGCCTCTCATCAATTCGGCGGGGCTCAGGAGGAAGAGGAGGACCCGCATCATGGCGGATCAAAACACTACAAGTGCGTCCGACGCGGCCTATTGGGCGGCGAACGTGCGCATTATTCTCATCAGTCTGGTGATCTGGGCTGTTGTGTCCTTCGGGTTTGGCATTCTGCTGCGCCCGATGCTGGCGGGCATTGCCGTCGGCGGCACTGACCTGGGTTTCTGGTTTGCACAGCAAGGCAGCATCCTGGTGTTCTTGGCACTGATTTTTAACTACGCCTGGCGCATGAACAAGCTGGACCGTGAATTCGGCGTCGAAGAGGAGTAAACCAGATGGATCAGTTTACCATTAACCTGCTGTTTGTCGGCGCGTCCTTTGCGCTGTACATCGGCATCGCGATCTGGGCCCGCGCGGGCTCGACGTCTGAATTCTATGCTGCTGGCCGCGGCGTGCACCCCGTCACCAACGGTATGGCAACGGCTGCTGACTGGATGTCGGCCGCATCGTTCATCTCGATGGCCGGCCTGATCGCCTTCACCGGCTACGATAACAGCTCGTTCCTGATGGGCTGGACCGGCGGCTACGTGCTGCTGGCACTGCTGCTGGCCCCTTACCTGCGTAAGTTCGGCAAGTTTACCGTGTCCGAGTTCATCGGCGATCGCTTCTACAGCCCGACCGCGCGTCTGGTGGCCGTGATCTGTCTGATCGTTGCCTCGACCACCTATGTGATCGGTCAGATGACCGGCGTGGGCGTGGCCTTTGGCCGCTTCCTGGAAGTGGACAACACCACCGGCCTGCTGATCGGCGCCTGTGTTGTGTTCGCTTACGCCGTGTTTGGCGGGATGAAGGGTGTGACCTACACCCAGGTTGCTCAGTACGTCGTGCTGATCATGGCCTACACCATCCCGGCGATCTTTATCTCGCTGCAACTGACTGGCAACCCGATCCCGGCCCTGGGCCTGTTCGGTGACCACGCTGCCTCGGGCGAGCCGCTGCTGGCCAAGCTGGACGCCATCGTCAAAGAGCTGGGCTTCAACGAGTATACCGCGCATCACGCCGACACGCTGAACATGGTTCTGTTCACCCTGTCGCTGATGATCGGTACTGCGGGTCTGCCCCACGTCATCATGCGTTTCTTCACCGTTCCCAAAGTGGCTGACGCCCGTTGGTCGGCTGGCTGGGCGCTGGTGTTCATCGCTCTGCTGTATCTGACGGCCCCCGCCGTTGGTGCCATGGCGCGTCTGAACATCTCAGAGATGATGTGGCCGAACGGCGGCATCGAGGGCGGCGCTGTCACCCTGGAGCAGATCGAGAACGAAGACCGTTACGCCTGGATGGCGACTTGGGAAAAAACCGGCCTGCTGGGTTGGGAAGACAAGAACGGCGACGGTGCAATCCAGTACTACAACGACAAGAATGCCGATCTTCAGGCCATCGCGTCGGAAAACGGCTGGACCGGCAACGAGCTGACCAAGTTCAACCGTGACATCCTGGTTCTGGCCAACCCCGAGATCGCAAACCTGCCCGGTTGGGTGATCGGCCTGGTGGCTGCGGGTGGTCTGGCGGCTGCTCTGTCGACGGCGGCTGGTCTGCTGCTGGCGATCTCCTCGGCTGTTTCGCACGACCTGATGAAGGGTCAGCTGACCCCGGACATCTCGGAAAAAGGTGAACTGATGTCGGCGCGGATCGCAATGGCTGTGGCCATCGCAATCGCCACCTACCTGGGTCTGAATCCTCCGGGCTTCGCGGCGCAAACCGTTGCTCTGGCCTTTGGTCTGGCGGCTGCCTCGATCTTCCCGGCGCTGATGATGGGGATCTTCTCGAAGAAGATCAACAACAAGGGCGCCGTGGCCGGGATGCTGGCCGGTCTGGTCGTCACCCTGATCTACATCTTCCTGCACAAGGGTTGGTTCTTCATTCCTGGCACGAACAGCTTCACTGACGCTGATCCGCTGCTGGGGACGATCAAGTCCACCTCGTTCGGTGCCATCGGCGCGGCCATCAACTTTGTTGTTGCCTACCTGGTTGCAAACACCACCGAGGAAACCCCGCAAGAGATCAAGGATCTGGTCGAAAGCGTCCGCGTGCCGCGTGGCGCCGGTGCGGCCCAGGATCACTAAGATCATGCGGCCGGGGCGCCTGCACATGGCGCCCCGGCGATGAAATTGATCCCGCCCGGTTTCCTTCGGGCGGGATTTCTTTTAGCTCCGGTAATATCGCTTTGGTTTTCTGAGGTGGATCAAATCAACCGGAGCCCCGATCAGCGTATTCTCGGGGCGATCTATGTGCCCTTAGGAGTCCTCCATGCCCGCGCGCCTTCCTGATCTTCACCGTTTTCTGACGTCGGTTCATCCCTATGACGCGCTGGCCCCCGCCGCGCTGGAGGCGCTAAGCGCCAGGATGCAGCTGCGCGAGCTGAAAGCAGGCGATCCGGTTTATGCCCTGGGGCAGCCGCTGGACGGGCTGTTTCTGATTTATCACGGCCAGGTCGAGGTGCGGGACGAAAACGACGTGCCGGTGTCCCTGCTGGGGGTGCGCAACTCGTTTGGCGAACGGGGGCTCTTGCGCGATGGTCTGGCCGCCACCAGCGCCCGCGCGACCGAGGACTCCACTCTGCTGCTGCTGCCCGCTGCCGATTTTCAGGCCATGCTGGATGCGCATGAACCCGCTCGCCGGTTCTTTGATCGCTCGCGCGCGGCCAAGCCCAGGGGCAACGATCTGGCCACCAGCAAAGTCGATACGCTGATGGCCCGCAACCCGCAGACCTGCGCGCCCGAGGCCAATGTGCAGGACGCCGCGCGGCTGATGCGGGAGAAGGGGATTTCCTCGCTCTGCATTTTGGAAAACGACGCGCTGGCTGGCATTCTGACGGTGCGCGATCTGTCGAACAAGGCCCTGGCCGAGGCGCTGCCGCTGAGCACACCAGTCAGCCAGATCATGACAACGGACCCGATCACCCTGTCGCCCAGTGCCATCGGATCGGACGTGCTGCACGCGATGATGGAGCGTAAGATCGGCCATATTCCGATCTGCGAAAGCGGCCGGCTGGTGGGGATCGTCACGCAGACCGATCTGACCCGGTTTCAGGCCGTTTCCTCGGCCGAGCTGGTCTCGGAGATCGCTCATGCCGACAGCGCCGCGCAAATGGCCACCGTCACCAAACGTATTCCGCAGCTGCTGGTGCAGCTGGTCGCGGGCGGGAACCGGCACGAGGTGGTCACCCGTCTGATCACCGATATTGCCGACACCGCCACCCGCCGCCTGCTGGCCCTGGCCGAGGAAAAGCTGGGCAAACCGCCCGTGCCCTATCTGTGGCTGGCCTGCGGGTCTCAGGGGCGGCAGGAACAGACCGGCGTCAGCGATCAGGACAATTGCCTGTTCCTGGATGATGCGGTGACCGATGCTGACATGCCCTATTTCCAAGAGCTGGCGAAATTCGTCTGCGATGGGCTGGACGTGTGCGGCTATGTCTATTGTCCCGGTGACATGATGGCGACCAATCCCAAATGGTGCCAGCCCGTGCGCGTCTGGAAAGAGTATTTCGCGGGCTGGATCCGCAAACCCGATCCGATGGCGCAGATGCTGGCCTCGGTGATGTTCGATCTGCGGCCCATCGGCGGGGCGACGGGCCTGTTCGAAGACCTGCAAGAGGATACGCTGAAGGCGGCCGAGGCGAACTCGATCTTCGTGGCCCATATGATCGGCAATTCGCTGAAACATGCGCCGCCGCTGGGGCTGCTGCGCGGCTTTGCCACGATCCGCTCGGGCGAGCATAAAAACACGCTGGATCTGAAACACAATGGCGTGGTGCCTGTCGTCGATCTGGGCCGGGTCTATGCGTTGCAGGGCCGGCTGACGGCGGTAAATACCCGCGCCCGGCTAGAGGAAGCGGGGCAGGCGGGGGTGCTTAGCAGCTCGGGTGTGCGCGATCTGCTGGACGCTTACGATCTGATCGCCGAAACACGTCTGGCGCATCAGGCGCGGCAAGTCAAACGGGGGACCGCCCCCGATAACTATCTGGAATTGGCCGAATTGTCGGATTTTGAGCGCAGCCACCTGCGCAACG
Source organism: Paracoccaceae bacterium (assembly GCA_002708925.1). Classification (GTDB taxonomy): domain Bacteria; phylum Pseudomonadota; class Alphaproteobacteria; order Rhodobacterales; family Rhodobacteraceae; genus Thalassobius. Next base: position 13,806 of record PAPN01000050.1, read on the forward strand.
CCTTTGTGGTGGTCAAAAGCCTGCAATCGGCCGTTGGACATGGGAAAGGCGCGATCGGCTAGGCTGCGGCCGGCCCCGCGCAGGAGGAGAGCGTATGTTTCTGGAATTGATCGCGACTTTTGTTGCGGGTTTCGCGGCGGCGGGGCTGATGATGCTGGTAAACCGGACCTTGGGTGGCCGTTTGCCACGTTGGCTGACCCCGATTGCAGCGGGGGCGGCGATGATCGCGGCGACGATCTCCAGCGAATACAGCTGGTATGGCCGGACGGCCTCGTCCCTGCCCGAAGGGATCGAGGTGGCGCACACCGTCGAAAGCAAGGCGTTCTACCGGCCCTGGACCTATGTCAAACCTTATACCGAACGGTTCATGGCGGTGGATGTGGCGACGCTGCGGCGCAACCCGTCGCAGCCGGGGCTGGTTCTGGCGGATCTGCTGTTCTTTGGGCGCTGGCAGCCGGTACAGAAACTGGCTGTGATGTTCGATTGCCAGGGGCTGCGGCAGACGCAGCTGCCCGAAGAGGTGAATTTCGATGCGCAGGGGGCGCTGATCGGAGCAAACTGGGCGCCGATTGCGGCCGATGATCCCGCCTTGCTGCTGGCATGTGGAGGAGAGTGATGCTGACACACCTGAGTCTGCGACTGCGGATTTTCTTGTTCTTCGTGCTCATGGGGCTGGGCGGGCTGTCGCTGTTCGGCGTGGCCCTGGTGCTGGGGTATCGCAAGGCGATAGCGGGGGAGGTTAGCTCGGGGTTTGTGCTGTCGGGCACGATTGCGGGCTTTGGCCTTTTGGGGCTGACGGCGGGCATCTGGCTGCTGTTCGATGAAAATGTCGCCAAACCGATCGAGCGCCTGGCCGCAGGCCTGCGTGCGCGGGCTCATGCCGGGGTGGATGGCGGGGTGGATGCGGCGACGGCCAAATATCTGGGCGATCTGGCCCCCGCAGCCGAGGCCATGTCGCGTCAGCTGAGCGAAACCACCCTGCACACTGCCAGCGCCATCGCCGCCGAAACCGAGCGCCTGACAGCCGAGCGTGACCGTCTGACGGCGCTTCTGACGGAGATTCCGGTGGCGACTGTCGTGGTGAACCCCGCGCATCAGATCGTGCTGTATGACGGGCAGGCAGCGGGTGTTCTGGCGCAGATTCACACCCCGCGCCTGAATGCGCTGATCTTTGACTATTTCGACAAATCCGCCGTTCTGGCCGCCTGGAAACAAATGAGCAAACAGGGCAAAGAAGTGTCCCTGATCGCCAATGGCACCGAGGGCGATCAGACCTACAGCCTGCGTCTGAAACCGCTTGAGCAGGGCTCGGGTTATCTGCTGATCATCGACGGGGCAGAGTCGCATATTGATCCGGATGCGGCCCGCCCGCTGATCTATGACTTTGATTTGCTGGAACAAAATGCCGGAACCAGCGCCGATGCCACGCCTCTCGCGGATCTGACCTATGTGGTGTTCGATACCGAAACCACGGGGCTGTTGCCGCATAAGGACGAAATCGTGCAGATCGGCGCGGTGCGCGTGGTGCGCGGCAAGATCGTGCCGGGCGAGCAGATCGACACGCTGGTGAACCCGCAAATGCCGATCCCCGGTGCCTCGACCAAGGTACACGGGATTAATGACGCGATGGTGGCCGGCGCGCCGCTGGCCGATAAGGCCGTGCCAGATTTCCACCGCTTTGCGCGCGATGCGGTGATCGTGGCCCATAACGCGCCCTTTGACATGGCTTTCATGCACCGGCATGGCAAACGTCTGGGGCTGGAATGGACCCATCCGGTGCTGGATACGGTGCTGGTGTCGGCGGTGCTGTTCGGCGCCAGCCAGACCCATACGCTGGATGCGCTGTGCGATCGGCTGGGCATTATCATCCCCGATGCGCTGCGCCATACCGCGATGGGCGATGCCTTTGCCACGGCCGAGGTCCTGTGCAAGATGCTGCCGATGCTTCAGGCGCGTGGGATCACGACTTTCGGTGACATGCTGGCCGAGACGCGCAAGCATGGCCGCCTGCTGGAGGATCTGAACTAGCGGGTCACGCGATTTCCCCGCGATTTCCACCTGCGCGCGCCATTTGCGCCGCAATTGGCGGGCAGGTTTGGGCATCGCTTACTGCAAAGGTGCGCCATGCAATCGCCCGAATCTCCGCGTCACATACGCGACAGTCTGGAAAAACACGCCCGCCTGTTCGAGCTGATCCGCCAGCAAAATCTGGTGGCCACGGCGCGAGTCGGGCGCAAAGCCCGCCCAATCGACGAACCGATCGAGGCTGCTTTGCTGGCGGCGGCGGATGCGTCTTTGGCGCAGGGCGGCGGGTATCTGTAGGCGGCGTCAGCCGCGAAACCCGGTGGCCACCACGAATTTTTCGGAACTATCCGCGCGCGAGGCAGGCGGCTTCATGTTCACCACCTTGGTGAATTTCTGTTTCAGCAGCTTTTGCAGATCGCCCTCGGCGCCGCCGGCCAGAACCTTGGCCACAAAGGTTCCGCCCTCTTCCAGCACGTCAAAGGCCAGATAGGCCGCGGCCTCGCACAGGGCGATGATGCGCAAATGGTCGGTCTGTTTGTGCCCCGAGCTGGAGGCCGCCATGTCCGACATCACCACATCGGCCTTTCCGCCCAGCCAGTCCTTGACCTGCTGATCGGCGTCATCCTCCATGAAATCCAGCTGGTGGGTTTCTGCGCCGGCAATCGGTTCCACCTCTTGCAGGTCCACACCCAGCACGGTGCCCACTTTCTTACCCTGTTTTTCGCCCAGGGCATTCACACGTTTGACCGCCACCTGGCACCAGCCACCGGGCGCGCAGCCCAGATCGACAACCCGCGCGCCGGGCACAAGGAAACGGAACTTATCGTCCAGTTCAAGGATCTTATAGGCCGCGCGGCCGCGATAGCCGTCGGTCTTGGCCCGTTTGACATAGGGGTCATTCAGCTGGCGCTGCAACCACCGGGTCGAGCTGAGCGAGCGCCCGCGCGCGGTTTTCACCTTGACCTTCAGGTCGCGCTGGCCACGTCCGGATGTGTTCTTGCTGCCTGGTTTCTTCGCCATAAGAGCCTCTTTCGTTGCGCTCCGGTTACCTGCACTCGGGGCGGGGGGCAAGGGGGCACGCCGGGCTTAGCCGCGCAGAGCCACCAGAATGCCGCCGCCGATCATCGCCGAGCCGCCCAGCTGATCGACGCGGCGGCGGGCGCGGGGCGTGGCCCATTTTTGCCCGATCCATCCGGCCAGCGCCACATAAAGGCACAGCACCAGCCCGGCCATCGTCATTGCGGTGCCCCCCAGGATCACGAATTGCGGCGCTGCGGGCAAGGCCGGATCAATGAATTGCGCGGTGACGGCGATGAAAAACGCGTTGGCCTTGGGGTTCAGCAGCCCCACCAGCAGCCCCGAGCGGAACCCGCGATCCGGGGCGGGGGCCTCGTGTCCGGCCAGGCGCAGTTTCTGCACGCCCAGATAGATCAGATAGGCCACGCCGGCCCATTTCACCACATCAAAGCCGGTCTGCGACAGGGCCAGAACCGAGCCCAGCCCGGCAAAGCCGAGGCTCATCATCGCCGCGCCGCCCATCAGATCGCCGGCCACACAGCGCAGCCCCGCGCTTTTGCCGTGGCTCAGCGTCTGGCCGATTGCCATCATCACCGATGGTCCGGGGATCGCCGAGAAAGCCGCATAAGTCAGGGCGAATGTCAGCCACAGATGGGCCGAAACCGCGTCGAACATGGCGCTCTCCTCAGAATGGCCCGTCTTCCAGCACGCCGTCGGCGCTCATTTGCGCATAAAGCAGCCCCTCGCGCAGGCCGCGATCGGCGACAGACAGCCGATCCGTGGGCCAGCAGCGCAGCAGCGCCTGCAAAATCGCCGCGCCCGACATGATCAGCGCCTGACGGTCCTGCCCGATACGCGGATCGCGCCGCCGCCCGCTGGGGCCCAGTTTCAGATAGCCCCTGATCACCTTGTCGATCTGATCCGAGGTCATCCGCAGCCCGTCCACCTTGGTTCGGTCATAGCGTTTCAGCCCCAGATGCGAGGCGGCAACCGTCGTCACCGTGCCGCTGGTGCCGACGATCTGGAACCCGTTGGTCGCGTGCTCATCGGCATAGGGGGCGAATTCGGCCAGGTTTTCCTCGAAGAACCAGCTCATCAGGGCAAAGCGGGCGGCGTCATCCTCAACATCGTTGAACTGATCGCGCAGGGTGGCCACGCCCAGCGGCACGCTGATCCAATCCACAACCTTGGCGGCGGGGAAGGGGCTGTTTTGCGGGTGGAACCCGGCGTGCAGCCGCATGATCGCGCGCGGCCGGTCGCGGCGCGGGACTGAGCTCAGATCAATCCACACCAGCTCGGTCGAGCCCCCGCCAATATCGACCACCAGCAATTGCTGCGTGCGGGTGCTGACCAGCGGCGCGCAGGAAATCACGGCCAGGCGGGCCTCTTCTTCGGGTTGGATGATTTCAAGCGTCAGGCCGGTTTCGCGGCGAACCTTCTTGATGAATTCACCCGCGTTGGTGGCGCGCCGGCAGGCCTCGGTGGCGACCAGGCGCATCCGTTTGACCTTGTGCCGTTTCAGTTTCTGGTGACAGATACGCAGCGCCTGCACCGTGCGCCCCATCGAGGCACGGCTAAGCCGTCCCGTGCTTTCGAGCCCCGCGCCCAGTTGCACGGATTTCGAGAAACTATCGACCACATGAAACTGACTGCCCTTGGGCTGGGCAATCAACATGCGGCAACTGTTCGTACCCAGATCCAGCGCGGCATACAGCTCGGCCGGATCAGGCGGTTTTGGCGCGGGGCTCTCAACCGGCTTCGGGAATGCGCCCGCACCTGTGGGACGCTTGGGCGCCATGACTACACGCCCTCCATTTCAAGTTACCTTTAACGTAGTGAACCTGACGCGCGCGCGCAAGCACCGGCGTGGGGCTCATGATCATCTTTAGGATTTTTCCAATGCCGGGTGCTGGTGCTTTGGGGGGCGAAGCGGATAGAACCGTGGACGTCGCAGAGCGTGGTCTTTCTGTCGAAAACGGCCCTTTTGTCGCAAGAGGGCTGTTCTACAGATGGATCACAGGAAACAGGGGAATCATTCGCATGGCTGACGTCACCATTGTTTATTGGCGGGATATTCCGGCGCAGGTGATCGTGGGCAAGGGCCGCCGGGGCGCGAAAAAGCCGCTTTCGGAACGGTTCGAACAGGCGATTGACCGCGCTGCCATGAAGGTCGGGGCCTCGGATACCGATGCCTATCTGGCCGAATGGCGCAAGGCCGCCCCCTATCCGGTCGAGGGCGTGCCCTCGGAGATTGTCGAGGCCGAGGCCGCACGGCTGGAGGCCGAATATGATCAGGATCGCCTGAAGGCGCTGATCGCCAATGACGGATGGGCATGACCCCCGCTGCGATAATGGAGGCCGTGATGGCTTTGCTGAATTTCAGAAAACGCGATCAGGCGGCGCTGCCCGTCGATCCCCGGACCGAGACCTTTTTGAAGGGGTTCTCGATTGAGGTGATGCCGCGTACGGCCGAAAAGATTGATGATTTTCGGGGTCTTCTGCCGCGTGGCACCCGTGTCTATATCGCCCATATCGACGGCACCCCGATCGAGGACATGGTTACAACCGCCGCGCGCCTGTCGGACGAGGGCTTTGATGTGATGCCGCATTTTCCGGCGCGGATCATCCCCGATCCCGCCACGCTGGAAAACTGGATCAACCGCTATCAGACCGAGGCAGGCGTGACCCAGGCGCTGCTACTGGCGGGCGGCGTGGCGCAGCCTCATGGCGATTTCCATTCCTCGATGCAGCTGCTGGAAACGGGCTTGTTTGACCGCGCTGGTTTCAAGCGCCTGCATGTCGCCGGCCACCCCGAGGGCAACCGGGACATCGACCCGGACGGCAGCGATACATTGGTGATGGAGGCGCTGCGCTGGAAACAGGCATTTTCCGAACGCACCGATGCGAAGATGGCCATCGCCACACAATTCTGTTTCGACGCGCAGCCCGTCATCGACTGGGCGAACCGGCTTAGCGCCGAGGACATCGAGCTGCCCATCCATATCGGTATCGCCGGCCCTGCGAAGCTGCAAACCCTGATCAAATTCGCTATCGCCTGCGGGGTGGGCCCCTCGCTGAAGGTGCTGCAAAAACGCGCGATGGATGTGTCCAAGCTGCTGCTGCCCTACGAGCCGACCGATCTGATCGGCCAGCTGGCCGCGCATAAGGCCGACAATCCCGCCTGCAATATCACGCATGTTCACCTGTTTCCGCTGGGGGGGATCAAGACCTCGGCCCAGTGGACGCAGGATCACGGCGGCGCCTCGGGCGTTCCGGCAGGAGCAGCCTGAACCATGGCACCCGAGCGGGCGCATATCCTGCGGCTTTGGCTGCCGTTTGGGGATCCGGGGAAACGCGGGTATACTGGCTCTATTAAGTTCATTACTTTTGGAGCCCGTCATGACCATTCGCCTCATGGCCGCAGTTTTCCTGGCCCTGATCCCAGCCTGCCGGGGGCAGGCGCAGCAGGCCTATCCCGTGCCCAATCTGGCCGGGCAATGGCGCTGCGTGTCCAATTCGCCCGCCGTGTCGATCGACGTCTATTTGCAGGTCTATCCCAATCAGCAATTGCAGGGGCAGGGCACCGTCGTTTATCCCGCCACCAGCCGGATTTACAACGTGCAGGGCCCCGGCACCTGGACGGTCGCGCCGCCCGATCAGCAATATCCGCAATGGCTGATCCGGTTCCAGCTGGTGCCGCAGGGCAATCACGCGTCCTTTTCGATTTTTGCGCGCCCAACGGGCGAGCCGAACGGGCTGTACAACAGTTTCTACAATCCTCAGACCGGGCACGTGGTGGAAACCAGCTGCGCGCGTCTGGGCTGAGCACCTCCTTGAATTCGGCCCCAGGCCCCGCCGCAGCTGCGCGCGGGTGGGCCAGCTATGTCCATGAAAAGGATCAGACATGACCCGCACCATCGTAGAATCCAAAACCAAGACCGCGATCATCGGTTTCGATCAGCCCTTCTGTGTGATCGGCGAGCGGATCAACCCCACGGGCCGCAAGAAACTGGCCGCCGAACTGGAGATGGACGATTTCACCACGGTTGAGGCCGACGCCGTGGCGCAGGTTCTGGCGGGGGCAACGGTGCTGGACATCAACTCGGGCGCGGTGTTTTCCAACAAAATGGCCGAGGACGAGCGCTATGCCGACAATAACTTTGTCGAGCCGCCGCTGATGAAGGCTCTGATCGAGCGCGTGCAGGCCATTGTGGATGTGCCCTTGTGCATCGACAGCTCGGTGCCCGGCGCGCTGGAGGAAGGCCTGAAAGCCGCCGAAGGCCGCCCGCTGCTGAACTCGGTCACCGGCGAAGAGGAACGGCTGGAACTGGTGCTGCCGCTGGTCAAGAAATACAACGTGCCCGTCGTGGCCATTTCCAACGATGACACCGGCATTTCCGAAGACCCCGACGTGCGCTTTGCCGTGGCCAAGAAAATCGTGGAGCGCGCCGCCGATTTCGGCATTCCGGCGCATGACATCGTGGTGGATCCGCTGGTGATGCCCATCGGGGCCATGGCCACGGCGGGCAATCAGGTCTTTACCTTGGTGCGCCGCCTGCGGGACGAGCTGGGCGTGAACACCACTTGCGGGGCGTCGAATATCTCGTTCGGGCTGCCGAACCGGCATGGGATCAACAATGCTTTCCTGCCGATGGCGATGACGGCGGGGATGACCTCGGCTATCATGAACCCGGTCGCTTTGCCCATTGGCCCCAAGAAAATCGCCGAGAAAAAGGCCGAAGTCGAAGCCGCCGGGATCATCCTGCCCGAAGGCATGGACGATGAGGCCTTTGTGACGATATTCGGCATGGGCTCGACCAAGCCGCGCGCGGGCAAGGAAATGGAGGCCATCCGCGCCGCCAACCTGCTGACCAACAACGATCCGCACGGTGCCGAATGGATCAGATCGAACAAGTCCCCGGACGAGGCCGCCGCCGGAGGCCGCGGAGGGCGCCGGGGCGGGGGGCGCCGCCGTCGCGGCTAAGCGTTTCTGCCGGTTTGTGAAGGGCCTCGCATCTGCGGGGCCTTTTGCTTTGCGTCGGGGCGCGTTAGCGTGCAAAGCAACAAAAGGAGCGCGCATGTACACACTGGTCGGAGATTTCGGGGGCACCAATTGCCGGCTGGGGCTGGCGCAGGGAACGCGCCTTTTGCCGGACAGTCTGCGCGCCTATGTGAATGTCGATTTCGGCCAGCCGGGCGATGTGTTGCGGCACTATCTGGATCAGATGCGCGGGCCGGAGATACACCGGCTGTGTCTTGGTGCGGCGGGGCCGGTTCAGGGGGGGCGCGTCACCCTGACGAATTACCCCTGGACGCTGCTGCAAAAGGACGTGGCCGGCGCCACCGGGGCCGGGCAGGTGCTGTTTCTGAACGATTTGCAGGCGCAGGGCTATGCGTTGCATGGCCTTGAGGCCTCGGATCTGTCCCCCATTCTTGGCCCTGTTTCGGGCGCGGAAAATAACCCCGATGCGGCGCGGTTGATCGTGGCCATCGGTACGGGGGTGAACGCCGCCGTGGCCCATCGGCAGGGCGCGCGCCTGTTCGTGCCAGCGTCGGAAGCGGGTCATATGGCGTTCGGTGCGGCCGATGAAACCGATCTGAAACTCGCGGCTCGCCTGCGCAGGGAACTGGGGCACACCCCGATCGAGGCAATCCTGAGCGGCGATGGGCTGGCCCGGCTCTGGGCGTTTTTTGGCGGGGCCGAGGGGGGCTCGGGCCGGGATGTCACAGCAGCCCTTGCGGCGGGCGAGGATGCGGCGCACAGGGCGGCACAGCGCTTTGCCGCGCATCTGGCACGCTATTGCGCGGACCTGGCGCTGGTGCATCTGCCGATGGGCGGGATTTACCTGGCGGGCAGTGTGGGGAACGCTTTGGCCGGGTATCTGAAAACCCCGGACTTCGCCGCGGCATTCCGCAGGCCGGGCCCGTATCGGCCGCTGCTGAGCGCGATTCCCATCTACGCGGTTCCCGATGCGCCGCTGACGCTACAAGGATGCGCGATTGCGGCGGGGCAGGCTGGCTAGATCAGGTTCAGATCGCGCCCCATCATGGCGGCATGGGTGCGGTTGCGCGCGTTCAGTTTGCGGCTGAGCGTCTTGACATGCAGCTTGATCGTCACCTCTTGCAGGTCCAGGTCTCGGGCGATTTCCTTGTTCGATTTGCCATCGCACAACCCGCGCAGCACATCGCGTTCGCGCGGTGTCAGATGCGGGGCATCGGGGTGGGTGCTTTCGCTTTCCAGGAACTGGCGCGGGGTATAGGTGTCGCCCGCCAGAATGTGCCGCACCGCGCTGATCAGCGTCTCGGGGGCCATGGTTTTGGGCAAAAAGCCGCGCGCGCCGGATTCCAGAACGCGCCGTGCAATATCAGGCGAGGCCGTGCCCGAGATCAGCGCAACGGGGAAGGGGGCGTTGGCCTCGATCACCTGGGTCAGGCCTTCGGGCAGTTTCATGCCGGGCATCGTGTAATCCAGCAGCACCAGATCGAACGCCCCATGCGCCGAGATTTTCCCCATCGCGCCGCTGAGGTCGGAACATTGGGTCAGCTCGAACCCGGCAGAGTTGTGCAGGTAGGCAGCGATGGTGTCGCGAACCAATTCGTGATCGTCGGCTATCAAAATACGTGTCATATCAATTTTATGGGCAATTACGCGCCCTTTGAGTGAGTGGGGCTCAGAACGGGATTCTGAAAACTGGAATGAACAGGATGTGGTGCGCAGAGTATAGCCTATCCATTTGCATAGGGCTATAGACCTGTTCGCCTGCGCAAGTCACAACCTAAAAGCACTGAGTCTGGGGATTTACGGTGGTTGCGATGGGTTTGAAACAGGTCTTGGCCGGGATGATTGCGCTGGTGCTGGCTCTTGGCGTTGCCAATGCCGAAGATGCGCCCGAATCTCAACCCATGATAGAGGTGGTCTATCTGGATCAGCAGGACCGGCTGCTGAACTCCAGCCAGGTGTCGATGGATGAATTGCTGGCGTTGCCGGCGGCCGAATTCACCACGTCGACGATCTGGACCATCGGACCACAGACGTTTCGCGGTGTCTGGCTGTCGGATCTGATGGAGTATCTGAAGATCTCTGAGGGGGAAATCTATCTGAGCGCGCTGAACGAATATCTGGTGGAAATCCCCCTGTCCGAGATGTTCCCCGGCGGGCCGCTGGTGGCCTATGAACGCAACGGTGCCCCAATGGGCGCGCGGGACAAGGGGCCTTTGTGGGTCGTTTTTCCGTATGATTCCGATGAACGCTTCCGTGCGGAATCCGTGTACGCCCAGAGCATTTGGCAAATGGACCGGATCGAGGTTTACCAGTAGGCTGACCCCGATGTGAAGCAGCCGGTCCTTGTTCGGGGGGCGGAGGCAGGTCAGAAACGGGCCAGAATCAGGGCAGGCCAACGGGGCATTGACATGAGCGCCATCTCGACATTCCGGCTAAAGGCGCGGTGGGTACAGGGCGGAGCGCTGGCCGTGATCAGCGCGGTGTCGCTGGCCTTGCTGGTGCCCTTGTGGCTGGAGGTCACCGAGAAACTGGACGATATGCGCACGGCCCGGCGCGACAGTGTGATCTGGACGATCGTTCAGTTGGAAGTCGAATATCTGGAGCTGGAACGCGTCGCCATGGCGCTGGACCGCGAAGGCGCCGAGGCGCTGCGTGAATTGCACCGCAGATTTAACGTGTTCTACAGCCGGGTCAGCACGCTGCGGCAAAGCCCGATCTACAACACGGCCATCGCCGAGGCCGGCGAGGGGGCCAACATGGAGCTGGTGCACGCCGGGGTCGAGCGGATGTTGCCGCTGATGGATGGCAGCGATGCCGCTTTGGTGCAGCAAAGCAAGATACTGATCGCGCAGCTGACGGCCCTGCACACGCCGATCCGGCGTATCGTGGCCAATGGCAATTTCGTGCTGACGGCCCGCACCGAAGAGGACAGGCGCGAAGCCGCGCAGCTGGTGACGCGGCTGGGGGTGGCCTCGCTCGTGCTGTTTGGCAGCCTGTTCTGGCTGGCGATGATGTTCTCGCGGCTCTATGTCATTTACAAACGGCGGGCCAAGGATAACCTGCTGACCAGTCAGCGCCTGGCGACGGTGATCACGACCTCGCCGGATGCGATTATCGTGACCGATGAAACCGGGCAGATTCGGGATTTCAACCCGGCGGCGGAAACGCTGCTGGCCTATGATCGGGATCAGGCGCTGGGGCGTCCGCTGGCCGAGATGATCGCCGACGAGCGCGGGCGCCCGCAGGCGTTGCCCTTTAAGCTGCGCAATTTCTTTCGTCGGCGGATGTCGGGGCAGACATGGGACGGGCGCTCGATTCCGCTGGAGGTCTCGCAGGGGGCGACCTCTTTGGCGCAGCAGCGGGTGTTCGTGTATTTCCTGCACGACATCACTGACCGGCTGCTATCCGAAGAGGCTCTGCGCAGCTCGCGCGATAAGGCGCTGGCAGGCGAACGGGCCAAGGCCCATTTCCTGGCCGTCATGAGCCACGAGATGCGCACGCCCCTGAACGGGATTCTGGGCGTGGTCGAACTGATGAAAAACGTCCCCCGCAGCGAAAAGGACAGGCATTATCTGTCGCTGCTGGAAAACTCGGGTCAGGTGCTGCTGGAACATGTGAACGAGGTGCTGGACATCACCGAAATCGAGGCCCGCGGTATCAAGCTGAGCATCGCCCCCTTCCATCTGGATGCGCTGATCGAGGAGGTGGTGGCCTCTTTGCGCCCGGCGGCCGAGGCCAAGGGCAACGCGCTGCACGTCAGTATCTCGCCCGATCCGCTGGGCCAGTACGAAGGCGACGCGATGCGCCTGCGGCAGGTGGTGGCCAATCTGGTCAGCAATGCGATCAAATTCACCTCGGACGGGCAGATTGATGTCACGGTGAACGTCCAGCGCGGGCCGGCGGGGGCCGAGCTGGAAATTCAGGTGACGGACACGGGTATCGGGATTGATCAGGCTCAGCTGGCCACGGTTTTCGACGATTTCGTGCGGCTGGATCGGGGCCGGACCTCGCAGGTCGAGGGCACGGGGCTGGGCCTGGGAATCGTGCGCCGGATCGTGTCGGCCATGGACGGCAAGATCGGCGTCGAAAGCATCAAGGGCGAGGGCAGCCTGTTCTGGGTGACGCTTGCCTTGGCCGAGCCGGCGGTGCCGGATCTGCGCACGCCCGCGTTGCCCAGCCTGGCGGCCGAGACAGATGAGGCCTGGACCGGAGCGCCGCTGCACATCCTGCTGGTCGAGGACAACCTGACCAACCGCTTTGTCCTGCGTGAGATGCTGGAGCTGGACGGCCATATCGTTACCGAGGCCGAAAATGGCCGGATCGGCGCGGATCTGGCCGGAGAACGCTGGTTCGACGTGATCTTGATGGATGTGAACATGCCCGTCATGGGCGGGGTCGAGGCCACCCGCCTGATCCGCGCGGGCGGGGCCAGCCGGGCCACACGGATCATTGCGCTGACCGCGCATGTGCTGGATCAGGACACGCAGCTGTATCGGGATGCGGGGATCGACCGGGTGCTCTCGAAACCGATCAGCCGCCGCAATCTGGCGCGGGCTCTGCGTGGGCAGGCGGTGATGCAGCCCAGCACGCAGACGCGCGATGTGCTGAATGCGCAGATTCTGGAGCAGCTCTGGAGCAATCTGGACCGTGAAAAGGGGCGCAAACTGTTGCAAGATGTGCTGAGCGAAGGCGCCGCGCTGATGCCCCGGCTGAAAGAGCCCGACATCTCTGCCGCGCTGGTTGATCAGGTGCATATCTTTGCCGGATCCTGCGCGGTCGTCGGGGCGCAGCGCCAGCATCACGCGCTGATCCAGCTGGAAATCGCGCTGCGTGGGGGCGCAGGGCAGAGCGCCGCGCTGATCGCACAGGTGCAAGAGCTATGGCCCCAAACCCGCAGGGCCCTGCGTGATTTCCTGGCGCAGACCTAGAGGGGGCTTGCCATGCCTCGACCAGATGTTGCTACGCGATAGGGGGGCTCTGTTTGGCAATGGTTTCAGAGGTTTTTTGGGGGTCTATATACTTAACTAGCCGCAGAATTTACGCGCCGAGAGTAATATTGCGGCGCGCAACACGTCATTTACATTAGATCTGTGAAGAACGAGAACTGATCGTCGTCTGCATTGCCATAGGCTCTTGGGCTTTGGTCAGCTTTCCGGCGTCATAAGCTCTTTTGACTGCCTTGCAGACATCCACCAACACCTCGGCCTCATAGCTATGGCCCAGATCCGACCCTAAAGTGTTGAATTCAATTGGGTTTTCCAGCTTTTCCCATAGCTTTTCGTCAAGTTCAGATCCAAGCTTTTTGCCGCTCAGTGTCTTCATGAAGGCATTGCCGCCTTCAGACTTCAATCCAAGCGCTTTCGCCATGCCCCGCTTGTGGAACACGCGCCTGCCGTCTTCCAAGACGTAGCAATCCAATTGCAAGCCGCCGATAGGGAGAATACCTTTGTGTGGTGCCGTAGGTATCTGTCCCTGTTTTGGGGTTATCGCACTAACCACATTGTCAAATGTGTCGGGGATTGGTGGTATCTCATTGTCAGCCATGAATAAGTCCTTTGTATGTTAGACGCTTTGCGTCCATTCGCTCGATTGTCATTCCTATGAAGTCCATAGTGCCGACATGCGCCGTGTTGTGGCGGAATGAGTATTCCTTCACGTAGCGGTGTAGGTGCTTTGCGCTCATGTAGTGGTAGCGACCGAAGCACCCGGTGTAGAGCATGTAGAAAAGCCGTTGAGCGACTAACCCACTGAAAACAAAAGATGTAGAGTGTAGAGCGCGTAGAGCGGGAATAGGAGAGAGGGCAGGGGAAAAGGGGAATGGGTATTCTAACTCTACAAACCCTACACTCTACATACTCTCTTTCCGTATTATTTTCAGTTACTTGCCTGTTGAGCGCATAGCCTCAACAACGCTCAGCGAAAAACGACCGACGCAGAAAGGAACGAAGCCCATGTATGTTCACGACGCAATCACCCATGGCAGGCTTGGGTTTGGAAAGCAGCTCGTGGGGTTCCGAGACGCGTAAACGCTATAGGTGCAGCCTGCGACAGATCCTGCGTGTTATTGACGGGTACTGCGACGACATTGGTTGTAACATCGAAGATTTGATGGCAGCCGAAGTTACGACAACCGTTGTATCAGAATTCGTGTCACGTAGGCGCGCAGAAGGGGTGACGGTGTCTACCATCAATCGGGATCTGACAGCGTTCGCAAATCTCATGAGGTCGATCAAAAATGACGGATGGATCGAAACAAATCCGGTTCAAAACTATGAAAAGCAGGGAATGAAAGAGATTCTGCCCGTTATTATTCCACCGTCAGAAGCCAGCATTCAGAAGCTGTCGGCGCGGGCACCTGGCACTTTGTTCTACTTTCCCAAATTCCTGGATGCTACTGGTGGCCGTGTGACTGAGATGGCGATGTTGCTCTGGTCGGATATCTCGGGCTTCGAAAACCCCGTTGAAGGGAACGTTCAGGCGATTTTGAGAAATACCAAGGGCAAGAAGGTTCGAGCAATCGAATTGCGACAAGAGGTTATCGACATTCTGTTGAAGATCCCGCGATCAAATGCCTCGCCCTACGTGTTCTGGAATTCCACAGAACACGGCTACTACAAGGATCCGTCGAACCTCTTCTGGGAATACGGACAGGAAACAGGGTTCAATGCCCGACTTCATGATCTGAGGCACAAATTTGCCATCGAACGCCTCAAGGAAGGCTGGTCTATCTATCGCGTCCAGAAATACATCGGCCATGGGTCGGTGCTGACAACTGAACGGTACTATCTCAGGTATCTTACAGAAGAAGAGAAGACCCGAGTTTCCGCGGATGGTGACAACGGATTTCGATAAGAAACGCCAAGTAAAATGACGAAGGGATCCCGTGATTGCGGGGTCCCTTTTTTCATGGTTGGAGAGTGCTGTCAGCGGTGGGAAGGGGCATAGAAACCGGCCCAAGGGGGCATAGTCGGCATAACCGGAAGTCTTCGGGCCGGGCAGGCGCTGCCCCAGTTCGCGGGCACGCTTCATGCGTTCGATGGGCGAGAGTGCATCAAGCTCAGCCTGCAACGCTGCCTCAGCGTCCGCCTTGCGCTTCAAGTCGCCATTTTCATCATTGATAGCTTCCATGATCTCGCGATCTTCACGAGCCTTCTGGAAGTTATCCAGCGTTCCTTCGGCCTCAGACCACCAGTCATCTGTAACACGCTCACCTGTGAGCACATGCAGCCGCACCGCGCTCAGGCTGTAGGCGTCATCCAACGTCATCTGAACGCCGCGCCGCGCAGCTTCGCCGATGTATTGCGCCGCGATCTCTTGGGCTTTGAATTTGAGGTCTTCATTGTTTTCGTCGCTCAGCATTTTCGCGAACGACGACAGGTTGTCGATTGCCATTTTCATGTATCCGATTTGTGGGAAAGCTTTTCTCTTGACACATCATATACCACAAAAACGAATCACTTACAAATCTGCACGGTCGCAGGTCGGGATCATGTCAATCCAAAAAGTCACACGCAGTTCACGTTTTCGTGATTTCTGGGCTGTGTAAAACAAGGCCATTCAGCAGCAATGATCCGACCCACAGCAGAAATGTTACAATCGTTTTCAAATCTGCGAGGTATTTCAACGCTCTACCCATGTGCTATTTTGACGGGCTAAAGCGTCGGAATCGTTCAAAAAATTGACCCCTTCGCCAAGCAGTCGTTACATCTGGGGCTGCAAGCGAAAGGAGCGATTTTTAAGTGGTAACCGAAGAAAGGATAGAAAGGCTGATTGAACAGTACGCGGTATTCGCGGCTGCCGATGAAGCGTTCTTGCCTGTCTTCGAACGCCTCGAAACTGAACTGGCAAAAGTACGTTCGAAAAGTTCAGCGCTGGACAGGGCGCGTGCGATTGCTGCCGGTCAGAAGGAAATGGGTTTTAACAAGGTTGCAGCTTGATCCAATGATGCGCCGTCACCGTAATGCTCGCCGTTCAGCCTGTGCCCCATTAGGTCTTTGCGGATACGGTAGTCTATCCCCGCCGCCAGCATCCTATCTTCAAAGCTATGCCGAAGGCTGTAGAAAGAGTGTTCTGGCGTCTCACGCAGTCCGTTATCGGAAAAGTACGCATTCACGGTCCCCGAAAGGCCGGGCTTGTCGAAGTAGCGGGAGAAACCTTTCGGACATTGTTTTGCAGCTTCCAGAGATACGCCCAAAAGTGGAATTTCTCGTTTTGCTCGCGGCGATTTTACCATTCTACCATCGGGGCGAATTTTGATGTGTGGCACAGCGCTTGTCAGGTCAATCGTGGTGTCATTCAATGTGGTAATTTCAGACGGGCGTGCGCCGGTGTTCACCATTACCAGCACGACGCACCGGGCTTCGGTGTTAAGACCCGCCAGCGCCTTCGGGTCCAGAAGCCTCTTTTTAATCCAATCAGAGGAAAAGGGCGGGCGGGTTCGTTGTTCACCTTCCGCGAAGCTCAAACCCGCCAAGAGCGCGTCTATGTCGATTCCGAGCCGTTTCAACTCGTTAATTTTGCCCCAGACACCGCGCAGATGTGTGAAGTCTTTGTTCGCCGTTCCCGGCTTTAAGCCTTCTTCGCCTGCAACCCGCTCCATCCACCATTCCCGAAAATCAAGCATGTCATCCCGGTTGATTTCATCCAGTGGTTTGTCGCCTACAACCATCTTGAAGTTCTTGACGGCCTTTTTGCGCGGGTTTTTCCAGAGCCGTATCTGGTTCGGACTCTTATCAATAAGCATGTCGCGAGAGGCGGGCCAAAAATCTTCTAGGGCCTTCGTAACGGTGATCTTGGGCGTAGGAACGGTGCCCGCCAGCGCTTTGGTTTCGTGGACATCTTTAGCCGTCTCCAAGCGTGCCACAAACTTTTCTGTCGGTAGTTGCAGAACATCGCAAATCGGGAGGTATCGGAAGCCGCGCAATTGCGCCAGTTCCACGGCGGCGGCATGTCGCTTTTCAGCGTCTACAGTATCCCCAGCCAGTTTAGCCTCCCAACCTTCAACAAGGTTGTCCCAGACGCCTTTCCATTTTCCCAACGCTGCTTCGCGACTGTCAGTGTGCAATGACTTCCAAATCTCGCTGCGCTCTTCAACGGCTTCATACTATTTCGGAACGCGGCGGCGAATGTGCCAGATACCATCACGCATACGTAGGGGCGGGTTCTTCATTGTAAGGCCTGTGGGTCGAAATGTGTAGCAAATTCCGCGCCCGCTGGCCGCTACAGTGTTGATTTGCCTTATTTTGTTGATTTCCACTCGTCGATTTGAGGGAAATATGGCGGAGAGACAGGGATTCGAACCCTGGGTGGGCTTGCACCCACAACGGTTTTCGAGACCGCCCCGTTCGACCACTCCGGCACCTCTCCGCGGGGGTCTGGTGGGGCGCGTTTAAAGTGTCTTTTCGACAGTGGCAAGGGCGATTTGCATTGTTTCTGCGAAGTTTTTTTCTAACTCTGTCACAGACCCCATGTTTTTCAGAGGAAACCACCCCATGAGCAACCAGATCAAGAACGCTATTCAACGGGTTTGCACGATTTTGGTGCTGGTTTTCGGATTATTGCCCGTGGCGGCAGCGGCAGAGGAGGCGGACAGGGCGCAGGACGTGCGCCGGTTCTTGCAGATCACGGGGTTTGATGTGGCGCTGGATTCGATCGCTCTGGCGGCGGATGAGGCTCCGGCGATGCTGGGGGCCGAGGCCGGGGATTTCGGCATCGTGTGGAAAAAGATGGTGCAGCAGGTGATGGACAGCGCCGAGATTCGGGAAACCGCGGTTCAGATGCTGTCTCAGACGCTGGATTCGGATCTGCTGGACCATGCGATGGGGTTCTATGGCTCGGATCTGGGGCAGCGGCTGGTTGCGGCCGAAAATGCCGCGCATATGAATCCCGATGACGCCGGCACCTATGAGGCCGGCGAGATGATCGTGGCCGCGCTGGTGCGCTCGGGCGGCGAGGGCAAGGACCGGCTGGCGTATTACCGCCGGATGACGGCGGCGATTGATGCGGGGGATGTCTCTTTGCGGGCGATGCAAGAGGTGCAGATCCGGTTTCTGATGGCGGCAGCGGCGGCCGGGGTGATCGAGCTGACCATGGACGAGCCGGACCTGCGCGCGCTGTTCCGCGCCGATGAAGCCCAGGCGCGGGCAGACATGCTGCGCGGGGCGCTGGCGAACTCGGCCTATACCTATCAGGCCTTCAGCGACGCCGAGATGCTGACCTATACCGAAGCGCTGGAGGATGCGCGGATGCAGCGGGTCTATGAGCTGATGAACGCCATCCACTATGAGATCATGGCCACCCGGTTTGAGATGCTGGCCGAACGCATGGCCGGGCTGGTGCCCTCAGAAGAGCTGTGAGCGCGGCAAATCCTTTGTTTTCAGGGCGCGGGCGCGGCAAAGGGGCTTGACTTGCGGTGGAAACATGCGGATAAGCGCGCATCTCGGGCGGGGTCTTCTCTGCCCGTGTTTCATGTAATGACGCCCATAGGGGCGCGCGGTTCGAGGTGGCACAGGCCATAAACACCTGGAAACAGGGACCACAGAACGCGGGAAAACGAAGGAAAAGCAAATGTTTGCGGTCCTCAAAACCGGCGGCAAGCAGTACAAGGTTCAGGCGGGCGATATTCTGCGCGTCGAAAAACTGGCTGCTGATGCGGGTGAAAAAATCCAATTCAACGAGATTCTGATGCTGGGCGGCGATAACCTCGTTGTGGGCGCGCCTCTGGTTGAAGATGCGGGCGTTCAGGCCGAAGTCGTCGATCAGATCAAAGGTGAGAAAGTCATCAACTTTGTGAAGCGTCGCCGGAAGCACAGCTCGAAGCGTACCAAAGGTCACCGTCAGCAGCTGACGCTGATCAAAATCACCGACATCCTGGCCTCGGGCGCAGGCAAGTCGGGTGTTAAGGCCGCTGTTGGCGCAGGTTCCGCACCTGCTGTCGCAGCCGAATAAGGAGTAACGACAGATGGCACATAAGAAAGCTGGCGGTTCATCTCGTAACGGTCGCGACTCTGACGGTCGCCGCCTTGGCGTGAAACTGTATGGTGGCCAGGCCGCTATCCCCGGAAACATCATCGTGCGTCAGCGCGGCACCAAGTGGTGGCCGGGCCAGAACGTGGGCATGGGTCGTGACCACACGATCTTTGCAACCGCCGAGGGTAAAGTGACCTTCCACAAGGGCCTGAAAGGCCGCACCTTTATTTCGGTTCTGCCAGTGGCGGAGGCCGCTGAGTAAGCCGACCTAAAGGCAAAGTTGCATAGGGGATCGGCAAATCGCCGGTCCCCTTTTTCGTTCGAGGAGGCAGCACATGTACGTTGCCGGACTGTTTGAAAATCCAGGCTTGTTTCGCCGCGCGGGTAAGGGCGCGGATCGGGGCGGGCTGCCGATCACACAGGTGTTCCTTAGCGGGGTTCTTGAAACCGCTTTGGAAAGTGCCATCTGTCTGACATTCTTTGGTTTTACCTCTGGCAGATGTCTTCATGGAGGAACGAAGACATCCACCGTTAAGGGGGCAGTATCCTCGGAGTATATAGGAGGAGTAAACATATGATGCTGAACAGGATCACCAATCAGGCGGTTATTGAAACCGACAGGTTCGATCTGCGCCCGCTGCGCAAATCCGACCAGGGCCTGATCGAACTGCACGGCGGCGATGAACGGGTGGCGCGCAACACGCGCTCGATCCCGCATCCGATGCCACCGGGCGCAACCGAAGCCTTCATCGCGCGCAGCATGGCCGATGACCGGATCGAGGACGTCTGGGCCATCGACGGCACCAAACTGGGCGCCTGCGAGGTCATGGGCCTGATCGCGCTGGAGCGCATGGACCGCGGCCAGTCCGAGATCGGCTATTGGGTCGCCCCGGCGTTCTGGAACACCGGCCTTGCCTCGCAGGCGGTCACCGCGCTGATCGAGGCGAACCCGCAAAACAGTTCGACATTGTTTGCCGAGGTGTTTCAGGACAACCCGGCCTCGGCCCGTGTGCTGACGAATTGCGGTTTCGAATACCTGGGCGATGCCGAGACGTTCTCGGTGGCGCGCAATGGCAAGGTTCCGACCTGGACCTACAGCCGAAAACTGGATTGAGCAAAGACCGGATTGCGAAACGCCCGGCCTTTGCGATAGGAGACGACCATGAAATTTCTTGATCTCGCAAAGGTCTATATCCGGTCTGGCTCGGGCGGGGGGGGCTGTATCAGCTTCCGCCGTGAGAAATATATCGAATATGGCGGACCCGATGGTGGTGACGGCGGCAAGGGCGGCAGCGTCTGGGCCGAGGCCGTCGAAGGGCTGAACACGCTGATTGATTTCCGCTATCAGCAGCATTTCTTTGCCGATAACGGCCGTCCGGGCATGGGCAACCAGCGCACCGGGGCCGATGGCGGTGACATCGTTCTGAAAGTGCCGGTGGGCACCGAAATTCTGGACGAAGACCAGGAAACGGTGATTGCCGATCTGACCGAGGTCGGCCAGCGTATCCAATTGGCCCGCGGGGGGAATGGCGGCTGGGGCAACCTGCATTTCAAATCCTCCACCAACCAGGCTCCGCGCCGATCCAATCCGGGGCAGGAGGGCGTCGAGCGTACCCTGTGGCTGCGGCTGAAACTGATCGCCGATGTGGGGCTGCTGGGCCTGCCGAATGCGGGCAAATCCACCTTTCTGGCGGCCACGTCCAATGCGCGGCCGAAAATTGCGGACTATCCCTTTACCACGCTGCACCCCAATCTGGGTGTGGTGGGCATTGATGGGGTTGAATTCGTCGTGGCGGACATCCCCGGCCTGATCGAGGGCGCATCCGAGGGGCGTGGCCTGGGCGATCTGTTCCTGGGGCATGTGGAACGCTGCGCGGTGCTGCTGCATCTGGTCGATGGCAGCTCGGGTACGCTGATCGAGGATTACCACACCATCATTGGCGAGCTGGAGGCCTATGGCGGCGCGCTGGCCGAAAAGCCGCGCATCACCGTTCTGAACAAGATCGACGCGCTGGACGATGAAGAACGCGCCTTCCTGAAGGAAGAGCTGGAGGCCGCAAGCGGTACTTCGGTGATGCTGATGTCTGGCGTTTCCCGCGAAGGGGTGGATGGGGTCTTGCGGGCCCTGCGCGCCCAGATTGACGAAGACCGCCTGCGCCAGAAAGGCGGAGCAGACGAGGAAGAGACGTGGCACCCCTGACCGACGCCAACCGCCTGGTGATCAAGATCGGCTCGGCGCTGTTGGTGGACCGGGCGACGGGGGCATTGCGCGCGGATTGGCTGAAGGGGCTGGCCGCCGATGTGGCCTGGCTGAAGGGGCTGGGCAAGGACGTGATCCTGGTGTCTTCGGGCTCGATCGCGCTGGGGCGCGGGGTGTTGGGCCTGTCTGGCCCCGATCTGCCGCTGGAACAATCCCAGGCCGCCGCCGCCGTCGGGCAAATCCGTCTGGCCCGCGCCTATGAGGAGGATCTGGCCCCCCACGGGATCACGACCGCGCAGGTTCTGGTCACGCTGGAGGACAGCGAAAACCGCCGCCGCTACCTGAACAGCCGCGCCACGCTGGAGACGCTGATCTCGCTCGGCGTGGTGCCGATTGTGAATGAAAACGATACAGTGGCCACCGATGAGATCCGCTATGGCGATAATGACCGGCTGGCCGCGCAGGTGGCCGTCACGGTGGGCGCGGATCAGCTGATTTTGCTGTCGGATGTGGATGGGTTCTATAGCGCCAATCCCCAAGAAGACCCCAGCGCGCGCCGCTATGAGGTGATCGACGAAATCACCCCCGAGATCGAGGCCATGGCCGGTGAGGGCGTGTCCGGCCTGTCCAAGGGCGGCATGATCACCAAGCTGATGGCCGCCAAAATGGCCACGGCGGGGGGCTGCGCGATGGCGATCACCGAAGGGTCCGTGATGCGGCCGCTCAGTGCGCTGCAAAACGGGGCGAATGCCACCTGGTTTACCGCGCAGGGCGATCCGCATCTGGCGCGCAAACGCTGGATCCACTCGATGAAACCGAAGGGGGAAATCGTCGTCGATGCTGGTGCGATGGCGGCCCTGGGCAAGGGAAACAGCCTGCTGCCGGCGGGCGTCAAGGGCGTGACAGGAGTCTTCGGCCGCGGGGATCCCGTGGCCATCCTGGGCCCAGACGGGCGCAAACTGGGGCAGGGGCTCAGCCGCTACACCGCGGCCGAGGCTTTCCGGATCAAGGGGCACCGCTCGGGCGAGATTGAAACGCTTTTGGGCTATCCGGGCCGCGCCGCCCTGATCCACCGAGACGACATGGCGCTTTGACGCCTAAGATATTGAACTGACAGGGAAACCGGAGGTCAGAAATGAAAGACGCAACAGATATTCACGCGGTGATGACCGAGATTGGCAAACGCGCCAATGCCGCCGCGGCCGAGCTGGGATTTGCCAGCGCCGAACGCAAACACGCGGCCTTGATCGGGGCGGCGGATGCGGTGTGGAAGAACCGCGCCGAGATCATCGCCGCCAACGCCAAAGATCTGGAATATGGCCGCGAAAAAGGGTTGAGCCCGGCGATGATGGACCGGCTGATGCTGGACGAAGACCGGATCATGGGCATCGTCAATGGGCTGCGTGCGGTGGCGGAACAGGCCGATCCCGTGGGCGAGGTGCTGGCCGAATGGGACATGCCCTCGGGGCTGCATATTCGCCGGGTGCGCACGCCCTTGGGCGTCATCGGGGTGATCTATGAAAGCCGCCCGAACGTGACAGCGGATGCCGGTGCGCTGTGCCTGAAATCGGGGAATGCGGTGATTTTGCGGGGGGGCTCGGAAAGTTTTCATTCCTCGGGCGCGATTCATGCCTGTCTGGTCGAGGGGCTGAAAGCCGCCAACCTGCCCGAGTACGCGGTGCAGCTGGTGCCCACGCGCGACCGCGCCGCCGTTCAGGAATTGTTGACGATGACCGATTATGTGGACGTGATCGTGCCCCGTGGGGGAAAAGGCTTGGTTGGCTTGGTCCAGCGCGAGGCCCGCGTGCCCGTGTTCGCCCATCTGGAGGGGATCGTGCACGTCTATGTGGACAAGGACGCCGATCCGGCCAAGGCTCTGGATGTGGTTCTGAATGCCAAAACCCGCCGGACGGGCATTTGTGGGGCGGCAGAATGTCTTTTGATTCACAAAGACATAGCCGACACTCTGGGCGCTGATCTGGTCAATGCGCTGATCAAGGCTGGCGTTGAGGTGCGGGCCGAGGGGCTGAATGGCTCGGTCGCAGCTGCGCCCGAGGATTGGGGGAAAGAGTACCTTGATGCCATCATCGCCGCCAAGGTTGTGGATGATGTGGATGGGGCGATTGCGCATATCCGGCAATATGGTTCGAATCACACCGATTGCGTGATCACGGAAAACGATGCCGTCGCGAACCGGTTCTTTGAGCGTCTGGACAGCGCGATTCTGATGCGCAATGCCTCGACTCAGTTTGCCGATGGGGGCGAATTTGGCATGGGTGCCGAGATTGGGATCGCCACCGGGAAAATGCACGCGCGTGGCCCGGTGGGGGCGGCTCAGCTGACCAGTTTCAAATACCTGGTAGAAGGCGACGGCACCACGCGCCCCTAAAACGTGATCGAGGCCGAGGTGTCGCCCTGAGTTACCTTGGCCGTTCGCCCCAATTGACCCAGCAATCCGGGCAGCAGGGCAAATTGCACCTGCCCGGCGCTGACCTCCAGCGGGTTCACCGGGGCCGATTGCAACAGCGGCCACAGCGATTCGTCCATCTGAATGCGCCGTCCCTGGCCGGTCAGAACCCACGCTGCTCCATCATGGTTAATCACGATGTCGCCGCCAAGGGGCAGGGCGCTTTCCAAACACATCACAGCCAGAAAGGCGGCCCTGAGGCTGGGCCGATCAGGTGGAATATCCGATTGATATTCAACGGTAATTCTGGCCCCTTTCGAGATGTCGCGCAAAATGGTGTTGATCTCTTGCAAGGTGACGCTCTGACCTTCGCCAGCCTTGCCGAAGGCGACACGGAAAAACCGGACGCGGGCATTCGCATTCTCAACGCTTTCCGCGATCAGGGACAGCTCGGGCGAGGGCGGCATCCCCATCAGCAGCAGCTCCAGCCCGTTCCCGATGGCCCCGATCGGACTGATCAGATCATGGCAGATGCGCGACCCTATCAATGTGCTTACTTCGA
>PAPN01000051.1 GCA_002708925.1 Paracoccaceae bacterium
GCCGAGGCCCAAAAAGCCGAGGACGAGGCCGAGGACGAACCCAAACCCAAGCGCCGCCGCCGGTCGCGTTCCAGCTCGAAGGCGGCTGCCAGCAAGAGCAAGGATGCGGTCGCCACGCGCGAAGTGGCCGAAACGCCCGCCGACCCCCCCGCCCCGGAAGAGGCCTCCGGCGCCGAAATCGCCGGGATGGAGACGATTGATCTGGGCGAGGGGGAAAATGACACCCTGGCCGTTGATGAGGCCGTCTCGCCCATGGAGCGGGTGGCGGAAACTCCGGTCGAAGAGCCTGCGGAAGAAGAGCCGGCGCAAGAGGCCGAAGCCGAGCAAACCGCTGAGGCTGCGGCAGAGGACGCCGTAGCAGAGCACCCCCCGGCCGAAACGGAACAAGAGCCAGCAGCAGAGGCCCCCGCCGCAGATGCGCAGGCCGAGGCAGAAGAGGCCGAGGAAGACAGCAGCGACGACAACACCGTCGAAACCGTGGACAAGGATACCGAAATCGAAGACGTCGCCGAACAGGACGACGCCGAGGAAATCCGTCCGCGCCGCAAACCCCGCCCGCGCCGCTATAAAATCCAAGAAGTCATCAAAGTCCGCCAGATCCTGCTGGTGCAGGTCGTCAAAGAGGAACGCGGCAACAAGGGCGCGGCCCTGACCACCTATCTGAGCCTGGCCGGCCGCTACTGCGTCCTGATGCCCAACACCGCCCGTGGCGGTGGGATCAGCCGCAAGATCACCAACGCCGCGGACCGCAAGAAACTCAAGGAAATCGCGAACGAGATCGACGTGCCCTCGGGGGCCGGTCTGATCATCCGCACCGCCGGTGCCAAACGCACCAAATCCGAGATCAAGCGCGACTATGAATATCTGCAACGGCTGTGGGAACAAATCCGCGAGCTGACGCTGAAATCCATCGCGCCCGCGAAGATCTATGAAGAGGGCGACCTGATCAAACGCTCGATCCGCGACCTGTATAACCGCGAGATCGACGAGGTGCATGTCGAAGGCGAACGCGGCTACCGCATCGCCAAGGACTTCATGAAAATGATCATGCCGTCCCACGCCAAGAACGTGAAGCATTACCAAGAGGCGATGCCGCTGTTCGCGCGTTACCAGGTGGAAAGCTACCTGAGCTCGATGTTCAACCCGACGGTTCAGCTGAAATCGGGCGGCTATATCGTGATCGGCGTGACCGAGGCGCTGGTGGCGATTGACGTGAACTCAGGCCGGGCCACCAAGGAAGGCTCGATCGAGGAAACCGCGCTGAAAACCAACCTGGAGGCCGCCGAAGAGGTGGCCCGCCAGCTGCGCCTGCGCGACCTGGCCGGGCTGATCGTCATCGACTTCATCGACATGGACGAGCGTAAGAACAACAACGCCGTCGAAAAACGCATGAAGGACAAGCTGAAATCGGATCGCGCGCGCATCCAGGTGGGCCGCATCAGCGGTTTCGGCCTGATGGAGATGAGCCGCCAGCGCCTGCGCCCCGGCATGATCGAGGCCACCACGCAGCCGTGCCCGGCCTGTCACGGCACCGGGTTGATCCGCTCGGACGATAACCTGGCCCTGTCCATCCTGCGCCAGATCGAAGAGGAAGGCACCCGCCGCCGCACCCGCGAAGTGCTGGTCAAATGCCCGGTCGGCATCGCCAACTTCATCATGAATCAGAAGCGCGAACACGTCGCCCAGATCGAAGCGCGCTATGGCCTGTCCGTCCGCATCGAGGGCGACCCGATGCTGATCAGCCCCGATTTCTCGATGGAGAAGTTCAAGACCGCCACCCGCAACGTGCCCGAACAAAGCGCGCCGGTCGTGTCGGTGGACAGCTCCTTGATGGAAGAGATCGACGAGGCCGAGGTGATCGAAGAAGACGCCAAGCCCGATACCGAAGAAGAGGCCAAACCCAAGAAGCGCCGCCGCCGCCGCCGTCGTAGCCGCAGCCGCAGCTCGGAGAATGGGGAAAACGGGACGGAAGAGGCCGATTCCGAGACCGCAGAGGCCGATGCCGCGCCCGCAGAGGATGCTGCGCCAGACGGACAAGAGGACGGGCAAGAGGATGGGCAGGCGCCCAAACCCGAGGAGGGCAGCGAAGAGGCCCCCAAGAAGCGCCGCCGCCGCCGTTCGCGTTCGAAGAAAACCACGACCGAGGAGGCTACTGACGCCAGCCCGGAGGCTCCGGCAGAAGAGGCTGCGGATGAAGGCACTGCGCCGCCCGAAGCCGCCGCAGAAGAGCCCGCCTCCGAAGAGGCCCCTGCCACTGAGGCGACGCCAGAGGATGTTGCCGGGGAAACCGCGAACGCCGAAGACCCCGCCCCGCAAGAGCCCGAGCCGGCTCAGGAGGCAGAGGCCGCCGAAGACGCGCCGGCCGAAGAGGCTCTGCCCGACGCGGCTGCGGTGGAAGACGAGGCTGCGGCCGCCGAAACAGCAGCTCCTGAGGAGGCTCTGATCACCGCGCAAGAGCCCGCCGAGCCGGAACCCGAGGCCCCCGCCGAGCCGCCCAAGCCCAAGCGCAAAGGCTGGTGGAGCGTCGGACGCTAAGACAACCAGACGCCATCCCGTACCGGGGTGGCGTTTTCCGTTCCACGCCACGCGAATGTGAATTCCGTCGCAGTGACGGCGCGTCTTATTTCCCCTAAAGACAAAGACATGTTTGGAATCGAGATCATCGACGCAGGGCTTCTGCCTGCAATGTTCGTGGCGCTGCTGGCGGGGGTTGTCTCGTTTCTGAGCCCCTGTGTTCTGCCCATCGTGCCGCCCTACCTGGCCTATATGAGCGGGATTTCCCTGTCCGAGCTAAATGACAGCGGGCGCAGAAAATCGGCCCTGGCACCGGCGTTTTTCTTTGTGCTGGGCCTGTCCACCGTGTTCCTGTTCCTGGGCTTCACGGCCTCGGCGATCGGGGCGGTTTTCCTGTCCTATCAAAGCTGGTTCAACACGATTGCGGGCATTGCGGTGATGATCTTTGGCGCGCATTTCGTGGGCGTCTATCGCATCGGTTTTCTGGACCGCGAGGCGCGTCTGGATGCTGGGGACCGGGGCGGCTCGGCTTTCGGAGCCTATATCCTGGGCCTGGCCTTTGCCTTTGGCTGGACGCCCTGCATCGGGCCGCAGCTGGGCGCGATCCTGTCGCTGGCGGCCTCGGAGGCGTCAATCACGCGCGGTACGCTGTTGCTGGCGGTCTATGCGGCGGGTCTGGGCATTCCCTTCCTGCTGGTGGCGGCGTTCCTGCCGCGCCTGACCGGGCTGATGGGCTGGATGAAACGCCACATGGAACAGATCGAGCGCGTCATGGGCCTGCTCTTGTGGACCATCGGCCTGCTGATGCTGACGGGCGGGTTCTCGTCTTTCTCTTATTGGCTGCTAGAGAAATTCCCCGCACTGGCCAGCCTCGGTTAAGCCTTACATCAGCCCAATTCCTGCGTTAGCCTGCGTCCAAGAGGGCGTCATGAGTGCAGTCGAGCAAATGAAACAGGTGCGCAAACGTCGGGTGTTCTATATCCCCGGCTACGATCCGATTCACCCGCGCCGCTACCGCGAGCTGTACCGAAAAGAGGGCGCCGCACAGGCCGAAATCAGCGGCTATCAGATTGATCTGAAACCGAAAACCACCAAAGGCCCCTATGGCTGGCACGTCACGGGCCAGATGGATGACGCGCAGGTCGAGGCCGATTTCGAAGTGCTGGTCTGGTCGGACATCGTGCGCGGCAGTATGGATCAGGGGATCGTGGCAACCTACCTGCAACTGGCGCGTACGGCTTGGGTCTATATCGGCTCGGGCGCGCTGCGCAGGCTGATGCGACTGCGCAAAGGCCCGGTGATCGCGGCGCTTTATCCGGTGGTGTTTTTGCTGGTGCAGCTGCTGCTGGCCCTGTTGGCGGCCTGGGCATTGGGCGGGCTGCTCGCCGCGCTGCACCCGTGGCTGGCTGTGCTGGGGCTGGCCGTTGTGCCGCCGATTCTGATGTGGTTTCGCAAGCACGATAACAGGTTTTTCGCCTATTATCTGATGCATGATTACGCTTATTCGGCGCGGACGCATGGGGCCAACCCGCCCGAGCTGGAAGCCAGGATTGCCGCGTTTACCGCCACGATTCGCGCCAGTCTGGACACGGATGTCGATGAGGTGCTGGTGGTCGGGCACAGCTCGGGGGCGCATCTGGCGGTGTCGATTCTGTCTGATCTGATCCGCGCCGGCCTGCCGGCCGGGGCCCCTGCGCTAAACCTGCTGACATTGGGTCAGGTGGTGCCCATGGTGTCCTTTCTGCCCAAGGCCTGGCGGCTGCGCGCAGACCTGGCCTATCTGTCCGCACAAGACCAGGTGGCCTGGGTGGATGTGACCGCGCCGGGCGATGGCTGCGCCTTTGCGCTGTGCGATCCGGTGGGCGTTTCTGGCGTGGCCGGGCCGGAGAAAAAATGGCCGCTGGTGTTTTCTGCGGCGTTTACGCAGACGCTCTCTGCTCAGACATGGGCCCGCCTGAAGCGCCGGTTTTTCCGTTTGCATTTCCAATACTTATGCGCGTTTGATCGTCCAAAGGACTATGATTATTTCCGCATTACCGCCGGCCCGCTGACCCTGCGGGCGCGGTATGAAACCCGCGTTGCCTCGAAGTCGCGGATTGAGCACGCCGTCTCTAAATTCACCTCGGTTGCGCCATGATCCAGCCGCCCAAACCCCCCGCGCGCCCCGACAAAGTTTCGCTCTGGCGCTATTTTCGGCTGTTTCGCAAAGACATCCTGTCGGCCCAGCCCGCGCGGCTGTATCGCGCCTGGATGGCCGAGTTCCGCACCCCGTTTTTTCGGTCCTACATGTGTAATCAGCCCGCTCTGGTGGATCTGGTTCTGCGCGAGCGGCCCGATGATTTCCCCAAATCCAACCGCGTGCGCGAGGGGCTGACGCCGCTTCTGGGGAACTCGGTTTTCGTCACGAATGGCGAGGTCTGGAAACGTCAGCGCCGCATCATCGACCCGGCGTTCGAGGGCGGGCGCCTGCGCGAGGTGTTCCCGGCGATGGCGCAGGCCGGGCAGGCGGCTGTGGATCGGCTGGCCCCTCTGGCGGATGACACACCGCGGGAAATCGAGGCCGAGACCAGCCACGCCGCCGCCGATGTGATCTTTCGGACGCTGTTTTCCATCCCGATCGAGCATCAGGTGGCCGCGCAGGTTTTTAACGAATTCCGAGAGCATCAGCGCGCCCAGCCCGTCGTCAATCTGGGGGCTTTGTTGCCCTTGCCGCGCTGGTTTCCGCGCCTGCATTCGCGCCGCACCCGGCAGACAGCCCGCACCATCCGCCGTCTGATCACGCAGTTGACGCAGGACCGGGCCAGGGCCATTCGCCTGGGCCAGGCTCCGGACGATCTGGCGACCAAAATCATGACAACAACCGATCCGCAGACGGGCGAGACCTTTGCCCCCGATGAGATGGTTGACCAGGTTGCGATCTTCTTTCTGGCCGGGCATGAAACCAGCGCGTCGGCCCTGGCCTGGGCGCTGTATCTGCTGGCGCTCTATCCTGATTGGCAGGATCGTCTGGCACAAGAGGCGCAGCTGCTTGCTGCGGAACCGGATTTTTCGGATGTTGCTAAGTTGCGGATATCAAGGGATGTTTTCCGCGAAACGCTGCGGCTTTATCCGCCGGTGCCGATGATGGTCCGCGAGGCTGCCTGCCCTGAAACCTTGCGCGCTCGGGCGGTGCCCAAGGGCAGCCAGATCGTGCTGAGCCCCTGGCATCTGCACCGGCACGAACGGCTGTGGGAGCGCCCCGATGACTTCGATCCGGGGCGGTTCCAGACGGAAAATGGCAAGGCCTGCCTGCGCGAGGCTTTCATCCCGTTTTCCGCCGGTCAGCGGGTCTGCACCGGCGCCGGTTTCGCGATGATCGAGGGGCCGTTGCTGCTGTCTTTGCTGGTGCGCGCCTATCGGTTTACGCCCGTCGCAGAGCGCCCGGCCATGCCGGTGGCCCATCTGACGGTGCGCGGCGCGGATGGTATTTGGCTGAAGATCACCAAGCGTTAACGATCACGGTAGTATCGTAGCACAAACAGGCGAATCGCGGTGGCCAGGCCCGTGTCCAGATCGCGTGCGGCGTCCAGCTCGGCGGCCAGGACATTGATGGGTTTTCCCTGCGTTTCGGCAATGGCGCGGAAACCGTGCCAGAAATCATCCTCCAGCGAAACGCTGGTGCGGTGGCCCCGCAATGTGAGGGATCGTTTGACGGGACGGTCGCTCATTCCTGAGTTTTCCCGTCGCGTTTCTTTCCGTCCAGATCGCGGGCGGCCTTGTCCGCCTTGGCGCGGTCCAGCTGTTTTTCGGCCTTGGTGCGGCCGAATTTCACCGCATTCTGATCAGCGCGGGCCTTTTGCTCGGCCCGCGCTTTTTGTTTTCGAAACCGATTCAGGTTCACCGGCCCTGAACCAGAACCGGGCATCAGGCTTTGGGGCCGATCATCTGCTCGGGGCGGACAACGGCGTCAAAGGTTGCCTCGTCCACAAAGCCCAGGGCGATGGCCTCTTCCTTCAGGGTGGTGCCATTCTTGTGCGCGGTTTTCGCAACCTTGGTGGCGTTGTCATAGCCGATCGTGGGGGCCAGAGCGGTCACCAGCATCAGCGATTCTTTCATCAGCTTGTCGATGCGCGGCTCGTTCGCCTGAATGCCGTTCAGCATCCGGGTGGTAAAGCTGTCGGCCACGTCGCCCAGCAGCTGCATGGATTGCAGCAGGTTGTAGGACATCATCGGGTTGTAGACGTTCAGCTCGAAATGGCCCTGCGATCCGGCAAAGGTCATGGCGGCGTTGTTGCCCATGACATGCGCGGCGACCTGAGTCATTGCCTCGGCCTGGGTGGGGTTCACCTTGCCGGGCATGATGGACGAGCCGGGCTCGTTTTCCGGCAGGATCAGCTCGCCCAGACCCGAACGCGGGCCCGAGCCCAGGAAACGGATGTCATTGGCGATCTTGTACATGGACCCCGCAACCGTGGCCAAAGCGCCCGACATAAAGACCATGGCGTCATGCGCCGACAGGGCCTCGAATTTGTTGGGGGCGGTGACAAAGGGCAGGCCGGTGATTTCGGCCATGTTGGCGGCGACGGTTTCGCTCCAGCCGGGGGCGGTGTTCAGGCCGGTGCCGACGGCGGTGCCGCCCTGGGCCAGCTCATAGATGCCGGGCAGGGCGGCCTCGATGCGGGCGATGCCCTGACGGATCATGTGTGCGTAGCCGGAAAATTCCTGGCCCAGGGTCAGCGGGGTCGCGTCCTGGGTGTGGGTCCGGCCGATCTTGATGATGTCTTTGAACTCTTCGGATTTGGCCTCCAGCCCCTCGGCCAGCTTGGTCAGGCCGGGCAGCAGCACGTCGCGCACGGTCATGGCGGCGGCGATGTGCATGGCGGTGGGGAAGGTATCGTTCGAGGACTGGCCCATGTTGCAGTGGTCATTGGGATGCACCGGGTCCTTTGCCCCGATCACGCCGCCCAGGATCTCGATCGCGCGGTTGGCGATCACCTCGTTCGAGTTCATGTTCGACTGGGTGCCCGAGCCGGTCTGCCAGACGACCAGCGGGAAGTTGTCGTCGAACTTGCCCTCGAACACCTCACCGGCGGCCTGGATGATCGCATCGGCGATTTTGGCGTCCATTTTGCCCGATTCTTTGTTGGCCATGGCGCAGGCTTTTTTGATCACACCCAGCGCGCGCACGATGGCGACGGGCTGTTTTTCCCAGCCGATGGGGAAGTTCATGATCGAGCGTTGCGTCTGCGCGCCCCAGTACTTGTCGCTGGGGACTTCGAGCGGGCCAAAGCTGTCGGTTTCGGTGCGGGTGTCAGTCATCGGTCAACCTCCTAAAGGGAATTGCCGACTACATACCTGAACGGGCGCTGAAATCAATGCTGTATACGACGGAATACAAAGACGCGGGCGGGCGGCAAATTGGCCCACACCGTGGCGCGCTTTTCGACGCTGACGCCCAGTTCGGCCTGCATCTGATCCGAGATCGGCGCGCCGGGGCTATAGGTGATCTGAACGAATTCGCCCTTAGCGGCCATCACACGCAGCGCACGGCCCACGACCTCGCGCTGAATTTGCGGGCGGGCCAACACCGGAACGCCCGAGATCACGGCGCCGATTCCCGTCAGGCCGATCTGCTCAATCTCTTGCGCAGGGCGATTCAGGACCGTCACGCCCGGGAATTTCTGGCGCAAGGTCTCGCAGAAGACCGGGTTCATCTCCATCAGGGTCAGACGTTCGGGCGCAACGCCGCGTTCCAGAATTGCCTTGGTAAAGCTGCCCGTCCCGGGTCCGATTTCAACGATGGGGCCCTGGATACGGTCCAGCCCTTCGGTCATCCGGCGGGCAACCGCGTTAGAGGAGGGCGCAATGGCCACAACCTCGGTTGGCCGGCGCATCATCTGACCCAGAAAAACGGCGAAATCACTTGGCATCAGGGCTCTCCTTCAATTGATCTGAGAGCCTGCGTGCCAAAGCTATGTTTCAAACGCGTGACGAATGGACGACGGTTTGCCTATTTGCGGAACTGATCCAGGCTGACGACCTCGGCATCCTGATGCGAGGCCCCCTCATCGGTGGCCTCTTCCTGGGGCGACGCCTCCTCGGGTGCGTCCTCGTCCTCCTCGTCCAGCTCCGAGCTTTCAAAACGCAGGCCGAATTCGACAGAGGGATCGACGAATGTCTTGATCGCATCATAGGGGATGAACAGCGGTTCGGGCTGATCCCCGAAATTCAGCGTGACCGAGAAGCCTTCGTCCGTCACCTCAAGGTTCTCGTACCAATGCTGCATGACCACGGTCATTTCCGACGGATAGCGCTGGTGCAGCCAATCGGCCAGCTGCGCGTCGGGATTGGTGGTGTCGAAGGTGATGAAAAAATGATGAGACCCCGGCAGACCGTTTTCCGCAACATCCTGCAAAACCTGCTGAATGAGCCCCCGCATGGCGTGGTGCATCAGCTTTCCGTAATCAATGCTGTCCGACATCGCTGCTTCCTTGAAGTTCGGCTCCGAGCATAGGGGATTCGGGGCAAAACGAAAGGGGAGCGCAGGAAAAATTCAGGGGGCCAGGGGCCAAGGCCAGCCCCGTGCGCAATTCGTCGGTGGGCTGGCTCTTGGGGCTGGTGCAGGGGCAGGTGCAGGGGGCTTAGCCGATCGGCTGGCCGGACATGCAGATCGCGATGGTGCTTTGGGGCAAAAGGCCCAGTTGTTCAAAGAAATTGACGAAATCGAAACTGTTGTAGGCTTCGACGATCTTTTCATCCTTGAAGCGACAGAACACCATGCACGAAACCTGCACGGGTTTGCGCTGTTCGATCGTTTCGGTCATCAGGGTCATGAAACCGGAAATCCAGTCATCCTGTTCGATCAGTTTTTCGATTCTGACTTTGGGGGTTGTGATCATTTCCTGCATCGTCGCGACCAGGAATTTGAACTCGTCCACCCCCATTTCCATATCCGGAACGATCCCCTGAGCCAGGGTATCGGGGACAAAAAGTTCGTCGATGGCGGAAACGTCGCCTTGTTCCCAAACACGGGAAAACCACTCACGCATGATGTCTGAATTGGCCATCAGGAGATCCTCGTTTGCTGTAATGAGGCCACGCTACGGCAAAAGCCTAAACGAAGACTGAACAACTACGGGATTTCCACCTGTCAGAAAGTGCAGGTTTCTGTTGCCAGGTACCTGCGAACCCCGCCTTACGCGGCTAGGCGCAAGGGCTTAAGTTTCGGTAACTCCGACTGCTTACGCAGCCATTGCGACCGGAGCACGATTGTTGTTGGCAATTGTACTTTGTGAACCGATAACGGTGGTATCTCACCGGGACAAAGCTACATCTTTACGCGTTCGTCGATCCTGTTTCGGCCCCATGACCCGCCAACAACGGGTGATTTGGTGGAGCCGCCGGGTACCGCCCCCGGGTCCGATCCGTTTATTACATGCGCGTTTATGCCCATAGTCCCGAAGGACACCCGTTATATAGGCAGCCCCGCGCCGGAATAAAAGCCCCCTCAGCGGCAGGGCACGGGATATGTCAGGGCAAACCCTGCGTATTGCCGCGCAGGGTCAAAACAGGTGACCCGGCCCACACCATCCGCCCAGTAAAGATGCGGATCCTGCGGCACGGTGCGGGTTTCGTGGATCTGGTGGACCTCGAAATGCAGGTGCACGATGCCGGCGGCCAGAAGGCCCGAATTGCCCAGACCGGCGATTTTCTGGCCACGTTTGACGGTGGCTCCGGGTTGTACGTCGCGGGCGCTCAGGTGTTTGTAGACGGTCTGCATCGCATACCCGTCCGGCCCGGTCTTGTGCCGCAGCACGATCTTATGCCCGTAAGAACCGCCAAAGCCCGACTGCGTCACCACCCCGTCTGCCGCGGCCAGAACCGGAAAGCCGCGCGCTTCGTAGATGTCGATACCGGGATGCTCGGCGCCGCTGTCCTGTCCTTTTTCAGGGGAAAGCGGGCGGAACTGCTGAATAACCGAGGGCGCGTTGGGGGGCACCGTTACCGCGATCTTTTCGGCAACGTCATAGGGGTAGGGCGAGGATTTCCCGTAAGAGCCCAGCTGGCAGCCGCTCAGGGCCACGATACACAGCAGCGCTGTGGCCAGTTTTCCCATCGCAGTCTCCTTCCCTTACGGAAGGGTAAGGGCGCGCGGACCGCCTGTCTAGCCGCCTTTGGCGGCTTTGCGCCTGGCAATGATCCCGGCGGCGATTTCCAGCGTGTCGCTTTGCAATTCGCACAAGAGCCGGTCAATCTCGGGGGCGTCGCGCGACTCCAGCGCGTCCGTGATCCGGGTGTGCAGCTCGACCAGGCGCTCGCGGGATTGCACGGTGAAGGTGATCATGTTCATCAGCGGCTGCATGGCCTCGACCGCGCCGGCCAGCTGATACGACAGCACCGGGTTGCCGGCCGCATCCACCAGGGCCCGGTGAAACGCCACATCCGACGCGCAAAAGGCCTGGCCTGACAGATCGGGCTGTTTCTGCCGGTGGATCTCGGCGCGCATTGTGGCCAGGTGATCGGCCGTCCGGCGCTGCGCAGACAGGGGGGCGCAGCAGCGGACCATGGCAAAACGCGCCTCGCAGGCGACCTCGAAGCGCACTTCGTTCATTGTCAGCAGCAGGGTCGAGGTGGTGACCTGCTGGCCATAGGCTTCCTCAAATGACAGCCGATTGACGAAAGCCCCCCCAGCGGCCCCGCGCTGAGTGCGAATCAGCGATTGCGCGGCCAGCCGTTTCAACGCCTCGCGCACGGTGGGGCGCGAGACCTGGAATTGCTCGGCCAGTTCGGCCTCGGAGGGCAGGCGCGCATCGACGATCAGCGCGCCGCTGACAATGGCATCGCGCAGGGCGGTGGCAATCTGAGCCGACAGATCGGCGCTGCTGTTGGGATCGATCTTCATTTGTCTGACATTTGTGCTTGGCAGGGACGGATTCTTTTGTCAGACATTTAGGGGCCCCGGCCCGCCGCTGGCAAGAGATTTGGCCCCAGAGGTTGGGATGACGCAGAGATTTCCTGTGTTAGCATGATGCGCATGGTCGAAAGGAAAGGATAAGCCGCCGATGATAACAGCCGACTATTGCCTGACCATGGCGCGTTACAATGCCTGGCAGAACAAACTGATGAGCGCCGAGCTGAAGGCTCTGGCCCCTGACGAACTGACAAAGGATCGCGGTGCGTTTTTCGGCTCGATCCGGAATACGGCCAATCACATTCTGTGGGGCGATCAGCTGTGGATGTCGCGTCTGGCCGGGGATGCGGGCCCGCGCGTGGACGCCGCTCAGCATACCGAGCTGACACCGACACTGGCCGCCTGGGGGGCCGAACGGTTCCGCACCGATGGGCGTATCCTGCAATGGGCCGGGGGGCTGAAGGCCGTCGATCTGGTCGGAGAGCTAAGCTGGTATTCCCCTATGGCCGGTAAGGACATGAAACAGCCGATCACATCCTGCATCATGCACCTGTTTACGCATCAGACTCATCACCGGGGCCAGGTTCACGCGATGATAACCGCCACGGGCAGCCAGGCCTGGGTGACGGATCTGCTGTTGATGCCCGCCGACGGGCCCTGGCTGTGACTCGATTATCCATCAACGCCCAAAGGAGGAGCGGACATGTTCAACGCACTGATCGTCGATAAGGACGAAGACGGAAAGACCCAGTCCCAGGTCACTCAGATCGCACTGACCGATCTGCCCGAAGCCGAGGTCACCGTGGCGGTGGAGTATTCCACGGTGAACTACAAGGACGGTCTGTGCCTGGGGCCGGGGGGCGGCCTGGTGCGCAAATATCCGCATATTCCGGGGATCGACTTTGCCGGCACGGTCGAGGCCTCCTCGGATACGCGTTACAAGCCCGGTGACAAGGTGGTTCTGACCGGCTGGCGCGTGGGCGAGGCCCATTGGGGCGGTTATGCGCAAAAGGCCCGCGTGCGCGCCGACTGGCTGGGGCCGCTGCCCGAGGGGCTGAGTACACGTCAGGCCATGGCCGTGGGCACCGCCGGGTTCACCGCGATGCTGTGCGTCATGGCGCTGGAGGATCACGGGATGCAGCCCGGCCATGGCCCGGTTCTGGTGACGGGTGCGGCGGGGGGCGTTGGCTCGGTCGCGACGGCGATTCTGGCCAATCTGGGGTACGAGGTCGCCGCCGTCACCGGCCGTCCCGAGGCCGATGATTACCTGCGCTCGCTGGGGGCGGCGCAGATCGTTGCACGCGAGGATCTGTCCGACGTGACCCGCAAGCCGCTGGAATCGGAAACCTGGGCGGGCTGTGTGGATGCCGTGGGCGGTGCCATGCTGGGCCGGGTGCTGAAACAGATGAAATACGGTGCCTCGGTTGCGGCAGTGGGCCTGGCGGGGGGCGCGGCGATCGAGGGCGCCCTGATCACGCCCTTCATCCTGCGCGGGGTGAACCTGCTGGGCATCGATTCGGTCATGCGGCCCTATGCGGATCGCGCCCGCGCCTGGGAACGCATCGCCCGTGATCTGCCGATGGACAAGCTGGAGACAATGGTGACCCCCGCCACCCTGTCCGACCTGCCCGCGCTGGGCCGCGACATTCTGGCCGGTCAGGTCAAGGGCCGCATCGTGGTGGACGTAAACGCCTGATCCGGCACGGATCGGGCTGGAACCTGACGGGGCAGGGCGTTAGCCTTGCCCTAAACGATTCAGGAGACCCCCATGGCCTATGACAGCGACAATATCTTCGCCAAGATCCTGCGCGGCGAAATCCCGTCGGAAAAGCTCTACGAGGATGACGACACCTATGTCTTCATGGACATCATGCCCCGCGCCGATGGCCATTGCCTGATCATCCCCAAGACGCCCTGCCGCAACATGCTGGATGCCAGCGACGCGCAACTGGCCGCCTGCCTGCGCACCACGCGCAAGATGGGCCATGCGGTGATGAAGGCCCTGGGCGCCGAGGGCGTCACCGTCCAGCAATTCAACGAGGCCGTGGGCGGGCAGGAAGTCTTTCACCTGCATTACCACGTCCTGCCCCGCCACGCTGGTGTCAGCCTGCGCCCGCCGGGAAAAATGGAGGACATGGCCGTGATCAAGGAAATCGCCGCGAAAATCCGCGGGGCTCTGGACGACTGACACCGGGCCTCTATCTGCCCCCCTAAAGGAGCCCACATGACTTTGGATCTGGACTATGTGCGCGGGCAGTTCCCGGCCTTTGCCGAAGCCTCGTTGCAGGGGCAGGCCTTCTTTGAGAACGCCGGCGGGTCGTATACGTGTCAGCCCGTGATTGACCGGCTGACGCGCTATTATCATGCCCGCAAGGTCCAGCCCTATGCCCCCTATGCGGCCAGCCAGCTGGCAGGGGCCGAAATGGACGAGGCCCGCACGCGTCTGGCCGCCTATCTGGGAGTGCAGGCCGAGGAGGTCAGCTTTGGCCCTTCGACCACGCAAAATACCTATGTTCTGGCGCAGGCCTTCCGGCAATGGCTGCAACCGGGCGAGGCGATCGTGGTCACCAATCAGGATCACGAGGCCAATTCAGGCCCCTGGCGCCGTCTGGCCGAGGACGGGATCGAGATCCGTGAATGGCGCATCGACCCCGAGACCGGCCACCTGACCCCCGAGGATCTGGCCGATCTGCTGGATGAAAACGTGCGGCTGGTCTGTTTCCCCCATTGCTCGAACGTGGTGGCCGAGGTGAACCCGGTGGCCGAAATCACCGCCATGGCGCACGCCGCGGGGGCGTTTGTCTGTGTGGACGGTGTCAGCTATGCGCCGCACGGGCTGCCGGATGTGGGCATGCTGGGGGCGGATATCTATCTGTTTTCGGCCTATAAAACCTATGGCCCGCATCAGGGCATCATGGTGATCCGCCGCGACCTGGGGATGCAGCTGCCCAATCAGGGGCATTATTTCAACGCCGATGTGCTGTACAAGCGCTTTACCCCCGCCGGGCCGGATCATGCGCAGGTGGCGGCCTGCGCTGGCCTGGCCGATTATCTGGATGGGCTGGCAGAGCATCACGGTATCACCGGCACCCCGGCGGAACGCGGCGCGGCTCTGCACGATCTGATGCGCGCCCATGAAACCGCGCTGCTGCAACCGCTGCTGGAGTTCGCCGGGTCTCGGAATTCTGTCCGCCTGCTGGGGCCGGCGCAGGCCGAACGGCGCGCCCCGACGGTGGCCCTGCATCTGGGCCGGCCGCATGACCCTGTCGCGCAGAAACTGGCCCAACGCGGGATCATGGCCAGCGGCAGCAATTTCTACGCGGTGCGCGCCTTGCAGGGGATGGGGCTGAACCCGGACGAGGGCGTTCTGCGGCTTAGTTTTGTGCATTACACCAGTCCGGACGAAGTTCAGGCGCTGATTGACGCGCTGGATCAGATTTTATGATCCACGCGGCCCCGCTTTGCGTATCTGTGGCATGACTGGTCCTACTCTTTTGTGGTTTCGCCGTGATTTACGGCTGCAAGATCACCCCGCCTTGAACGCGGCCCTGCGCAGTGGCGGGGCGGTTATTCCCGTTTTTATCCGAGACGCGCTGACAGAGCATCTGGGCGCCGCGCCCGCGCTGCGTCTGAACGATGCTCTGGCGCAGTTTTCGCGCAATCTAGAGCAGGTGGGCAGCCGTCTGATCCTGCGCTCCGGCCTGGCGCAGGATGTCTTGCAAAAGCTGATCCAAGAGACCGGCGCGCAGGCCGTATTCTGGACCCGCTGTTATGATCCGGCTTTTCGTAAACGCGATTCTGAAATAAAGAAAACCCTGAAAAAACAAGGGATAAAGGCCCAAAGTTACAGCGGTCAGTTGCTGTTCGAGCCGCAGGATATACGCACCGGAACCGGCACGCATTACCGCGTCTACACGCCGTTCTGGCGCAATGTGCGGGGCCGGGATGTGGGGGCTTTGCTGCCCGCGCCCAAAGCGTTGCCCGCCCCGCAGGACTGGCCGCGCTCTGAAAGGCTGAGCGCCTGGTCCCTGGGGCGGGCGATGCAGCGCGGCGCTCCGATCCTGAGGGCGCATTTTCAGGCCGGAGAGGACGCTGCCCTGACCCGGCTTGAGCATTTCTCGGATGCGCGTCTGGCCAGCTATGCGCAGGATCGGGACCGGCCGGGCCTGGATGGCACCTCGGGTATGTCGGAATATCTGGCGCTTGGGGAAATCTCGCCGCACCGATGCTGGCACCGCGGGCAGCTGGAGCTTGAGGCCGGCACTCAGGGCGCGGAAAAGTGGCTCAAAGAGCTGGCCTGGCGCGAATTCGCCTATCATCTGGCCTATCACGATCCGCATATCACCACCCGAAGTTGGAAGCCCGACTGGGATCGGTTCCCCTGGCAGACCGACCCGGATCACCCGCATGTGCTGGCCTGGAAACAGGGGCGCACGGGCGTTCCCTTTGTCGATGCGGCCCTGCGCGAGATGTACGTGACCGGCCGGATGCATAATCGCGGCCGGATGATCGTGGCCGCCTATCTGACCAAGCATTTGATGACGCACTGGAAAATCGGCCAGGATTGGTTTGCCGATTGTCTGATCGACTGGGATCCCGCAGCGAATGCGATGGGCTGGCAATGGAGCGCGGGCTCGGGGCCCGATGCGGCGCCGTATTTTCGGATTTTCAACCCCGACACGCAGCTGGCTAAGTTCGATCCGGCGCAGGACTATGTGCGAAAATGGATCGCCGAAGGGCAGAAAGCCCCGCCGCCAACCGCGCTGAGCTATTTCCAGGCGATCCCGCGCAGTTGGGGAATGAGCCCCTCGGATCTCTATCCCCAGCCCATCGTTTCCCTGGCCGAAGGGCGGAAAACCGCGCTTATGGCCTATGAAAACAGGGGTTTTTAGCCCCTGCTTTAGGAAATTCTTGCCCGAAGGCGGAATTCTTGCCAGCCTGAGATCACAATGCCGCAAGGGGAGATGCGGATGATCCTGACTGAGACGACAGACCAAAAAGACCTGCCGCGCTATTTTCAGGCGGTATTCCAGCTGGCCAGAGGGCTGCATCGCGGGCGGCTGGATTTCGTGTTGCCCGACGGGCGGGTTTTTCGCGCCGAAGCGCCCCGGCCGGGCCCCGTGGCCGCGCTGCATATTCACCATCCGGACACGTTCACCCGGCTGATCCGCGAGGGAGACCTGGGCTTCTGCGATGCCTATCTGGATGGCTGGTGGAGCAGCCCGGATCTTCAGGCGTTTCTGGACCTGCTCCATGCCGAAAACGATGAGCTATACGAGGGGTTTCCGGGCATGTTCCTGGTGCGTGCCTACGAACGCCTGCGCCATTGGATGAATGCGAACACCAAGAAGCAAGCCAGGAAAAACATCAGCTACCACTATGATTTAGGAAATGATTTCTATGGGTTATGGCTGGATGATACGATGACCTATTCCAGCGCATTGTTCAAAACCGGGCAGGAAAGCCTGGAGCAGGCGCAGATCCAGAAATACGCATCCATGGTGGATCAGATGGGCGCGCAGCCCGGCGATCACGTGCTGGAAATCGGCTGTGGCTGGGGCGGCTTTGCCGAATATGCTGCAAGGGAACGCGGCCTGCGGGTAACCGGCTTGACGATCAGTCATGAACAGTTGAGCTATGCAAGGGAACGCATTGAAAAGGCAGGGCTTTCCGATCAGGTCGATCTGCGTTTGCAGGATTATCGCGATGAAACCGGCCACTATGACGGCATTGCCAGCATCGAAATGTTCGAAGCCGTGGGCGAGAAATACTGGCCGGTCTATTTCAACAAGGTGCACGCATGTCTGAAACCGGGGAAAAACGCCACGTTGCAGATCATCACCCTTCAGGAAAAGCGTTTTGAATCATATCGTAAAGGCGTGGACTTCATCCAGAAATATATCTTCCCCGGAGGGATGCTGCCCAGCCGCTCGGCCTTGCTGTCCGAGGTCGAGAAAGCCGGCCTGGTGTTCCGGCAGTCCATCGAATTCGGGCAAAGCTACAGTCAGACTCTGCGGCGTTGGTATGACAGGTTCAACGATCGCTGGGATCAGGTGCAGCCGCTGGGGTTTGACGATCGGTTCCGGCGGATGTGGAATTTCTATCTGACCTCTTGTGCTGGCTCGTTCGAGTGGGGAAACTGCGACGTGACTCAGATCACGATTCAAAGGCCTGCCTGCTCATGATGCCTACCGCCGCGCGGCTTGTTGCCGCTGTTATTCTGGCCGCGACCGCCTGGTTCGTGTCCCAAACCGTCAAACCGCATCTGCCCGAGGGCACGGTCTTTGGCTGGTTCGATTATGTGAACGTCGTGCTGGGCGTGCTGGTCGGCTGGATCAGCATCGGCGGGCGCAGTGGGCGGGGGCTGTCGGCGGGTCTTGGGAACGGGCTGACGGGGGTGTTCTTGCTGGTGCTGTGGGTGCTGTTCCTGCAATCGTGCAACGAGATGCTGCGCCAGGCGCTGCGCCGCTACTACAAGGGCCCGGTCGAGGCGCTGCTGGATATCCTCAGCATCGGGATTGACTATGGCAAGGTGCTGGTTCATCCGGACGTTACCGTGCCCCTTCTGATCGGAGGTGTCGCGGCCGGTGTCTTGTCCGAACTGGCAGGGCGCGTCTGGCGCTGAACATGAGTCTTAGATGAAAACATTGTTTCTTTATGGGTCTTTGCGGCACATACCTCTACTGGAAACGGTGCTGGGGCGGAGGCTGAAAACAGATCTGTTGCAGGCCGAATTGCCGGATCATCAGGCGCATTGGGCTGCGGATCTGGGCTTTCCGTTTCTTGCGCCCGAGGCCGGGCAGACCTGTCCGGGCCTGCTGCTGCGGGTCTCGGCCCAGGATCAGGCGCGGCTGGCCTATTACGAGGGCGGGTTCGGCTACGATCTGCGCCCCGTGACGGTCCGCGCAGAGGGGGCAGAAGAGGCAAAGACCCCGGCGCTGGCGTGGTTCACCACGCCCGGCAGGTTTGCCTCGGGGGGGGCGTTCGATCTGGACACATGGGTGGCGCGGCGCGGCGCGATTTCGCTGCGCACAGCGACCGAGCTGATGTCTTTCTATGGTCTGCGCCCGGCCGAAGAGGCCGAGAAACTGCGCCCGATGATCGAAATGCGCGCCGCCTCGCGTCTGATGGGCGAGGCCGAGCCTGTGCCGGACGCGCCGGGCGGTCTGACGCGGGCGGATGTGGTGACGGTGCAGGCCGCGCAGCCCTATACCGATTACTTTGCGGTTGAACAGCATGTGCTCAGGTTCCGGCAATTCGACGGCCAGATGGGCCCCGACGTCAAACTGGCCAGTTTCAAGGCCACCGATGCCGCCCTGGTGCTGCCCTATGATCCGGTGCGCGACCGGGTGATGATGGTCGAGCAGTTCCGCATGGGCCCCTATGTGCGCGGCGATCGGGTGCCCTGGCAGCTGGAGCCGATCGCGGGCCGCGTGGACGCGGGCGAGACTCCCGAACAGACCGCCCGCCGCGAGGCGCACGAAGAGGCCGGGCTGGAGCTGCTCGATCTGCGCCTGATCATGCGCGGCTATCCCTCGCCTGGGTGTATGAACGAGTATTACCACATCTATCTGGGCCTGGCCGATCTGCCCGATGGCATCGCCGGGGTTGGCGGGCTGGACAGCGAATCCGAAAATATCCGCTCTCATATCTTCGGTTTCGATCAGGCGATGCAGATGTTCGAGCGGGGGGAATTGCGGGTGGTTCCGCTGGTCAATGCGCTGCTCTGGCTGGCGCGGCATCGAGAGCATCTGCGGGCAGCCGCGCAAGGCGCCGGTTGAGTTCCCGGTTGAGTTCCCGGCCCATGGGGCCTAGAGCTATGAGGAACGGAAAAGGAAAAACACATGCGTATCGCTCATGACCTGGCCGAGGCCATCGGCAACACCCCTCTGATCCGCCTGAACAAGGCCAGCGAAGAGACAGGGTGCGAAATCCTGGGTAAGGCCGAGTTCATGAACCCTGGCCAGTCGGTCAAGGATCGCGCGGCGCTGTACATCATCCGTGACGCGGTGGCCAGGGGGCAGCTGAAACCGGGCGGCACCATCGTCGAGGGCACGGCTGGAAACACCGGCATCGGGCTGGCGTTGGTGGGGGCCTCGATGGGGTTCAAAACCGTCATCGTCATTCCCGAAACCCAGAGCCAGGAAAAGAAGGATATGCTGCGCTTGGCGGGCGCTCAGTTGATCGAGGTGCCCGCAGCGCCCTATAAAAATCCGAACAACTATGTGCGGTATTCGGGGCGTTTGGCTGCTGAACTTGCCAAAACCGAACCTA
This sequence comes from Paracoccaceae bacterium, assembly GCA_002708925.1. GTDB lineage: Bacteria > Pseudomonadota > Alphaproteobacteria > Rhodobacterales > Rhodobacteraceae > Thalassobius. The sequence continues at coordinate 19,679 of PAPN01000051.1, forward strand.
ATGGCGCGATCTGGGCCAATCAATTCGATAACGTCGCCAACCGGCAGGCGCATGTGGAAACCACCGGCCCCGAGATCTGGGAACAGACCGGCGGCAAGGTGGATGGCTTTGTTTGTGCGGTGGGCTCGGGGGGGACGCTGGCCGGTGTTGGCGCCGCGCTTCAGCCCAAGGGCGTGAAGGTCGGTCTGGTCGATCCCGAAGGCGCGGGCCTGTTCAAGATTTACACCGGGCAGGACAATCCGGGCGACTCGATCACCGAGGGCATCGGGCAGGGGCGCATCACCGCCAACCTTGAGGGCTTTACCCCCGATATGTCCTGGCGCGTGTCCGACGCCGAGGCCCTGCCGCTGGTGTTCGACCTGCTGACCGACGAAGGCCTGTGCCTGGGCGGTTCCTCTGCGGTGAACGTGGCGGGCGCGGTGCGCATGGCCAGGGAAATGGGCCCCGGTCACACCATCGTGACCGTTCTGTGCGATTACGGCACCCGCTATCAGTCCAAGCTTTATAACCCTGAATTCCTGCGGGCCAAGGGGCTGCCGGTGCCGCACTGGCTGGTGGCCGCGCCGCAATCCATCCCCACCGTGTTCGAGGACTGATCCGCGGATGGCGCGTCTGATCTTCAGCCTGTGGATGGCTTTGGCGGTGGCAATTGCGCTGCCGGGGCAGGTCTGGGCGCAGGAGGTGGCGTTCTCGGATAGTGCGGGCACGCAATCCTCGCTGGATTACGAATTGTGGTCGGCAACCGCCAGCCGGGCCGAGGCGGCGCTGGAAAGCGGCCGGGCCTCGAATGCGGCGCTGGAAACGCTGCAATCTGAAATCGTCAGCTGGCGGGATCGTTTTCTGGAGGCGCAGAATACCAACAAGGCGCGCATCGCTACGATTCAATCGCAGATTGCCGCGCTTGGCCCGGTTCCCGAGGACGGGCAGGAAACCGAGGATATCGCCACCCGCCGCAGCGCGTTGAACACGCAGCTGGCCCGGCTTCAGGCGCCGGTTCTGGCCGCCGAGGAGGCCTATAGCCGTGCCGCCGGTCTGGTGGCCGAGATCGACCGGATCTTGCGCGAACGTCAGGTTGACGAGCTGTCGCAACTGGGCCCGACCCCGTTGAATCCGGCGCTTTGGGCCCCAAGCCTGCAAGAACTGATCGACGCTTTCGGCCTGCTGACCCGCGAAACCCAGTCGAACTGGCAAAACGAGGTCCGCCGCGTCGAATTCCAGCAAAACGCGCCCAAGGCCGTCGGGCTGGCGCTGATCGGGCTGATCTTGCTGTTGCGCGGGCGTCGTTGGTTCACCAGCCTGGGCCTGCGCGCCAGCCGCCTGTCGCGTCATGGCGGCGAGGTGTGGCATTTCCTGGTCTCGCTGGGCAAGGTTGCGCTGCCGCTGCTGGGGCTTTTGCTGCTGTCGCAGGCGGTGATTGAAACCGGATTTGCCGGGCTGCACAGCACGACGGTGCTGACCTATCTGCCGCTTTGGGGCTTTGAGATCCTGGCTGCGCGCTGGCTGGCGGATCGGCTGTTTCCGCCCGGCGAGGGGGCTGCGCTGATGTCTTTGGCGCCGGGCAAACGGGCAATGGCGCGGCGCTATGCGACCGGGCTGGCGGTGCTGACGGTGCTGGGTAGCGTTTTGCAGGTGCTGGGCGGGATCGCGAATTTCTCGCCCGAGGCCGAGGCCGTGATCGGCTTTCCCCTGGTCTGTCTGATCGCGCTGATCCTGATCCGGGTCGGCCAGAGCATTGCGGCGCATATCCGCCCGCCCGAGGGCGAGGGCGCAGAGCTGGGCAATGGGCTGTTGGTGTTGCGCGTGTTGCAACTGGGCACGCAGGCCGTTGCGGTTGTCGGGCCGGTTCTGTGGGCGGTGGGCTATCGCTATGCTGCCGAGGCCATCGTCTATCCCACTGTCATGACGCTGTTTTTGCTGGGGCTGGTGCTGGTTCTGCGCCGTCTGGTGGATGACGTTTACGTGATGCTGGCCCGCGCGGACGGCCCCAACCAAGAGGCCCTGTGGCCGGTTCTGATCGGCTTTGCCCTGTCGTTGGCGGCGCTGCCGGTGCTGGCCCTGATCTGGGGCGTCCGGCCAGCCGAGCTGCTGGAGCTGTGGACGAAATTCCGCGCCGGGTTCTCGATTGGCGATACGCGGATTTCGCCGATGGATTTCCTGGTTTTCGCGCTGGTTTTCGCGCTTGGCTATATGGCGACGCGGATTATCCAGGGGGCGCTGCGGGGCTCGATCCTGCCGAAAACGCGGATTGATGTGGGCGGGCAGACGGCGATCGTGTCGGGGCTGGGCTATGTCGGGATCGTGCTGTCGGCCATCGTGGCGATCACCAGCGCGGGGCTGGATCTCAGCTCGATTGCGATTGTCGCGGGGGCGCTGTCGGTCGGGATCGGTTTCGGCCTTCAGAATATCGTGTCGAACTTCGTGTCCGGCATCATCCTGCTGATCGAACGCCCCGTGGCCGAGGGCGACTGGATCGAGGTCGGCGGTAAGATGGGCTATGTGCGCAATATCTCGGTGCGTTCGACCCGGATCGAGACATTCGACCGTACCGATGTCATCGTGCCCAACGCTGATCTGGTCAGCGGGACCGTGACGAACTTTACCCGCGGCAATACCATCGGGCGGGTGATTGTGAACGTCGGTGTGGCCTATGGGACGGACACCCGGCGCGTCGAAACCATCCTGCGCGAGATTGCCGAGGCTCATCCCATGGTGCTGCTGAACCCGCCGCCCGGCGTGCTGTTCAGCGGGTTCGGGGCGGATTCTCTGGATTTTGAAATCCGGGCCATCCTGCGCGATGTGAACTGGTCGCTGAGCGTGAAGTCCGAGCTGAACCACGAAATCGCCCGCCGTTTCGCCGCAGAGGGCATCGAGATCCCCTTTGCACAGCGCGACATCTGGCTGCGCAACCCCGAGGCGCTGACGGGCCCCAGGGACGAGGGTTAACCCTCGTCCTCTTCCTTGGGCTCGGGCAGGCCCTGCCGCGACAACAGGATCGCGATGGGCCGCAGGGCAGGGACTTCTGAGCAGACGATCAGCATTGCCACCATGATCGGCACCGACAGGAACATCCCCGGAATGCCCCACACCGCGCCCCAGAAGGCCAGGCTGATGATAATCCCGAACGAGGACAGCCGCAGGGCGCGGCCCATCAATGTGGGGTCAATCACGCTGCCGTTGACGAACTGAATCAGCGTCACCACGATGAACACCGCCAGGGTCGAGCCCGGATCAGAAGTCTGCACGAACGTCACCAGCGCCACCAGGATCGTGGCCACGATCGAGCCGACATTGGGGATATAGTTCAGCACAAAGGCCAAGATCCCCAGAGGGCCGGCCAGGTCCAGTTCGAACACCTGCGCGACAACGAACACCATCGCGCCCGTTACCGCGCTGACCCCGGTTTTCACCAGCAGATAATAGTTCACCCGGTGGATGATGGTGGACATGATCCGGCTGACCTGTCGCGCCTGGGCGGTGTCTCCGCCAAAGAAATTCTCAAGCTTGGTGGCAAACCAGATGCGCTCGGCAAACAGAAAGCCCACGAACAGGATCAC
>PAPN01000052.1 GCA_002708925.1 Paracoccaceae bacterium
ATGGCCTCGATCCGGGGCATATAGGCGGAATATTCCTGATAGGTGTCGATCAGAACGATGTTGTTATTCACCACGATCCCGGCCAGCGCGACGATGCCCGTGCCGGTCATGATCACGGAAAACGCCTGATCCATCACCAACATCCCGATCAGCACGCCAGTGGTGGACAGAACCACCGCCAGCAGCACCAGAACCGAGTTGTAGACGCTGTTGAACTGCGCCAGCAGGATGATGAACATCAGCGCCAAAGCCGCCCCAAAGGCGCTGGACAGGAAGGCCTGGGATTCGGCCTGATCCTCTTGGTCGCCAGTCCATTCCCATTCGATTCCGTGGGGCAGGGGCTTGGTGTTCAGCCAGTCGGTCAGCGCGGCGATCCGCTCGTTGGCGGTGATCGGCACGTCATGCGTTGTGCCATCCGCATCGGTGACGGTTTTCGTCAGCCCTGCGGTGACGCCGGCCTTGATGTCGAAATAGCGTTCCTGATCGACGCGGTTGATCTCGGCCAGTTTGGGGACGGGTTCGCGGGTGATGAAATTGGCCAGGGGGACCAGCCCGTCAGCGGTGCGCACCTTCAGCGTGTCCAGGGTCGAGAGCACCCGGTATTCCTGCGGCAGGCGCACGCGGATCTCGATTTCCTCGTCCGAGCTGTCCACGCGCATCGTGTCCAGCAAGATGCCGCGCGTGACCAACTGCACCATCGCGCCCACCGTGGCCACATTCGCGCCGTAGCGCCCGGCCTTTTCCACGTCCACATTGATCTGCTGGTCGATGCCGGGCAGGGGCAGGGTGTCCTCGATCAGCTCCAGCCCTTCGGTGGTGTCAAACCGTTCGCGCGCCAGACGGGTGGCGGCCAGCAGATCTTCCCAGTTGTCGCCCTTGATGCGCAGATGTACGGGCTTGGCCGAGGCCGGCCCGCGCGCCTGGGCCAGAATCTCGATCATGATGCCGGGGATCTGTTCCAGTTGCTGGGTCAGTTCGGCGATCACCACATCGCCATCCAGATCGGGGCGGTCGGCGCGTTCTTCCCAGGGGATGGTTTCCAGCTGAACCTGGCCGATGGTATCCAAAGGCGGCTGCGCGCCGCCGGCGTTGTTGTTCAGCCCGCCCTCGCCCGAGAAGGCAAAGGCGTTCAGAACGCCGGGGTGGGCCAGCACGATTTCCTCGGCCTGGCGGACCAGCGCGTCCTTTTCCTGAACCGACAGGTTGCCGCGCGCGCGGACATAGACGATGGCCTGCTCGGGTTCGGATTCGACGAAGAATTCGACGCCGTTATTATTCTGGCCAAAGAACTGGAAGGTCGCGCCGACAAAGGCCACCACGGCCACAACCGTGACCAGAGGCATAACGGGATTGCCCGCGATGAACTTGATGAACAGGCCAAAGGGCGTGCGTTTGTGCCCGGCCTTGATTGGTTTGCGCCGCCGCCAGGTGATTTTCGAGGCCCCCAGCGCAACAGAAGCGCCAAAGGCGGACACAAAGAACAGCCCCGAGCCCACGGCCAGCGCCATCCCCGGCGATTGTGCCAGACCGGCCGACAGATAGGCCGGGTTCAGCACCTGCATCGCGCCGATGAACATGCCCATCCAGGTGACCGGCACCAGCGCCGCGCGCACCCACCAGGGGAAATGACGGATCAGGAAATCCGAGGCGAACTCGAACCGGCGGCTCAGCCGTCCGGACACGCCGCCCATCACCGGCAGGTAGATCAGCGCCACCACCAGGCTGGCGGACAGCACGAAAATCAGTGTGATCGGCAGCATCCCCATGAACTCGCCCGGCACCCCCGGCCAAAACAGCATCGGCAAAAACGCGCATAGCGTTGTCGCCGTCGAGGACACGATGGGCCAGAACATGCGCTTGGCCGCCTCAACATAGGCGTGCATGGGGCCGACGCCCTCTTTGATGCGTTTGTCAGCGTATTCCACCACCACGATCGCGCCATCCACCAGCATTCCCACGGCCAGGATCAGGCCGAACATGACGATGTTGGAAATGGTCACGCCCATCGCGGCCAGCAGCAGGAAACACAGCAGGAACGAGGTCGGAATGGCAAAGCCCACCAGCAGCGCGGCACGGCTGCCCAGGCTGGCCAGCACCACGATCATCACCAGCGCCACGGCGGTCAGCACCGAGCCCTCCAGCTGGCTGACCATCGAGGCCACCTGCCGGCTTTGATCGTTCGAGGCACCGACGCTGACGGCGGCCCGCAGGTCTTCGGGCCATTCGGCCTGGGCCTCTTGGATCAGCGCGCGTACCTCTTCGGAAGTGTCCAGCAGGTTGAACCCCTTGCGCTTGACCACCTGAAGCGCAACCGTCGGCGCGCCATTGAAACGCGCGATGCCTTCGCGGTCTTCAAAGGTCAGGCGAATCTCGGCCAGGTCGCCCAGGGTCACGACGCGCTGGCCGTTGATCTTCACCGGCAGAGAGTAGATGTCCTGCGGTTCGTTAAAGGACGACGGGATCTTGACCGAGAAATTCCCCTGCTCGGTCTGCACCTCGCCCGCGGCAACCAGCATGTTGTTATTCTGAACGACATTGATCAGCTCAGAGGCGGTGACATTGTAGGATTCCAGCCGCAGCGGATCAATCACCACCTCGACCATTTCATCGCGCGAACCGGCAATCCCGGCCTCCAGCACCGCGTCCAGGTTTTCCACCTTTTCCTGTAGATCCTTGGCCACGCGGTACATGGTGCGTTCGGGAACATCGCCGGTCAGGTTGACGATGACGATCGGAAATTCCGAGAAGTTGATCTCGTTCACCGAATATTTATCCGCGCCATCGGGGAAATTGCCCTCGGCGGTGGACATCGCATCGCGCACCTCGGCCAGCACCTTGGCCTTGTCCCAGCCGAATTCGAATTCCAGCGCGATCCCGGCATAGCCCTCGGCGGCGGTGGCGGACATGGATTTCAGACCGTCCAGATCGGCCAGCTCGGTTTCCATCGGCTTGACCAGCAGGGTTTCGGAATCCTCGGCGGAAATGCCGGGGAAGGGCACGGATACGAACAGCGCCGGGATGTCGATGTCTGGCTCGCCCTCTTTGGGCAGGCCGAAATAGGCATATCCCCCCGCCGCAAGCGACAGAAGGATAAAGGCCATCACCATTCGGGCGCGCGCGGCGGCCCAATCGACCATACCTGTCATTGGCTGGCCTCCTGATAGGTGGGCTCCACCCGGACGCCATCGGTCACGTATTCCTGGCCGACAACGATCACATCCGCGTTTTCATCCAGGCCGGACACCCACACGCCCTGCACCGTATCGCGCAGCAGTTTGACCGGGGCAAAGGTGACGATGTTTTCAGCGCCCACCAGACGCACGCCCAGAATGCCCGCATCGTTCAACGTCAGCGAGGATTGCGGCAACAGATGCGCCTTTGCCCCGTCCGAGGCGATCAGGATTTCCGCCGTCTGCCCGTCGCGGATCGTCAGATCGGGGTTGGGCACGTCAATGTCCACACGGAAGGTGCGGGTCTGCGGATCGGCCGAGCGCGACAGGAACGTCACCCGCCCTTGCAGCATCTCGCCCGTGGTCAGGCGCGCCCCGGCCAGCGCGCCGACGGCGACGCGGTTGACCTCGGTTTCGGGGACATAGCCGACCAGCTTGATCGGGTTCAGCTGGATCACCGTGGCGCACAGACCGCCCGCCTGCAACAGGCTGCCCAGCTCGGCGCTGTCGGATTCCAGCAGGCCGGTGAAGGGCGCGGTGATGGTCAGGCGCTGGATTTCCTTTTCCGCGGCGGCCACGGCGGCCTGCGCGCTTTCGATGCTGGCCTGGGTGGTTTCCAGCCCCGAGCGCGCCGATTCCACGCCCGCCTCGGCGCTGCTGCGCGCGGCCTCGGCCGAGGCCAGCCGGGTTTCAGCCGCATAGCCCGAAGTGTTCAGCTTCTTGGCGACGTTATAATTGATCTCGGCCTCTTTCAGGGCGGCCTCGGCTTTTTTCAGGTTGGCCTGGGCCTCGGGGACATGGGCCCTGGCGCTGGCCAGCGCGGCTTTGGCCTCGGCCAGACCGGCGGGGCGGGTGCCCGGATCCAGAATGCACAGTTCCTGGCCGGCCTCAACATAGGCGCCGCGCCGCAGCGGTTCGGAAACCACCTGCGAGGTGGTCTCGGCGCGGACCTCGACCTGGCGCAGGGCCTGGGTTTCGCCGCGCAGCACCACGGCGCTGTCGATCACCTGAGCGGCCGAGTGCCGGGCCACGACCTTGATCAGCTTGGCTGCGGGGGCCGGGGCGGGCGTTTCGGCCTGAACGGCCGCGGGATCGCTCTGGGGGTCGCCGGACAGCGCAAAGGCCGTCAGCGTGTCGCGTTCCATCACCAACACATATAGAAATGCCATAACAAGAATGGCCGTGAGTACCGGAATGGGTCTCATCTTATCAGGATCCTTTTCGCGCGCTTCAGGCAGGGGGTGCTGCATATGTAAAAAGCCAGCCCCCCAAAACAATAGGGCGGTTCACAAAAGGGTGAACCGTTTAGTTCAGTTTACGCGGCAACCCAGCTTCGCGCAAGCGTGCATTCGCGTGCGCGCCCCTGCGGGTCTTGCGGGGCCTTGGCAGGGGGCGGGGGCTGCGGTAATAGAGGGCAAATTTACCGAAAAAAGGGCCCGCCCGTGAGCGATACCGACAGTTTCATTGAAGAAGTCACCGAAGAAGTGCGCCGCGACCGTCTGTTCGCGCTGATGAAAAAATACGGCTGGATCGCGGCGGTGGCCGTGGTGGGCATCGTTGGCGGGGCGGCGTTCAATGAATGGCAGAAGGCACAAGATACGGCCGCCGCACAGCAACTGGGCGATGACATGATCGCCGCGCTGGAACCCGAGGGCGCGGCGGCGCGGGCTCAGGCTCTGGCCGGGGTGCAGGCAGACGGTGCCGCCGCAGCAGCGCTGGTGGATCTGATCCGCGCCGCCGAACTGGCCGAGGCAGGCGATGCCGCCGGGGCCGTGTCTGTTCTGGATGCCGTGGCCGCAAACGGAGAGATCCCGACGATCTATCGCCAGGTGGCCGCGTTCAAATCGCTGCTGGTGCAGGGCGACAGCCTGGATGAGGCCGAGCGCCGCGTCCGCCTTGAGGGGCTGACCCAGACCGCGCCCTCGTTGCGTCTGGCGGCCGAGGAACAGCTGGCGCTGCTGGACATCCAGCAGGCCAAGCCCGAGGCCGCGCTGGAGCGGCTTGAGCGGATCGTCGCGGATGCCGAGGTGACGCAGGACTTGCGTCGCCGGGCGTCTCAGTTGATTGTGGCGCTGGGTGGCGAGCTGGAACCGGCGAACCCGACGGGGCAATAAGTCTGAATACGTTAAAAACGCGCACAGAAGTGAGGGCAGGGGCCGTGAAATCAACAGCGATGATTCTGGGACTGGCTGGGTTGGCCATGTTGTCCGCCTGTTCGGAAAAAGAAGAAATTCTGGTTGGCGAGCGCGAGGATATTTACGCGGTGCTGGAAGGCGGCGGCGCGCAGGCCGATACGGTGCCGGAAAACCGGGCGCTGGCGATCCGCCTGCCGCGAATGCGCACGAATGCCGAATGGACGCACAGTATCTCGACCCCGGCCTACCGGACGGATCACCCCGCGCTGAATGTGGCGCCGCAGCCGATCTGGTCGGCCCCCATCGGGGCGGGCGATGGCAAGCGGAACCGGATCGTGGCCGATCCCGTCGTGGCCGCCGGTAAGGTGTTCACGCTGGATGCCAATGCCACCGTTGCCGCGACCTCGGTCAGCGGTGAAACGGTCTGGACACGCGATCTGACCCCGCCCAATGACAACCCGGACGAGGCCACGGGCGGCGGGCTGGCCTATGGCAAGGGCGTTCTGTACGTGACCTCGGGCTTTGGGACGCTGACGGCGATTGACCCGACCAGCGGCGCTATCAAATGGCAGCAGATGCTGAACGCCAGCGGCTCGGGTGCGCCGACTTATTACAAGGGGCTGGTCTATGTGACCTCGGGCGACGACACCGCCTGGGCGATCGAGGCCGATACCGGACGCATTCGCTGGCAGCTGACCTCGACCCCCGATAACGGCAATGTGCTGGGCGCGCCGGCCCCCGCGCTGACCGATAAATACGCGGTCTTCGGCTATGGCGACGGCGAGGTGCAGGCCGCGTTCCGTCAGGGCGGTATGCGGATGTGGATCTCGCAACTGGCCGGTCAGCAGCGCAGCCGCGCCCTGTCCAAGCTGAACGACATTACCGGCGATCCGGTGATTGACGGCAATACGGTTTATGTTGGCTCGAACGCGGGCCGGATGGCGGCGCTGGATCTGAACACGGGCGAGCGCAAATGGACCGCGCGCGAGGGCGCGCTGGGGCCGATGTGGCCTGCGGGGGGCTCGGTTTTTGCGGTCACCGTCCAGAACGAGCTGGTCCGGCTAGACGCCAGGGACGGCACCCGCATTTGGGGCGTGAAGCTGCCTCATTACGTGAAACACACCCAGAAAAAGGCCACCGAGACCTTCGCCAATATGGGCCCCGTGCTGGCGGGCGGTCAGATCATCGTGGCCTCGAATGACGGGAAAATCCGTTTCTTTAACCCGCAAAGCGGCGCGCTGGTGCGCAGCATCGACATCCCCGGCGGCGCCACCACCGCGCCGGTGATCGCGGGGGGCGTGATGTATGTGGTGTCAACGCAGGGGCAATTGTACGCTTTCCGTTGACGCGCGATTGCTGTAACAGGGCGGCTTGATCCGTTTTGGAGCCAGAGACATGAGTTTCACCCTTGCCATTGTGGGCCGCCCGAATGTGGGCAAGTCCACGCTGTTCAATCGCCTTGTCGGCAAACGGCTGGCGCTGGTCGATGATCAGCCCGGTGTCACGCGCGATCTGCGCGAAGGCGAGGCGCGCCTGGGCGATCTGCGCTTTACCGTGATTGATACGGCCGGCCTGGAAGAGGCCACCGACGACAGCCTGCAAGGCAGGATGCGCCGCCTGACGGAACGCGCCGTGGACATGGCCGACATCTGCCTGTTCATGGTGGATGCACGCGTGGGCGTGACCCCCGCAGACGAGGTTTTCGCCGACATCCTGCGCCGCCGCGCCAAACATGTGATCCTGGCCGCCAATAAGGCCGAGGGCCGCGCGGGCGAGGCCGGCGCGCTTGAGGCCTATGCGCTGGGTCTGGGCGATCCGCTAAGCATTTCCTCGGAACATGGCGAAGGGATGGGCGATCTGCTGGCCGCCTTGATGCCTCTGGCCAAGCAATTTGAGGACCGCGCCGCGCAGAACACGCCCGAAACCGATGTCACCCTGTCCGAGGACGACGCGCTTGAGGACGAAGACGGCCTGCCGCCCCACCGTATCCCGACCATCGAAAAACCCATGCAGATCGCCGTTGTGGGCCGCCCGAATGCGGGCAAATCCACCCTGATCAATAAAATCCTGGGCGAGGACCGCCTGCTGACCGGCCCCGAGGCCGGGATCACGCGCGATGCGATTTCCCTGACCATCGACTGGCAGGGCCTGCCGGTGCGGATCTGGGATACGGCCGGGATGCGCAAACGCGCTAAGGTTCAGGAAAAGCTGGAAAAACTCTCGGTTTCGGACGGGCTGCGCGCGGTGAAATTCGCCGAGGTCGTCGTGGTTTTGCTGGATGCCGCTATCCCCTTTGAACAGCAGGATCTGCGCATCGCGGACCTGGCCGAACGCGAGGGGCGCTGCGTGGTCGTCGCGGTGAACAAATGGGATGTTGAGGATCACAAGCAGGAAAAACTGCGCGATCTGAAGGAAAGCTTTGAGCGGCTGCTGCCGCAGCTGCGCGGGGCGCCTCTGGTCACGGTGTCGGCGAAAACCGGCAAGGGGCTGGAACGCCTGCGCGCCGCGATCGAGCGGGCCTATGACACCTGGAACCGCCGCGTGCCGACGGCGCAGCTGAACCGCTGGCTGACCGGGATGGTGGAACAGCACCCGCCGCCCGCGCCGGGCGGGCGCCGCATCAAACTGCGCTACATGACCCAGGCGAAAACCCGCCCGCCGGGCTTCGTGGTGATGTGCTCGTTGCCCGATAAGATGCCGGAAAGCTACACACGCTATCTGATCAATGGGCTGCGGCAGGATTTCGACATGCCGGGCACTCCGATCCGTCTGACGATGCGAGGGCAGGGGAATAAGAACCCCTATAAAGGACGGCGCGAAAAGAATGCGGGGGCCCTGAGCAAGCATTTGGGCAAAAATCCCAAGGGCCGCTAACCGCTGGTGCCTGGATTTTAGGTGGGAAAAGGGGGCCAGCCCCCTTTTGGCCTGCGGCCAATTCACCCCCGGAGTATTTGAGCGAGCAAAGAAAGGAGGCGCTGCGGTGTGGGTTTGCGCCCGCCCGAGGCCGGAGCCGCAGGCGGAGGACGAGATATCGTGGGCGCCGAAGGCGCTCCTTTAAGTTATGTCAGGCTGCCGTCGGCCGAGAGGGTGGTTTTGCCGCCCAGATAGGGGTGAAGCGCTTCGGGCAGGATGACAGAGCCATCCGCGTTCTGGCCATTTTCCAGCACGGCGATCAGCGCGCGGCCCACGGCCAGGCCCGATCCGTTCAGCGTGTGCACGAATTGCGGCTTGCCGCCTTCGGTCGGTTTGAAGCGGGCGTTCATCCGGCGCGCCTGGAAGTCGCCGCAAACCGAGACCGAGCTGATTTCGCGATAGGTGTTTTGCCCCGGCAGCCAGACCTCGATATCGTGGGTTTTCGTCGCGCCGAAGCCCATGTCGCCGGTGCACAGCACAACAGTGCGGTAGGGCAGGCCCAGTTTTTCCAGGATACCTTCGGCGCATTTGGTCATGCGGTCATGTTCGTCCAGCGATGTGTCCGGATGGGTGACCGAGACCATTTCCACCTTTTCGAACTGATGCTGGCGCAGCATCCCGGCGGTGTCGCGGCCGGCCGAGCCTGCCTCGGAGCGGAAGCATTGGGTGTGGGCCACGTAGCGGCGGGGCAGGTAGTTTTCCTCGACCGTGACGCCATTGACGATGTTGGTCAGGGTCACCTCGGCCGTCGGCACCAGCCACCAGCCTTCGCGGGTCTGGTAGCTGTCCTCGCCGAATTTCGGCAACTGCCCGGTGCCCAGCATCATTTCCTCGCGTACCAGAACGGGGGTCCAGGTTTCGGTCAGCCCGTTTTCCTCGACATGGGTGTTCAGCATGAACTGCGCCAGCGCGCGGTGCACGCGCGCCACGCCCGAGGACAGCACCACAAAGCGCGAGCCGCTGAGTTTGGCCGCCGTTTCAAAGTCCATCCCCGGTTTCACGCCGTCCAGTTCGAAATGTTCCTTGGGCTGGAAATCGAAGGTCTTGGGCGTGCCCCAGCGGCGAATCTCGACGTTATCTTCTTCGTCCGCGCCTTGGGGGACATCATCCATGGGCGTGTTGGGCAGGGTCATCAGCAGGTCGGTCAGTTGCTGGTCCAGGTCCTTGGCCTCGGTCTGCATGGCGGCGGTTTCGGCCTTTTTGTCAGCGACCAGCGCGCGCAGGCGTTCGAACTCGGTCTCATCGCCGCGGGCTTTGGCGGCGCCCACCTCTTTGGCGGCCTTTTTCTGATCGGCCTGCGCGGTTTCGGCGGCCAGGATCTTGGCGCGGCGGGCCTCATCCAGTTTCAGCACCTCGGACGACACCGCCGAGGCCCCGCGGCGGGCCAGCGCCGCGTCCAAAGCGGCAGGGTTTTCGCGGATGGCACGGATGTCATGCATGGGTCTGCTCCGGTGTTGAGTCGTGTCTTTGCGCGTTATTACGGATTTTTGGGCGGTTGGAAACCAATCTCGGCCTGCCATTTACGCCATCTGCGCACGAATTCGATTGCAACTAGCTTTTCTTGGGGCCAGTGGGTTGGGCGTGGTATTTCTGTTGGCAACTTTGAACTCCTATCGGCGAACATTTGATCGATATGGTCTGCTGTTATTTTTCTGGGCTCCCCCAATTCTCGCCAGTCTGTATTGAGACAGGCTGCCCACCGGGTATTGCTATGGCATAGGAAAGGACGTTGGATTTTCTCGAAAGAGAAGACAGCGGCTCTTAGATCGGCGTCTTGAAGACTAGAGGCGAAGAACTTCGTTGTTCTCAAATCGGCACCGATCAGGCTGGCGTTTGACATCCAGCTTCCTTGAAATTCACAAGCCCAGAGTTTTGTCCCGTTGAGCTTGGTGCCGACCATCTTGGCGCCATTGAGTTTCGAGCCGTTTAGCAACGCGCCATTTAGGTTTAACTCAGAGAGATCCGCGCGTTGAAGATCAGTGTCCCGCAGATCCAAACGATAGCCTCTATAGTCATCGCAAGCCATTGACCAGGCGCGGAACTCAACAGAAGTTCTGCATTTGGTTGCTTCGTCAAAGACAAATGATAGTACAGGGGTCTGTTCGTGGCCCCTGGCTTCCAGCAATCTCCTTTCTTGTGATCGCCGCCCCAAAATTTTCAAAGCTATTTGTATGTCGAGCCGTGGATGTTCTGCTTTGGACCAACTCCATAGGGCTTCTTTGCTTTCTTTCAGTTGTGCGCGCCAGTCGTCTGATGCTGGCCGTTCCTGGGACGCAGGAGGCTGGGGGCAGATTTCAGCGTTTTTTGCCGGCGCGTTTGAGCGGATATAGGCGCAGAGGATTTCCATGATCTGGATGTGGTCCCTTGCGCTGTCCTGGCTGATGCGTTCCAGCGCAAACAGTGCGCCGATGCGGACCTCGAGGTTGGGGACTGTTTCGTTAAAGGCCTCCCAGCCACCCACCTCAATGCTTTCGGCGTTACGCAGGTCCAGCGGGCCTTGGTCCTGCCATTCGATGATCGTCTCTTCGGCAGTCAGAAGCTTGATGATATGGGTTTCACCTTCTAGATAATCACCCTCGGTTTCATCAAACCATAGATCTGGCTTAGTTTCGAGGGTCTGATACCCAAGCGGCGCGTTGATCTGAAGCGTTTCCCCGTCTGGCACAAAGAGGTGCCGCTTCTGGGGGCGCTGCACTCGAAGGACACGACCGATCCTTGTGGTGGTTTTCTCGGTGCCCAGCCCCTCGACCGCTTTGTTGATACGGTCGGTGATGTGGCCTTGTTCCGCGGCATTGGTTTGGCGCTCGGTCATCATCACGCGGATCATCGCCAGCGGGGTGCCCAGAAGCCCACCCAAGGCGGTCAGCAATCCGACCAACGCCAAGACATGCCAGCGCAGGTTGTCGCCCTCGTGTGCCGCAGGAAAGCTCCATGCGACTTGCCACAGCCCATAGAGCACAAAGAGGATCAGACCGACCCAGATCGGGGCGAGGATACTGGCAAAGCCGATGAGCATGTCGGCCAGCCAGTGCTTGGGCAGTCCGTTTTCGCGTATCCGGTCGCGTCCGAGATAGAAGGTCAGCGCCGAAAGGCCAATCACGCTTGCGGCCAATATGAATATCCAAAATTCCTGCGGGGTGAAGGGAAGGGTGATATTGGCATCTGAAGCGGTCATATCCGGGTACTCTTGAAAAGCGCTACTCTGCAACCATGCCGGGATTTCCAGGGTGGGTAAACCCGCGTTTGGGCCTTGCGGCGGGCTGTGGGCTGTGTGGGAGTTTTGACGCCTTGCAAAACCCCGTCCCCGCACATAGGTTCCTGCAAAATCTCTGGGGTCCGTACTTGGAAGACCGATCCGGCCCCTGCTAACCAACAAGGACACCGACGATGGAAGCCATTGGCCAGTTTCTCCCGCTTATTCTGATCTTTGCGATCATGTATTTCCTGCTGATCCGCCCGCAGCAGAAGAAGATGAAAGAGCACCAGGGCATGGTCAGCGCGCTGCGTCGCGGCGATCAGGTGGTCACCCAGGGCGGGCTGATCGGCAAGGTGGCCAAGGTCAAAGACGACAATGAGATCGAGGTCGAACTGGCCGAGGGTGTCAAAGTCCGCGTTGTCAAATCCACCATCGCTCAGGTCCTGAACAAGACCGAACCGGCAGCGGACGCGTAAGCGCCCGCTTTTTTCGTTCTGGAAAGATAACCGAAGGCAGACACCATGCTTCAGATTGATCTGTGGAAGCGCGTGCTGATCTGGGGCCTCTGCGTCCTGGGGTTGGCGCTGGCGCTTCCGAATGCGTTCTACACACGGGTGGAAACGCATAATGACGCCGTGGCCGCGATCGAAGCGGGCGCCACGGCCGAGGGGCTTGAGGCGCAGGTGGGGCAGTGGCCCTCGTTCCTGCCTTCGGGGCTTGTCAATCTGGGGCTGGATCTGCGCGGGGGCGCGCATCTGCTGGCCGAGGTCCAGGTGCAGGATGTCTATGAAAGCCGCCTTCAGGCCATGTGGCCCGAGGTGCGCGACCTGCTGCGCGAGGAACGCGATCAGATCGGCACGATCCGGCTGCAACGCACCCAGGGCGCGGAACTGCGGGTCCGTCTGAACCAAAAGCCCGAGATGGTCGAACGCGCCGCCGAACTGGTGCGCGGCCTGGCCCGTCCGGTGGTGACGCTGACGGGGGCAGGCTCCAGCGATATTGATGTGACAGTGGAGGGCCCCGATTTCGTCATCACCCTGTCCGAGGCCGAACGTCTGGCCACCGATGACCGCACCGTCAAACAGGCGCTGGAAATCATCCGCCGCCGGATTGACGAAGTCGGCACGCGCGAACCCACCATCCAGCGCCAGGGCGAGGATCGCATCCTGATCCAGGTGCCCGGTGTCGGCAGCGCCAAAGAGCTGAAGGACATCATCGGCACCACGGCTCAGCTGACCTTTCAGCCGGTTGTGACGCGCACCGGCAATGCCGATATGCCCCCCGGTGCCGGCAACGAATTGCTGCCCGCCGTGGACGAAGAGGGGCTGTATTACGTTCTGGAACAGGCCCCCGTTGTCACCGGCGAGGAACTGGTCGATGCGCAGCCTGCCTTCGATCAGAATGGCCGTCCGGCCGTGTCCTTCCGGTTCAACACCACGGGCGCGCGTAAATTCGGGGACTATACGGCGGAAAACATCGGCAATCCCTTTGCCATCGTGCTGGACGGCGAGGTGATCAGCGCCCCGGTCATTCAGGCCCATATCGGTGGCGGCTCGGGGATCATCACCGGCAATTTCAGCGTCGAGGAATCCACCAACCTGGCCGTGCTGCTGCGCGCCGGTGCCCTGCCTGCGGGGCTGGAATTCCTGGAAGAGCGCACCATCGGCCCCGAACTGGGCGCCGACAGTATCGAAGCGGGCAAAATTGCCTGTCTGGTGGCCTTTGTGGCCGTGCTGGTCTTTATGTTCCTCAGCTACGGGCTGTTCGGGATTTTCGCCAATATCGCCCTGATGATCAACGTGGGGCTGATTTTCGGCGCGCTTAGCCTGATTGGCGGGACGCTGACCCTGCCGGGGATCGCCGGGATCGTGCTGACCATCGGCATGGCGGTGGATGCCAATGTGCTGGTGTTCGAACGCATCCGCGAGGAACTGCGCACCGCCAAAGGCCCCGCCCGCGCGATCGAGCTGGGCTATGACCGGGCGTTGTCGGCGATTATTGACGCCAATATCACCACGTTCATCATCTCGGCTATTCTGTTCATGCTGGGCTCGGGTCCGGTGCGCGGCTTTGCGATCACGCTGGGGCTGGGCATTGTGACCTCGGTCTTTACGGCGATCTTCGTGACCCGCCTGCTGATTATCATGTGGTTTGAACGCCGCCGTCCGAAAACGATTGAGGTCTGACATGCGACTGAGACTGTTCCGCGAAATTCCGAATTTCGATTTCTTTCGCGTCCAGAAGCTGACGCTGGGCCTGTCGGCGGTGCTGATTGTGGCCTCTTTGGCCAGCTGGCTGGTGATCGGGCTGAATTTCGGCATTGATTTCAAGGGCGGCACCACAATCCGCACCGAATCCACCTCGTCCGTGGATGTGGGGGCCTATCGCGATGCAATGACCCCGCTGGGGCTGGGCGATGTCACCATCACCGAGGTGTTCGACCCAACCTTTGCCGCCGATAAACACGTGGCGATGATCCGCATTCAGGCCCAGGATGACCAAGAGGCGGTGACGCCCGAAACCATCCAGCTGGTCGAAGAGGCGCTGCGCGCCGTGGATCCCTCGGTCACCTTCCCATCGGTGGAATCGGTGGGGCCCAAGGTCTCGGGTGAGCTGATCATGACGGCCGTGATTGCCGTGGCGGCCTCGCTGGCGGCGATCCTGTTCTATATCTGGCTGCGGTTCGAGTGGCAGTTTTCCGTGGGCGCGGTCGCGGCGCTGGCGCATGACGTGATCCTGACGATCGGGGTGTTTTCCATCCTGCAAATCCGGTTCGATCTGGCCACCATCGCCGCGTTGCTGACGATCATCGGCTATTCGATCAACGACACGGTGGTGATCTTCGACCGCCTGCGCGAGAACCTGATCAAGTTCAAATCCACCCCGCTGCGCGATCTGATGAACCGCACGGTGAACGAAACGCTAAGCCGGACGATCATGACCTCGGGCACGACGCTGATCGCGCTGATCGCGCTGCTGATCCTGGGCGGGGATGTCATTCGCGGCTTTGTTTTCGCCATCACCTGGGGGGTGATCGTGGGGACGTATTCCTCGGTCTATGTGGCCAAGAACATGGTGCTGCTGCTGGGCGTGAAACGCGACTGGTCCAAGCCGGATAACAATGGCGGCACGCAATACGCCAATATTGACGCCTGACCTGCTGGGCGCCACAAACCGGAGACCCCAGGATGCAACTGACCGAGGTGATCTATAATGACGCGGTGCCGATCGACGGCTATGGCCCCGGTTTTTTCCGCGTGGCCGGTCAGGTGATCGAGGGTCCGGCGCTGGTGACGCTGACTCGCGCCAGCAGCTGGGGCGGGCTGGACGATCTGCCCGCGCTTGAGGCGCTGTCCGGCCAGGTGGACGTGCTGTTTCTGGGCATGGGGGCCGAGATTGCCCATGCCCCCGCGCCGCTGCGCCAGCGGCTGGAGCAGCTGAATATCGGGGTCGAGGTCATGAGCTCGCCTGCGGCTTGTCGCACCTATAATGTGCTGGCCTCGGAAGGGCGGCGGATCGCGGCGGCGGTGTTGCCGGTTTGACCTTGGTCAAGGCTGTGGCGGGCGGCCCTGTTGCCTGAGTATTTTTGGCAAGATGAATGTGGGTTTTCGGCTGCGGGCCAATCGGGTAGGACGGCTGCATGGAATTGAATGTTTCAGATCTGGCAGTGGCGCGGGGCGGGGTTCCCGTGTTGGAGGGGGTCTCGTTCCGGGTGGGAGCAGGCGAGGCGCTGGTGCTGCGCGGGCCCAATGGCTGCGGCAAGACCACTTTGTTGCGCACAGTGGCGGGGTTGCAGCCTGCGCTGTCCGGTGACATCGGGCTGGAGCGCGAGGCGATGGCCTATGCGGGGCATTCGGATGGGATCAAGGCGGTGCTGAGCGTGCGTGAGAACCTGGAGTTCTGGGCGGATGTGTTTGCCACGGGCGATATTGCCCCGGCCTTGCAGGCCTTTGAGCTGGAGGCGCTGAAAGACCGCCCTGCGGGGGCTTTGTCTGCCGGGCAGAAACGGCGTCTGGGGCTGGCGCGGATGGTGGTGACGGGGCGCCCGGTCTGGGTGCTGGACGAGCCGACTGTGTCTTTGGATGCGGGGGCTGTGGCGCTGTTTGCGGGGGCTGTGCGGGCGCATTTGCTGGGCGGGGGGCTGGCCTTGATGGCCACGCATATTGATCTGGGGCTGGATGAGGCGCGGGTGCTGGATGTCGCCCCCTATAAGGCCAAGGCACCGGCGCTGGACGATTTTGACGGAGCCTTCTTGTGATTGCGCTATTGATCCGAGACATGCGGCTGGCGATCCGCGCGGGCGGGGGATTTGGCCTGGGGCTGGCGTTTTTCCTGATCGTGGTGGTGCTGGTGCCGTTTGGGGTGGGGCCGCAATCGGCGCTGCTGGCGAAAATTGCCTCGGGGATTTTGTGGCTGGGGGCTTTGCTGGCTTGTCTGTTGTCTTTGGACCGGATTTTCGCGCTGGATTGGGAGGACGGATCGCTGGATCTGCTGGCCACCGCCCCCGTCCCGATGGAGGCCGCCGTGACCGTCAAGGCGTTGGCGCATTGGCTGACCACCGGGCTGCCGCTGGTGCTGGCGGCGCCGGTCTTTGGCCTGCTGCTGAACCTGCCGGGGGCGGGATACGGCCCGCTTGTGATCTCGTTGGCCCTGGGCACCCCGGCGCTGAGCGTGATCGGCACCTTCGGCGCGGCCCTGACCATGGGGATCAAGCGCGGCGGGCTGCTGCTGAGCCTGCTGGTGCTGCCACTTTATGTGCCCACGCTGATTTTTGGGGCCGAAGTGGCCCGGCGCGGGGCCGAGGGGATGGACTTTGCCACGCCCATGCTGATGCTGGCCGGGATCACCTGCGGCGCTATCGCGCTTTTGCCTTTTGCCTCGGCTGCGGTACTGAGGGTGAACCTACGCTAACGCGGATGTGAATTGCGTCCGAGCCAGGAAGAATTAGGAAAACGACATGGCCTCGATCTGGGAATATGCCA